>NZ_CP009129.1:1598250-1917900 GCF_000785555.1 Planococcus sp. PAMC 21323 | reverse complement strand
GAATAAAGATGAACTATTGCTTGTCTCTGGAACAGGTGAAGTTATTGAACCAGATGATGGCATCTTAGCTATTGGATCTGGTGGTAATTATGCATTAGCTGCTGGGCGAGCGTTAAAAAAATTCGCAGGTGAACATTTTACAGCAGCAGAAATTGCTAAGTCAGCGCTAGAAACTGCAGCAGATATTTGTGTCTATACCAATCATCAAATTGTTGTGGAGGAATTGTCCTAATGAAGAATCAGACCGATTTAACACCAAGACAAATTACGGATCATCTTGATCGATACATTGTTGGTCAAAAAGATGCAAAGCGTTCAATTGCTATTGCATTAAGAAATCGCTATCGCAGAAATCGATTAGACGAAGAAATGCGCGGAGAAGTAATTCCAAAAAACATTTTAATGATTGGACCGACTGGAGTCGGAAAAACAGAAATCGCTCGTCGTATTGCTAAGTTAACAGGAGCGCCATTTATCAAAGTAGAAGCGACGAAATTTACTGAGGTTGGTTATGTAGGACGCGATGTTGAGTCGATGGTACGCGATTTGGTCGAGGCCGCTGTTCGAATTGTTAAAGAAGAAAAATTCGAAGCAGTAAAATTTCAAGCAGAAACAGCAGCGAATGAACGCATCGTTAAATTATTGGTTCCTTCTATGCGCAAGAAACAAACAAGCCAGAATCCGTTGGAAATGCTTTTTGGACAAAAACTTGAGCAAGAGGAAGAAGAACCTACTGCAGAAGTTGAAGTTCGAGTGAAACGAAGAGAAATTGCTGCTGACTTAAAAGCTGGCAAGTTAGAAGAAGAGTGGGTAACGGTGGAAGTGGTTGAAAATACACATTCTATGTTTGATGCCTTACAAGGTTCGGGCATGGAACAAATGGGTGCAAATATGCAAGATGCATTTTCTTCTCTTATGCCAAAGAAAAAGAAAAAGCGGCGTTTGCAAGTAAAAGAAGCTCGTCGTGTGTTAACTACAGAAGAAGCAGCTAAATTGGTAGACGATGAAGAAGTAGCAATGGAAGCAATAGAGCGTGCCGAGCAGCATGGCATCATCTTCATCGACGAAATGGATAAAATAGCGAGTAAAAGTAATTCATCGTCGGCTGATGTTTCAAGAGAAGGTGTGCAGCGGGATATTTTACCGATTGTTGAAGGATCTACGGTTTCAACAAAATACGGAGCAGTCAAAACGGATTATGTGTTATTCGTTGCCGCGGGAGCTTTTCATATGTCAAAACCATCTGATTTAATCCCAGAATTACAGGGGCGTTTCCCAATTCGAGTAGAATTGCAGAAGCTAGAAGTAGAAGATTTTGTAAAAATATTGACAGAACCGAAACATTCTTTACTGAATCAGTATAAAGCTCTTCTCGAAACAGAGGGAATTGTGGTACACTTCAATGATGCCTCAATAATCAGACTTGCAGAAATTGCATATGAAGTAAATCAAGACACAGATAACATAGGTGCGCGCAGGTTGCATACCATTCTTGAGCGCCTTTTGGAAGACTTGTCTTTTGAAGCTTCCGAGATTTCTCCAGCGCAAATTGATATTACCGTCCAATATGTGAATGAAAAACTCGAAAATGTGGCGAAAAACAAAGATTTGTCACAATTTATTCTGTAAAACAAGGCGTAATAGTTTCATTAAGGTGTAAAAACCTTTAGAATATTGAATAAATAAGGTACAAATACTGTAGGAGGTACATTTAAATGAATTTATTAGAAAAAACAAGACGTATTAACTCTATGCTGGAAGCAGCAGGTGGGAAAAAAGTAAACTTTAAAGATATGGCCGAAACATTGAGCGAAGTTATTGAATGTAACGCGTTCGTAGTTAGCCGTAAAGGTAAAGTGTTGGGTTACGCGATTAACCAACAAATCGAAAACGAACGCATTAAAGGTATGCTTGAAGATCGTCAATTCCCAACTGAGTATACTCAAAAACTTTCAAACATCACTGAAACAACTGAAAACTTAGATGTAAACAGCGAACACACAATCTTCCCAGTAGAAGAGCGTGAGTTGTTTAAAAACGGTCTTACAACAATCGTCCCAATTAACGGTGGCGGCGAACGTCTTGGTACATTGCTTCTTGGACGTGTAGAAGCAGAATTCCATGATGATGATTTAATTCTTGGAGAATACGGCGCAACTGTAGTAGGGATGGAAATCCTTCGCGAAAAAGGCGACCGCATTGAAGAAGAAGCTCGTAGCAAAGCAGTTGTTCAAATGGCGATTTCTTCACTTTCATACAGTGAGCTTGAAGCAATTGAACACATCTTTGAAGAATTAGATGGCAATGAAGGATTACTAGTTGCATCTAAAATTGCTGATCGCGTTGGTATCACACGTTCAGTAATCGTTAATGCACTTCGTAAACTTGAAAGTGCTGGCGTTATCGAATCACGCTCTCTAGGAATGAAAGGGACATACATTAAAGTATTAAACACAAAATTCCTTGCAGAACTAGAACAATTAAAAATGAACTAATCTATTTTGAAAAGATGGCGGAAACCTTCCGCCATCTTTTCTTTTGTCTATTTAGACTTAAAGAGAGAAACTTGTTGCGTTTTTAAGCTTTAGCGTGATATAATTTCAAATGGTGTTAAATACACACGCATTTCGATTTGAGTCGTAGGTGCCCAACTCGGGTAACGGTTCAGAGAAGAAAAATGCGGAGGGAAAAAAATAACCTATCAGGAGGAAACATATCATGGCAGTAATCTCAATGAAACAATTGTTAGAAGCTGGTGTACACTTCGGTCACCAGACTCGTCGTTGGAACCCGAAAATGAAAAAATATATTTTCGTGGAACGTAACGGTATCTACATCATCGATCTACAAAAAACAGTTCGCAAACTGGAAGAAGCTTATAGCTTCATGAAACAAGTTGGCGAAGAAGGCGGAAAAGTTCTTTTCGTTGGTACGAAAAAACAAGCTCAAGACGCTATTAAAGAAGAAGCAGAACGCTCTGGTAACTATTACATCAACCAACGTTGGTTGGGTGGAACACTTACTAACTTCGGTACAATCCAAAAACGTGTGAACCGTTTGAAACAAATCGAGCGCATGGAAGAAGATGGAACTTTTGAAGTTCTACCGAAAAAAGAAGTTGTTCAGTTGAAAAAACAACACGAACGTCTTGTTAAATTCTTAGGCGGTATCCGTGATATGAAAGCTCTACCGGACGTAATGTTCGTAGTTGATCCACGTAAAGAACGCATTGCAGTTGCAGAAGCAATGAAATTGAACATTCCAATCGTTGGTATCGTTGATACGAACTGTGATCCGGATGAAATCGATTATGTTATTCCTGCAAACGATGATGCAATTCGCGCAGTTAAATTATTAACTGGTAAAATGGCGGATGCTTTGCTTGAATCAAAACCGGAAGAAGATGAAGAAACTCAAGCTGAATCTGCTGAGTAATTCACGATTACACAGGTGATAAGCGGCCAACCCCTCTTATCACCTTTTTTTGAGAAAATAGCACCACATTATGAAGGAGGAAATTAATCATGGCAGTTACAGCACAAATGGTAAAAGAATTGCGCGAGAAAACAGGCGCAGGTATGATGGATTGTAAAAAAGCTTTAGTACAAACAGACGGAGATATGGAAGCAGCTTTAGATTTCCTACGTGAAAAAGGACTTTCAAGTGCTTCTAAAAAAGCAGACCGTATTGCAGCTGAAGGGATCACTTCAATTCTTGTACAAGAAAACGAAGCGATTATCTTCGAAGTAAACGCAGAGACTGATTTTGTTGCAAAAAACGACGGTTTCCAAACATTAGTAAAAGAATTAGGCGAGCACTTAATCGCTTCAAAACCAGCAACAGTTGAAGAAGCTAACGCTTCTACAATGTCTAATGGCTTAACTGTTGCGGACCACATTTCTAATGCAATCGCTAAAATTGGTGAAAAAATCACTTTGCGCCGCTTTGAAATCCGTACTAAAACAGATGCTGATGCTTTCGGACCATACCTACACATGGGTGGCAGAATTTCAGTACTAGTAGTTCTTGAGAACTCTACAGATTCAGCTGCTGCTCGCGATATCGCTATGCACATTGCTGCTTTAAACCCAAAATACATTTCTCGTGACGAAGTATCTGCTGACGAAGTAGAGCACGAGCGCAAAATTTTAACTGAGCAAGCATTAAACGAAGGCAAACCTGAAAAAATCGTTGCTAAAATGGTTGAAGGCCGTCTTGGTAAATATTTCGAAGACATTTGCTTGCTTGACCAAGCATTTGTTAAGAACTCAGATCAAAAAGTTCGTGATTTCGTAACTTCTACAGGTGGATCTATTAAAGAATTCATCCGTTATGAAGTTGGAGAAGGAATCGAAAAACGTGAAGACAACTTTGCTGATGAAGTTATGAGCCAAGTTAACAAAAAATAAGATTGTTTATCATATGAGTTAACCTAGGGAACACGAGAATGTGTTCCCTATTTTTCAATAAAAGTGTAACGGAGGGTACCGATGAGTGTTCAGCAATATAAACGCATTGTATTAAAACTAAGTGGTGAAGCAATGGCAGGAGGACAGGGTTTCGGATTGTCCCCTGAAATTATCAAATCAGTAGCAAGCCAAGTAAAAGAAGTGGTAGAACTCGGAGTAGAAGTGGCAGTTGTTGTAGGTGGCGGTAACATTTGGAGAGGTAAAGTTGGTTCTGAGATGGGCATGGATCGTGCGACAGCGGATTATATGGGCATGTTAGCGACTGTGATGAACTCATTGGCTTTACAAGATTCACTAGAAAAACAAGATGTAGAAACGCGTGTCTTGTCATCTATCGAAATGCGCCAAGTAGCTGAGCCTTATATCCGTAGAAGAGCCATTCGTCATTTAGAGAAAAAACGAGTAGTTATTTTTGCGGCAGGTACAGGAAATCCATATTTCTCAACGGATACAACAGCAGCGTTGCGCGCGGCCGAAATTGAAGCCGATGTTATTTTGATGGCGAAAAACAATGTTGATGGTGTTTATTCAGCTGATCCGAAGACAGATTCTACCGCTGTTAAATACGAAGAACTTTCTTATTTCGACGTAATTCAACAAGGTTTGCAAGTGATGGATTCAACAGCTTCTACGCTTTGTATGGACAATGATATCCCACTCGTAGTATTCTCTATTATGGAAAAAGGAAATATAAAAAGAGCTGTACTCGGAGAGAAAATTGGTACAGTAGTGAGGAGAACATTATAATGCCGAAATCAGTAATGAATGAAACTCAATCTAAAATGACTAATGCAATTCAAGCTTTTTCACGTGACTTAGCATCTATCCGTGCTGGTCGTGCAACTCCATCAATTTTGGATAAATTATCTATCGATTATTACGGATCTCCAACACCCGTCAACCAAGTAGCGGGGATTTCGATTCCTGAAGCTCGTTTGATTATGATTCAGCCGTATGACAAATCGGTTCTTGGTGATATCGAAAAAGCGATTCTTAAATCCGACTTAGGCTTAAGCCCTTCGAATGATGGTTCTGTTATTCGTTTAGCTGTACCTGCTTTAACAGAAGAGCGTCGTAAAGACCTTGTCAAACAAGTGAAAAAAGAAGCAGAAGAGGCAAAAATCGGTATTCGCAATATTCGCCGCGATGCGAATGACGAGTTTAAAAAACTTGAGAAGAAAAGCGAAATTACAGTTGATGACTTGCGTGGATATTCTGATGATGTTCAAAAATTAACGGATGACAACATTGCAAAAATCGATGAAATGGCTAAAGATAAAGAAAAAGGAATTATGGAAGTTTAAATCGAACTTCATCTTTTGTGGAGCGTCCTGTTTAACAGGACGCTTTTTCATGGCAAAAAATACAGCTGTATTTTGAAAGAAGCGCACAATGCTGTTTTTTTTGATATGATAAGCAATAGACATGCCGATTTGTAATAGGTGGAGGATTAACTATGTTTAATAAACTATTAAAAAGAAATACTGATGTGGTCTTAGAGAATAAAGACCGTACAGTTTTGATTCCAAATGAAGAAGTACCAGCACATATAGCTATCATTATGGATGGAAACGGACGTTGGGCGAAAAAACGTTCATTGCCAAGAGTTGCTGGGCATCATGAAGGAATGAAAACAATTCGCAAAGTGACAAAGCTTGCCAATGAACTAGGGGTAAGTGTGCTAACTTTGTATGCATTTTCCACAGAAAATTGGAAACGACCAAAAATTGAAGTGGATTTTTTGATGCGATTGCCTGAAGAGTTTTTAACGACTTTTCTGCCTGAGTTAGTAGAAGAAAATGTGCGCGTTGAAATGATGGGTTATCATGAAAACTTACCAGCACATACACTTAAAGCGATAAAAAAGGCAAAAGAAGCTACGAAAAATAACACAGGACTTGTATTAAATTTTGCCCTGAATTATGGCAGTCGTGCGGAGATTGTAGATGCAGTAAAAAATATTGCGGCACAAGTTGCTGAAGGTACTTTAAAAATCGACGAGATTAACGAAGATCTTATTACGGGTGGTTTGATGACAAAAGGCTTGCCAGAACCTGATTTATTAATCCGAACGAGTGGAGAAGTGCGATTAAGCAATTTTATGCTTTGGCAACTGGCTTATACCGAGTTTTGGTTTACGGAAACCTTATGGCCCGATTTTAATGAAGATTCCTTACTTGAAGCGATTCACATTTATCAAAATCGAAATCGCCGGTATGGAGGGTTGAAAGGAGACGAATTGAAATGAAACAACGGATTATAACAGGTGTTATTGCAGCGGCTCTTTTTATTCCTTTTGTTATTTATGGAGGAATTCCATTTATTTTGCTCGTTTATTTGTTAGGAACAGTAGCCTTGCAAGAGCTTTTAAAGATGAAAGGACGGAGCTTACGGAGTATTCCAGGCCTTATATCTCTATTGGCACTATATGCTTTTATGCTTCCAAATGAATGGGCACAGCAAGTGTTTGAATGGACGGGATATGAAAAAGTTGAATTTGCATTTTTAGCAGTAATTTTACTTTTAATACATACAGTTATTGTGAAAAATAGTTTTACGTTTGATGATGCTGCATTTGCAATTATGGGTACTTTATATGTGGGAATTGGTTTCTTCTATTTTATCGAAACGCGTGAGGCAAGTTTAAGTTACTTAATATTTGCCTTATTAATCGTATGGTTTACGGATTCAGGTGCGTATTTTACAGGGCGTAAAATAGGTAAACGAAAACTATGGCCAGAAATCTCACCAAACAAAACCATAGAAGGGTTTTTTGGGGGTATTGTTTGGGCGATTGGGATTGCTTTAATCTTTAATTATTTCATTCCGTTAAATCACTCTATCATTTTAATCGTGATTGTTACGATTATCGCTTCTATTTTTGGACAAATGGGCGACTTAGTAGAATCTGCATTAAAGCGTCATTTTAACGTAAAAGATTCGGGAGCAATTCTACCAGGACATGGTGGAATTTTGGATCGTTTCGATAGCATTTTGTTTGTAATGCCCTTGCTTCACTTTTTACATTTCATCTAAGAGAGGAAATTGCTAAATGGTTAAGAAAATTATTTTGCTGGGCGCCACTGGATCAATTGGTGTTCAAACAGCTGATATTATCCGTGAACATCCGCAAGAGTTTTCATTAGTTGGATTTGCTGTAGGAAAAAACATGGAAGTTACACGTAAGTTAATAGCTGAATTTAAACCGGAAATTGTATGTGTTCAACAATCAGAAGACGCGAAAATATTAGCGGCTGAATACCCGGAAATTACATTTGTTACTGGAGCTAAAGGATTAATTGAGATTGCAGTTTACGATGCAGATGTGCTAGTTAATGCAGTACTGGGCAGTGTTGGGCTCGAGCCTACACTAGAAGCGATTAAGCTTGGTCGGACAATTGCCATTGCAAACAAAGAAACACTCGTAACTGCGGGACATTTAGTGATGGATAGCGCTAGACATTATGGGGCAGATATTCTACCGGTTGACAGCGAACATTCTGCATTGTTCCAAGCTTTGAACGGTGAAAAAATAGAACAAGCGAGTCGGTTAATTTTGACCGCTTCTGGTGGTAGCTTCCGTGATTTAACACGTGATCAATTAAAAAACGTTACAGTTCAAGATGCATTAAACCATCCTAACTGGTCAATGGGCTCTAAAATTACAATTGACTCAGCTACAATGGTTAATAAAGGTTTAGAAGTCATCGAAGCGCATGTCCTATTCGATTTTGCTTATGCCGATATTGATGTTGTGCTTCACCGTGAAAGTATTATTCACTCAATGGTTGAATTTCAAGACACAAGCGTTATGGCCCAACTTGGAACTCCGGATATGCGCGTACCGATTCAATACGCATTATCTTATCCTGATCGACTTCCGCGTACTGAAGCAAAACGATTAAACTTAGCGGAAATTGGTCAATTGAATTTCAAAGAAATGGACTATAAACGCTTCCACGCATTGCAATTAGCATTTGATGCTGGAAACGCAGGTGGAACCATGACAACTGTGTTAAATGCCGCGAATGAGCAAGCAGTGGCATTATTCCTAAATGAAGAAATTAAGTTTTTGCAAATTGAGGAAATGATTGAACGTGCGATGGATCAGCACGAAGTACTAGCTAATCCCGATTTAGAAACGATTTTGCATGTAGATGCTGAAACAAGAAAATTCGTTAAAAAAATGCTAAAATAACTAAAGATCAAAACCGAATAAGTTTATAAGGATGGGTTTAAAATGGAAACAGTTATCTCGTTTATAATAATTTTCGGTGCTTTAGTATTTTTCCATGAATTTGGTCATTTTCTTTTCGCAAAACGAGCGGGTATTTTAGTTCGTGAATTTGCAATTGGGATGGGCCCGAAAATTTTGGGCATCACCAAAGGAGAAACGCTTTACACGTTAAGGTTATTACCTATTGGCGGATACGTGCGTATGGCAGGCGAAGATATGGACACAATCCAGCTTCAGGCAGGTCACCGTATCGGTATATTATTAAACAAAGATGGATTAGCAAAAAAAATAATCATGAATCAAAAGAATGTTTATCCTGAAATCTTGTTTCTAGAAGTAGAAGAAGCAGATTTGGAAAAAGAGCTTTGGATTAAAGGTTATGATGAAGAAGAAAAGTTAGTGCGCATTGATGTGGCACGTGATGCTGTTGTCGAAGAAAATGGTAGAGAAGTTATTTTAGCTCCATACGATCGACAATTTGATTCGAAAACAGTTGGTAAGCGATTTATGACAATATTTGCAGGACCTCTTTTCAACTTTATTTTAGCGTTTCTAATTTTTACAGCACTTGGTATGATGCAAGGTATCCCAACTTTTGAACCTGTCATAACTGAAGTGACAGAAGAAAGTCCGGCAGCTGAAGCGGGAATGCAAAATGGTGATTTGGTAACTGCGATTGAAGGAAAAGCAATTGCAACATGGGATGAGCTCGTTGCATCAGTTCAAAACAATGCTGGAAACCCACTAGCTTTTGAAGTTGAACGTGACGGTAAGCCGTTAGACTTCACAATTACTCCTGAAGTTTCTGAGCAATCGGCTGAAGAAGTTGGCGTTATTGGTGTGCTTTATCAAAGTCCAATGGAAAAAGATTTTCTTGGTTCATTTGCATATGGCGCAGAACAAACCATCTTTTGGTTTAAAGAAATTTTCCGTTTATTAGGAATGTTGGTTACGGGTCAATTTACAATTGATGCCCTATCCGGTCCTGTAGGCATTTACAAAACAACTGAAGAAGTCGCTCAATATGGATTTTTCACATTGATGAGCTGGGCTGGAATGTTAAGTATTAATCTTGGTATTATGAACTTACTGCCGTTACCAGCACTTGATGGTGGTCGCTTAATGTTCTTTATCGTTGAAGCAATTCGTGGCAAACCAGTAGATCGTCAAAAAGAAGGAATGGTTCATTTTGTTGGAATCATGCTTCTTATGCTACTCATGCTCGTTGTCACTTGGAATGATATTCAAAAGTATTTCTTTTAATAGTAGTACTTGAGCAATACCGGACAGGCGATTTATTTGCCTGTCCTAAACTTTTCATGTTATTAATAAAAATTTTATAGTCAGTTGAGGTGTATTCTGGAATGAAACAAACAGCAACGTTTATCCCGACTTTACGTGAAACTCCAGCCGATGCGGAAGTGAAATCGCATCAATTATTATTGCGCGCAGGCTTTATTCGTCAAAATACGAGTGGCATATACTCATTCTTACCGCTTGGAAAACGTGTACTTCAAAAAGTTGAAACCGTAATTCGCGAAGAAATGGAAGCTGCCAACAGCGTCGAGATCTTTATGCCTGCACTTCAACAAGCTGAATTATGGCAAGAATCTGGTCGTTGGTACACTTATGGCGACGAATTGATGCGCTTAAAAGATCGCAACGATCGTGAATTTGCATTAGGTGCTACTCATGAAGAAGTGATTACAAGTTTATTACGTGATGAGATCAAATCTTACAAAAAACTACCTTTGAATTTGTTCCAAATTCAATCGAAATTTAGAGATGAAAAACGTCCTCGTTTTGGCTTATTGCGTGGCCGTGAATTCTTAATGAAAGATGCTTATTCTTTCCATGCAACTACTGAAAGTTTGGATGAGACATATGATGTAATGATGCAAGCTTACAAAAATATCTTTACGCGTCTTGGATTAAATTTCCGTGCAGTTATTGCCGATTCAGGTGCAATTGGTGGGAAAGACAATCATGAGTTTATGGTGCTGTCAGAAATTGGTGAAGATACAATCGCTTATTCGGACACATCTTCATATGCAGCGAATATTGAAATGGCCGCAGTTAACGTAAGCTATCCAGTTTCAAATGAAACTCCTGAAACGATGGAAAAAGTTGCAACGCCAGGCAAAAATACAATTACAGATGTAGCAGAATTCTTTGGAACAACTGCAGATAAATGCATTAAAACAATGGTCTTTAAAGCAGATGATGAGTTGGTCATTGTTTTAGCAAGAGGTGATCATGAAGTAAACGACGTAAAAGTAAAACACGCAACTAGTGCTAAAGTTGTTGAGATGGCAACACCGGAAGAAGTGCAACAATTATTGGGCTGTGACATCGGTTCGCTTGGACCTATCAATTTACCTGAAGATATTCGGTTGTTTGCTGACCATGCAGTGGAAAACATCGTTAACGGAATCGCGGGTGCTAACGAAAGTGGTTATCATTTTAAAAATGTTACTCCAGGAAAAGATTTTTCTATTCCTGCTTTCCATGACCTACGCTTTATCCAAGAAGGAGATGCTTCTCCGGACGGTCAAGGAACCATTCAATTTGCTAAAGGCATTGAAGTGGGTCACATTTTCAAATTGGGTACAACATACAGCATTCCATTAAAAGGTACATTCCTTAACGATCAAGGTAAATCTATGCCTTATATTATGGGATGTTACGGAATTGGTGTTTCACGAGTACTAGCTGCAGTTGCAGAGCAATTTCAAGATGACAATGGTTTTACATGGCCAGATGTTGTTGCTCCGTATGAAGTTCATTTAGTTCCAGTTAACGTTAAGGATGATGCTCAGCGTGAGCTTGGCGAGGAACTATATACGCTATTAAAAGAAAATCGTTATGAAGTACTGCTTGATGACCGTAAAGAACGTGCGGGAGTAAAATTTGCAGATGCAGATTTGATTGGTTTACCAATTCGTATCACTATTGGTAAAAAAGCTGCAGAAGGCGTTCTAGAAGTTAAAATTCGTCGGACAGGTGAAACATTTGAATGGACGCGGGACGAAGTTCTAGAGAAAGTACAGCAGTTCTTTAAAAAATAACAGTGAAATCTGATATGATGAAAGGAAAGTACATCCTGTACTTTCCTTTCTTTTTCTGCTTACTTTAGAAAGTATCGTTTTTTGAACAAAAGTTATTTTAATGAAATATTTATAAATTCAGCGAGTTTCCTGAAAAACGAAAGCGTACACTTTTTTAAATCACTACCACGAAGGGGATAATTATGACAAACGAGCAAGACTCCAAGATGCGATTCAAATTGCTGCTTCAGCATCTCGAATTAACGGACGATGTACACATGCCTTTTTTCGAAGAGGCTGAATTGACACGGATGACTGTCCATAAAAAAGAGCGGTCCTGGAAATTTCTTGTGAAATTGAAAAATATCCTGCCGGTCGACTTGTACTTATTATTAAGGGAACGTCTATATAGCACATTTTCTCCAATAGCTCGTGTTCAATTAGATATTGAAACAGCACAAGAAACAGTACAGGAAAACTTAGTATTATCTTATTGGAAGTATGCTGTTGAAGAGTTGGCGGATATGGCACCACCATTACGCGAGCGGTTATTATCGCAAGAGCCAGTATGGAACGGAAATAAATTATTATTGCAATGCAATCATGAACACGAAATGATGGCATTAAAATCAAAGTATAGTGATAAATTAGCAGGAGTGTATCGTCAATTTGGTTTCCCGCATGTGGCTATTGATTTCCAACTATCGGACGAAAATCAAGAGGCTGCACACGAAGCATTTATGGCGGAGCGTCTTCGCGAAGAAGAAGCAATGGCTCAAAAAGCATTATCAGATATGAAAAAGCGCGAAACCAACCAAAAAGAAAATGGAGCTCCTTCAGGACCATTCCAAATGGGCTCTGCGATCAAACCGGATGAAAATATTGTTGATATTAAATCCATTGTTGATGAAGAACGCAGAGTAACTATTGAAGGATATGTTTTTGACGCAGAAGTGAGAGAACTTCGAAGTGGACGGTCTCTATTAACAGTTAAAATAACAGATTATACCGACTCAATTCTTGTGAAGATGTTCTCGCGGGATAAAGAAGATGCTGAATTAATGGCCAATGCCAAAAAAGGCATGTGGTTAAAAGCTCGTGGCTCGATTCAGACGGATACCTTTGTTCGTGACTTGGTGATGATGGCGCAAGACATGGTTGAAATCAAACCGGAACTTCGCCGAGATACGGCCGAGGAAAAACGTGTGGAGTTGCATTTGCATACACCGATGAGTCAAATGGATGCCGTTTCTTCTGTTGATTCATTAGTGAGCCAAGCGGCAAAATGGGGGCATCCGGCAATCGCAATTACCGATCATGCTGGAGTACAATCATTTCCTGATGCTTACGCTGCTAGTAAAAAACATGGCATAAAAGCAATTTTTGGATTGGAAGCAAATTTAGTAGATGACGGTGTACCGATTGCTTATGAAGAGCGCCATGTGTTATTAGAAGACGAAACTTTCGTAGTTTTTGACTTAGAGACAACAGGCTTATCTGCTGTATACGATACCATCATTGAGCTAGCTGCTGTAAAAATTAAAGGCGGACAAATTATTGATAAGTTTGAAAGCTTTGCCAATCCACATCACGAGCTGTCATCGACAACAATCGACTTGACGGGCATTACAGACGATATGGTAAAGAACGCACCAGAAGTGGAAGAAGTGATTCGCAAATACCACGAATGGGCAGGCGATCATATTATGGTTGCTCACAATGCCTCCTTCGATATGGGCTTTTTATACGTATGTTATAAAAAGTACGGTATTGATAAAAAGCACGCTACGATCGATACGCTAGAACTAGCCCGTATGCTTCATCCAGAGTTGAAGAGCCACAGGTTAAATACTCTAGCTAAGAAATTTGGCATTGAGCTAACACAACATCACCGTGCCATCTATGATACGGAAGCAACTTCGTATTTGTTAACGCATCTGTTAAAAGAAGCACATCAAAAAGGGATTCTTTATCACGATCAAATCAATGACTATGTCGGTAGCGGGGATGCATATAAACGTGCGCGTCCTACTCACTGTACGCTATTAGCACAAAATCAAGAAGGATTGAAAAATCTTTTCAAGTTAGTATCTGCTTCTCATATCAATTATTTCTACCGAGTGCCGCGTATTCCACGTTCACTATTGCAAAAGCATCGAACAGGGCTGTTAGTCGGTTCTGGATGTGATAAAGGTGAAGTATTTGAAGCCGTTATGCAAAAATCTATGGAAGAAGTTGAAAAAGCAGCGCAATTTTATGATTATTTGGAAGTTCATCCAAAGGAAGTTTACTCGCATTTGATCGAGCGAGAAATGATTCGTGATGAATGGAATTTGGAAGACATTATCCGTAAACTTGTGAAAATCAGTCGCAAGCTAGAAATTCCATTAGTAGCAACTGGTAATGTTCACTACTTGGATGAAACAGATGCGATTTTCCGTCAAGTATTAATCGGATCTCAAGGTGGAGCGAATCCACTGAACCGCACGAAATTACCAAAAGTGCATTTTAGAACGACCAATGAAATGTTAGACGCTTTTGATTTTCTCGGTAGTGAGACAGCACACGAACTAGTAGTGGAAAACTCTTTAAAAATTTCCAATATGATTGATGTAGTAAAACCGATTAAAGACGAACTGTATACGCCAAAAATTGAAGGTGCCGATGAAGAAGTTCGTGAACTCAGCTATAATATGGCGCAACAAATCTATGGTTCTCCGTTACCTGAAATTGTAGAGGCACGTATTGAAAAAGAATTGAAATCAATCATTGGGCATGGATTTGCGGTTATTTATTTGATATCGCATAAATTGGTTAAAAAGTCGTTAGACGACGGTTATTTAGTAGGTTCACGTGGATCGGTCGGTTCGTCGCTTGTCGCAACATTGACAGAGATCACGGAAGTAAACCCTTTACCACCTCATTATATTTGCAGAGAATGCAAGAAATCAGAGTTCTTTGATGATGGTTCGGTTAGCTCAGGGTTTGACTTAAAAGACAAAAATTGCCCAGATTGCGATGTGCCTTATCAAAAAGAAGGTCAAGATATTCCGTTTGAAACGTTTTTAGGATTTAAAGGAGATAAAGTTCCCGATATCGATTTAAACTTTAGTGGTGAGTATCAGTCAAAAGCTCACAACTATACAAAAGAATTATTTGGTGAAGATAATGTTTTCCGTGCAGGAACAATCGGCACAGTTGCAGAAAAAACAGCTTATGGTTATGTTCGTGGCTATGCAAACGACCGAGACATGACAATTCGTGGCGCAGAAATTGATCGGCTTGTACAAGGTTGTTCCGGCGTCAAACGGAGTACAGGTCAGCATCCCGGAGGAATTATCGTTGTTCCAGATTATATGGACATTTATGATTTTTCGCCGATTCAATTTCCTGCAGATGCGCAGGATTCCGAATGGAAGACGACTCATTTTGATTTTCATTCCATCCACGATAATTTATTGAAGCTAGATATACTTGGACACGATGATCCGACAGTTATCCGTATGCTACAAGATTTATCGGGTATTGATCCGAAAACCATTCCGACCGATGATCCAGAAGTAATGAAAATATTCGCCGGTCCGGAAACGCTTGGCGTAACAAAAGAACAAATTGGCTGCAAAACGGGTACGCTTGGAATTCCAGAGTTTGGTACACGTTTTGTTCGTCAAATGCTTGAAGAAACAAAGCCAAATACATTTTCGGAACTGGTCCAGATTTCAGGGCTGTCTCACGGAACGGACGTTTGGTTGAGTAACGCGCAAGAACTAATTCAAAATGGTACTTGTCAGTTATCAGACGTAATTGGTTGTCGTGATGACATTATGGTCTATTTGATTTATCAAGGACTTGAGTCTTCATTAGCGTTTAAAATTATGGAGTCAGTTCGAAAAGGTAAAGGGTTAACGTCTGAATTTGAGGAAGCGATGAAAAAAGAAGGTGTGCCGAACTGGTATATCGAGTCATGTAAAAAGATTAAATACATGTTCCCGAAAGCTCACGCAGCTGCTTATGTATTAATGGCTGTTCGGATTGCTTATTTCAAAGTACATTTCCCGATTCTTTATTACGCAGCATACTTTACCGTTCGGGCAGAAGATTTTGATGTCACTGCAATGTCTAAAGGATCGCAATCGATTCGTTCAATAATTGATGACATCAATGCTAAAGGATTAGAGGCTTCAACAAAAGAGAAAAACTTGTTAACGGTTATGGAACTAACGCTTGAAATGGTAGAGCGCGGCTATACATTCCAAAAAGTAGATTTGTACAAATCATCTGCTGACCAATTTATTATTGAAGGAAAGAGTTTGATACCGCCGTTTAATGCCATTCCAGGATTAGGAACCAATGCGGCGAAATCAATCGTAGCTGCACGAGAACATGGAGAGTTTTTATCTAAGGAAGATTTGCAACAACGTGGTCGTGTTTCAAAAACAATCATTGAATACATGAATGATCACGGTTGTTTAGAAGGTATGCCAGAAGCGAATCAGCTGTCACTGTTCTAGTCAGTTGCACCACGGCGCGGTGTATGGTATTATTGTAGTAACATTTACTGAATAGCTCTGTCGCAGAAGAGTGGGTTCTCCCGCTCTTTTCTGTTTGTTATGGCGAAAAATTGGCGGGAGGCATATATGAGCAAAATTACAGAACAAATCGAGCAGATAGCACAACCAATTATTACAGAACTAGGTCTAGAACTTGTAGACGTGGAATTTTTAAAAGAAGGCCGCGATTGGTTTTTACGAGTGTTTGTAGACAATCCAGAAGCACCAATTGATATTGAACAATGTGCTTTAGTAAGTGAAAAGCTAAGTGGGGTATTGGATGAGTTAGATCCAATCGAACAAAACTACTTCTTGGAAGTTTCATCTCCAGGAGCAGAACGTCCATTGAAAAAAGAAAAGGATTTCGAAAAAGCAATCGGTAAATTCATTTACATCAAAACGTATGAACCTGTTGAAGATGCAAAAGAGTTTGAAGGTTATTTGAAATCGTATGACGACGAACAAGTAGAAATTGAAATTAAAATCAAAACACGCAGAAAAATAATCAACATTGCAAAAAACAAAATTGCAGTGATCCGTTTGGCCATTGATTTTTCTGTTAAACCTGATTGAAGAACCTGGGAGTGAATAAAATGAGCAGTGAGTTATTGGATGCTTTTGAAGTATTAGAAAAACAAAAAGGTATTTCGCGTGAAGTGCTAATCGAAGCAATTGAAGCGGCATTAGTAACAGCATACAAACGAAACTTTAACCAAGCACAAAATGTTCGTGTGGATTTAAATTTAGACACAGGAACAATGCTTGTGTATTCTCGTAAAGATGTTGTAGAAGAAGTAGAAGATGAGCGTCTTCACATATCATTGGAAGATGCAAAAGTCATCAACCCTGCATATGAACTAGGCGATGTGGTAGAGGAAGAAGTAACACCTCGCAACTTTGGTCGTATTGCTGCTCAAACAGCAAAACAAGTTGTTACACAACGCGTACGTGAGGCAGAACGTGGCTTAATCTTTGAAGAGTTTGTTGACCGTGCAGATGATATCGTAAACGGTATCGTTGAGCGTATGGATGCACGTAATTTATACGTTGGACTTGGCAAAGTAGAAGCAGTGCTTCCGCAGACAGAGCAAATGCCGAATGAACATTACAAACCGCATGACCGCATAAAGGTGTACATTACAAAAGTAGAACGCACGACACGTGGACCGCAAGTATTTGTTTCACGCACACATCCAGGATTACTGCGCCGTTTATTTGAAAACGAAGTGCCTGAAATTTATGACGGCATTGTTGAAATCAAGTCAATCGCTCGTGAAGCTGGAGACCGTTCGAAAATTTCGGTTTTTGCTCACCGCGATGATATTGACCCAGTGGGTTCTTGTGTTGGATCTAAAGGTGGTCGAGTTCAAACAATCGTTAACGAGCTTAGCGGAGAAAAAATTGATATTGTAGAATGGTCAGAAGAACCGGTTGTGTTTGTAGCTAACGCACTTAGCCCATCTAAAGTATTAGATGTACAAGTAAACGAAGAAGCAAAATCAACAACTGTTGTTGTGCCTGATTATCAACTATCTCTTGCTATCGGTAAACGAGGACAAAATGCTCGTTTAGCAGCAAAACTAACAGGTTGGAAAATTGACATTAAAAGTGAAACAGATGCGCGTGAACTAGGAATTTATCCAAACGAGAATTCTAGCATCGAATTAGTAGATTCTGGTGAAGAACTAGATGACTTTGATTTTTACGAAGATAAAGAATAACGTAGAAAAGGTGATGTCCGTTGGCTCTACAAAAGAAAATTCCATTACGGAAGTGTGTAGCTACAGGCGAGATGCATCCTAAAAAAGAAATGACACGCGTTGTCCGTTCAAAAGAAGGCGAAGTATCCGTCGATTTGACTGGTAAAAAATCAGGACGCGGTGCATATCTTTCAAAAACGGAAGATGCCATCGCGACTGCCCGCAAGAAAAAAGTGCTGGACAAGCAATTGGAAGTTAAAGTTCCAGATGAAATTTATGATGAGTTAATTCGCGTCGTTCTTAGAGAGCAGTTGAAATAATGACTAAAGAAAAAGTTCTACAATTACTTGGATTAGCTACACGTGCAAGAATGACTATTTCTGGTGAAGAAATGTCCGTGAGCGAAGTTCGAAAAGGTAAAGCAAAATTAGTAATCATTTCTGAAGATGCTTCAGACAACACAAGTAAGAAATTGCATGATAAATGCAAATCGAACGGGGTAGAACTTCGTGTTTTTGGATCCCGTTACGAGTTGGGACATGCGATAGGTAAAGAAGAGCGAGTAGTAATTGCAATCACAGATTCAGGATTTGCAAAAAAACTAATCAGCTTGATTGAAGAAATTAATCGGGGGCGAGCAGATGACCAAAATTCGAGTACATGAATATGCGAAAAAAGTAGATAAGCCAAGTAAAGAAATCATCAATGAATTGTCAAAACTAAATGTCAAAGTACAAAACCATATGGCAACATTAGAAGATTCAGATGTAACAAAATTAGATGGTATTTATAAAAATGCTGGAGCTGGGCAACGTCCACAAGCACAATCACGTCCAGCAAGCCAATCACGTCCGGCGCAAGGGCAATCACGTCCATCAGGACAAGGCAGCCAGTCACGCCCGTCACAAGGTCAACGTCCATCGGGACAAGGAAGTCAGTCGCGTCCATCACAAGGCCAACGTCCATCAGGACAAGGCAGCCAGTCACGTCCGGCAGCAGCAGCTCCGAGTCAAGGACAATCCCGTTCACAAGGGAATGGTCAACGTCCAACGACACCTGCAAAATCGGGTTCGAACTTTACACCAAAAGCAGCGAAACCAACAGCAGGACCGGGTCAACGTTCTTCAGGACGTCCAGGCGGGAACCGTGGCGGATTCCAAAACCGTAAAGGAAAAGGCAAACAGCAGCAACCAGTAAATCCGTTGCCACCTATGCCTAAAAAAGAAAAAGAACTACCTGCTAAAATCACTTTTAGTGAGTCATTAACGGTAGCTGAACTTGCGAAAAAATTAGGACGCGAGCCGTCTGAAATCATCAAAAAATTATTTATGCTTGGTGCAATGGCTACCATTAACCAAGAATTGGATAAAGATACAATCGAATTAATTTGTGCAGAATATGAGGTTGAAGTAGAAGAAGAGATCTTGATTGATAAAACGGATCTTGAAGTTTATTTCGAACCAGAAGATGAGAACTTAAACGAAGAACGTCCACCAGTTGTTACAATTATGGGTCACGTTGACCATGGTAAAACAACATTGCTAGATTCAATTCGTCACACAAAAGTTACTGCTGGCGAAGCAGGCGGAATCACTCAACATATTGGTGCTTACCAAGTTGTTGATAATGGCAAAAAAATTACGTTCCTAGATACTCCTGGTCACGCAGCATTTACAACAATGCGTGCACGCGGAGCTAAAGTAACAGATCTTGCGATTATTGTTGTAGCAGCTGATGACGGCGTTATGCCACAAACAGTTGAAGCAATCAACCACGCAAAAGCAGCAGAAGTTCCAATCATTATTGCCGTAAACAAAATGGATAAGCCAAGCGCAAATCCTGATCGTGTTATGCAAGAATTGACTGAACATGGACTAGTTGCAGAAGCATGGGGCGGGGACACAATTTTCGTTCCGATTTCTGCATTGTCTGGAGACGGCATCGACTCATTACTTGAAATGATTCTTCTTGTGTCAGAAGTTGGCGAATTTAAAGCGAACCCAACACGTCGTGCAATTGGTACAGTTATTGAAGCAGAACTTGATAAAGGCCGCGGTTCAGTTGCTACACTACTAGTACAAGATGGAACATTAAAAGTTGGAGATCCGATTGTTGTCGGAAATACTTTTGGACGTGTTCGTGCAATGGTATCTGATACAGGTCGCCGTGCGAAAGAAGCAGGCCCATCAACGCCAGTTGAAATTACTGGATTGAACGATGTACCTCAAGCTGGAGACCGTTTCGTAGTCTTTGAAGACGAAAAAACAGCTCGTCAAGTTGGAGAAACACGTGCAACTTCAGCACTTCAAGTTCAACGTTCTGAGAAGACGCGTGTGACACTAGATAACTTGTTTGATCAATTAAAACAAGGCGAAATGAAAGAACTTAACTTAATCGTTAAAGCTGATGTTCAAGGAGCAGTTGAAGCAATGGCTGCATCTCTTCTTAAACTTGATGTTGAAGGCGTAAATGTGAAAATTATTCATACAGGTGCTGGTGCGATTACAGAATCTGACGTCTCCTTGGCAGCTGCATCAAATGCAATTGTTATTGGTTTTAACGTTCGTCCTGATGCTAACGCCAAACGCGCTGCTGATGCTGAAGGTGTAGATATTCGCTTACACCGCATCATTTATAAAGTAATCGAAGAAATTGAATTTGCTATGAAAGGATTGCTTGATCCTGAATTTGAAGAAAAAATTATTGGCCAAGCAGAAATCCGTAGCACATTTAAAGTTTCTAAAGTTGGTACGATTGCCGGAAGTTATGTAACAGAAGGTAAAATTACTCGCGATAGCGGAGTACGTGTTATTCGTGAAGGAATCGTTGTTTTTGAAGGCGAAATAGACACGTTGAAACGATTTAAAGACGACGCTAAAGAAGTGGCAAAAGGGTATGAATGCGGGATTACGATTAAAAACTTTAATGATGTTAAAGAAATGGACATTATTGAAGCTTATATAATGGAAGAAATCAAACGTAAATGATCCTCTACATGGAATGCGAATTTTTCATTCCAACGGCACATTCTTTAAAAGATAAGCGGGCAGTTGTTAAAAGCATGCTGACCCGCAGTAGACAAAAGTTCAACGTTTCCGCTGCAGAGATTGATCACCAAAATGTATGGCAACGAACCCGTCTCGCTTTTGTTATTGTGTCTTCATCAAAAGAAGTGGCCGATAAAGAAATGGCACAGGTTCTCTACTATTTGGAAAGCAATCCTGCATGGGAATGCTTGGAGTTTGAAAAAGAATATTTGTAAGAACGAGGTGGACTATCAATGACAATGCGCGCGAATCGTGTAGCTGAGCAGATGAAAAAAGAGCTTAGTGATATCATCAGTCGAAAACTGAAAGATCCACGTATCGGATTTGTCACTGTAACAGATGTTGAAGTTACAGGAGATCTCCAGCAAGCAACTGTATATATCAGCGTATTAGGCGAAGACCATGCAAAAGAACAGACATTGCTTGGGTTAACGAAGTCAAAAGGATTTATCCGTACTGAAATTGGACAACGAATCCGTCTTCGCAAAACTCCTGAACTGTCTTTTGAAATCGATTCATCGGTTGCATATGGCAATCGGATTGATACATTATTGCGTGATATTCAAGAACCAAAACAAGATTAAAACAAAGCCCGCTGTCTATTTAGATAGTGGGCTTTTTTGCATGAAGCAAAGGGGTTAAAATGATATGGCATTAAACGGAATTTTACCGTTATGGAAAGAAAAAGGAATGACTTCCCACGACTGTGTTTTTAAACTAAGAAAAATTTTACAAACAAAAAAAGTAGGACATACAGGCACCTTAGATCCCGAGGTAGACGGGGTGTTACCAATTTGTATTGGCAACACAACTAAAGTAGCTGAATATATCACCGACCAAGGAAAGACTTATGAAGCGGAAGTGGCGATTGGTTATTCAACTGAAACGGAGGATGCTACCGGTGAAACAGTGGATACGGATCTAACAGAAAAGTTTATTACGCGTGAGCAAGTAGAATCCGTATTACTTCAATTAACGGGTAATATTAAACAAATCCCACCTATGTATTCGGCCGTTAAAGTAGATGGAAAAAAATTATACGAATATGCACGCCAAGGAATTCCTGTTGAACGGCCAGAGCGTACCGTTCGTATCGATTCTATTGAATTATTGGATGACGATATACAGTGGTCAGGTCAAAATATCAAATTTAACATTCGCATACGTTGCGGAAAAGGCACTTATATTCGTACATTAGCTGTTCAAATTGGACAAGCTTTAGGCTATCCTTCGCATATGTCTAGACTGACTCGTACGGAATCAGGGAAATTCAGTCAAAAGGATTGCGTGACACTTGCTGAGGTAGCTGAACTTACGCAAAGTGGACAAATAAATGATGTTTTGAAGCCGCTAAGTTATGGATTAAGTATGTTCCCTTTTATGGAAATCGAACATAAACAAATTTTTGCTGTGAAAAATGGACAAGTACTAGCACGGCACTCTATTCTCGACCAAATGGGATTTGTTGTGTTGACGTACAAAGGACAGCCTGTAGCACTTTATAAAAATCATCCTGAAAAGGCCGACAAAATGAAACCTGAAAAAATGTTCGGTTTTCCGACAGCAGACGAGGTGTAGTATGGAAATTATTCATTTAACTTATCCGAATCAGGTAAAGCCTGAAATCAAAACGGGACCTTTATCATTAGCTCTTGGTTTTTTTGATGGGGTACATAAAGGTCATCAGCGCGTAATAGGTGAAGCTATTTTACAGGCAGAACAAAAAGGCATTAAATCAGCAGTTATGACTTTTGATCCGCATCCATCACTTGTGCTGGGCGGAAGAAAAGAAGAAGTTTTTTATATAACTCCCATGCAGCAAAAAATGGATATTTTAGCAAGCATGAATGTGGATTACTGCTTTATCATTCGATTTACATCAGAGTTTGCCAAGTTGACACCTGAAGAATTTATCAATTTTTTTATTACAGATTTAAATGCAAAACATGTCACAGCGGGCTTTGACTTTTCATTTGGTTGCAAAGGAAAAGGTGATATGTACTTAATGAAAGAGATGAGTATGGGTCGTTACGGCGTCACAATCGCTGAGAAGTTAGAAGAAAGTGATGAAAAAATTAGCTCAACTCGAATTCGTGAGTTGTTAAAGAGAGGGGAAACCGGTAAAGTGTGTCACTTACTCGGCCGACCTTTCCGAGTTTCAGGGACCGTTGTCAACGGCGATAAACGAGGACGCACAATCGGTTTTCCTACTGCTAACATTGAACCTGAACTTGGCGCAGTCGTACCAAATCGAGGCGTTTATGCTGTGAAGATTCGCGTGCAAGGTAAAGTATATAACGGAGTCTGCAATATTGGTTACAAGCCGACATTCAATAATCCAGATGTAAAAAAACAAGTAATTGAAGTTCATATTCTTGAATTTGATAAGTCGATTTACGGAGAAATGGTAGAGGTTGAATGGCATGATCGCATCCGTGATGAGCAAAAGTTTTCTGGGATAGATGAGCTGAAAGCACAAATTCAGCGTGATAAATTGACGGCTGAAAAAATCTTTAGTCGTATTAATTAATCCGTGCGGTTGATTTTAAAAATCCCTTATGCTATTATTTATGAGTACTAAAAGTACGAACCGTTGCTTGGCAAATCGAATCACCAACGTTTGCTCAGTAATTGGGGATATTAGAAATTAGGAGGTGGAAACAGTATGGCAATCACTCAAGAACGCAAAAATGAATTGATTAGCGAATACAAAGTGCACGACACAGATACTGGGTCTGCAGATATTCAAATCGCTATTCTTACAGAAGACATCAACAACTTGAATGAGCACTTACGTACTCACAAAAAAGATCATCACTCACGTCGTGGTCTATTCAAAATGGTTGGACGCCGTCGTAACTTGCTAAAATACTTACGTGAAAACGAAGTAGCTCGCTACCGCGAGTTAATCGCAAGACTTGGCCTACGCCGTTAATAGTAAACAGTAAAAGCGGGATTCGTCCCGCTTTTTCTTTATGGATAAAACTTTAAACTATCGCATCGCACATTCGATGCCTTTTTGATACACTACTATTAGGTACATATAGTATATAGATACACGGTAAGAGAGAGGAGCTCGATAATATGGAGCAAACAAAAAAAGTTTATACACTTGATTGGGCTGGCCGCGAGTTGCAAGTTGAGGTCGGTCAATTAGCAAAACAAGCTAATGGAGCAGCGTTAATCCGTTACGGCGATACAGCAGTTTTATCTACAGCAACTGCATCAAAAACACCAAAGCCATTAGACTTTTTCCCATTAACGGTAAACTATGAGGAACGTCTTTATGCTGTTGGTAAAATTCCTGGTGGATTTATTAAACGTGAAGGACGTCCATCTGAGAAAGCGACATTAACAAGCCGTTTAATCGATCGTCCAATCCGTCCATTATTCCCAGATGGTTTCCGTAATGAAGTTCAAGTAATTTCAATGGTTATGTCTGTCGATCAAGATTGCCCGTCAGAAATGGCTGCAATGTTCGGATCTTCACTCGCATTAATGATTTCAGATATTCCTTTTGGCGGACCAATTGCTGGCGTTATCGTTGGATTGATCGACGGTCAGTATATTATTAACCCAACAAACGAACAACTTGAGCAAAGCTCAATTAACTTAATCGTAGCTGGAACAAAAGATGCGATTAACATGGTTGAAGCAGGAGCGAAAGAAGTTTCTGAAGAAATCATTTTAGAGGCTATTATGTTCGGTCATGAAGAAATCAAGAAATTGATTGCTTTCCAAGAACAAATTGCTGCAGAAGTTGGTAAAGCAAAAACAGATATTAAACTGTATGAATTAGATGCAGAATTAACTTCTTCTATTAAAGAAGCTGTGGAAACTGACTTGAACACTGCTGTTCAAATCAACGAAAAGCAAGCGCGCAATGAAGCAATAGATGAAGTTAAGGCACGTGCAATGGCTGCATACGAAGAATCCGAGGATGCAGTTAAAAAACAAGCGGGTCAAATTCTTGATAAAATGGTCAAAGAAGAAGTTCGTCGTCTAATTACAGACGAAAAAATCCGTCCGGATGGCCGTGGACCTTCTGAAATTCGCCCATTGTCTTCTGAAGTTGGCGTTTTAAACCGTACGCATGGTTCTGGTCTATTCACACGTGGCCAAACACAAGCAATGAGTATTTGTACACTAGGTGCATTAGGCGATGTTCAAATTATTGACGGTCTTGGCATTGAAGGTACAAAACGCTTTATGCATCATTACAACTTCCCGTTGTTCTCAGTTGGTGAAACTGGATTTCTTCGTGGACCTGGACGCCGCGAAATCGGTCACGGAGCACTTGGCGAACGTGCACTAGAAGCCGTTATTCCAAACGAAAAAGATTTCCCTTACACAATTCGTTTAGTTGCAGAAGTATTAGAATCAAATGGTTCGACTTCACAAGCAAGTATTTGTGCGTCAACACTTGCGATGATGGATGCGGGTGTTCCACTTACAGCACCAGTAGCAGGTATTGCGATGGGTCTTGTTAAAAAAGGCGAAAACTATACTGTATTATCGGATATTCAAGGGATGGAAGATTACCTTGGCGATATGGACTTTAAAGTAGCAGGTACTGCTAAAGGCATTACAGCTCTTCAAATGGACATTAAAATCGATGGTCTTTCCCGTGAGATTTTAGAAGAGGCTTTGGCGCAAGCTCAAATCGGTCGTATTCATATTCTTGAATCAATGATTGCGACGATTGCTGAACCAAGAACAACTCTTTCTAAATATGCACCAAAAATCATTATGGTGAAGATCAACCCAGACAAGATCCGTGACGTTATCGGACCTGGTGGTAAAGTGATCAACAAAATCATTGATGAAACTGGTGTTAAAATTGATACTGAGCAAGACGGTACAATCTTCATTTCATCTGTAGATGAAGAAATGAACGCTAAAGCAAAAGCGATGATTGAAAACATTGTTCGCGAAGCAAAAGTTGGCGAATATTACGAAGGTAAAGTAAAACGCATCGAGAAGTTTGGCGCATTTGTTGAATTGTTCCCTGGAAAAGATGGGCTTCTTCATATTTCTGAAATCCAAGAAGAACGGACAAAAGAAGTGGAAGATGTCTTGAAAATGGACCAAATCATTCAAGTCAAAGTAATTGAAATTGACCGTCAAGGCCGTGTAAACTTATCACGTAAAATTGTTTTAAAAGAACAAAAAGAAGCAGCTGAAAAACAAGATCAAGAATAAAGTTAACCATAAAATTGCCGACTTTGTCGGCAATTTTTTACTATGAGGAGGAACATGCACATGGTGACTACACAGACTTGCAAAAATGGATTGCGCATTGTTTCCGAACACATTCCCCATTTTCATTCTGTCGCAATGGGTGTCTTTGTTAATAACGGATCCCGTGACGAATTACCAGAAGAAAATGGCATTACTCATTTTATCGAACATATGTTATTTAAAGGGACAAATGAACGAACAGCTAAAGAAATAGCTCGTGAATTTGACCGGATTGGCGGGGACATTAATGCCTACACGTCAAAAGAATATACATGCTACTATGCTAAAGTATTAGACCATCATGCAGAACACGCAGTAACCGTACTTGCTGATATGTTTTTCAATTCGCAGATGGACCCAGACGAGTTTGATAAAGAACATCAAGTCATTCTTGAAGAAATTAGCATGACAGAAGATATGCCGGATGACGATGTTCACGAGCAGCTTTGGCGTGTCATGTATCCACAAAATTCAATTGGTGCACCGATACTCGGAACTGCTGAAACTTTGGCAAGCTTTACACCGCAGAAGATTCGCGATTATATGAATCGCCATTACACACCAGCTAATACAGTTGTGTCAGTTGCAGGAAATATTACACCAGCATTATTAGAAAAGGTTGAAGCATTGTTTGGGAATTTTGATAGAGAAGAAAATCCTAAACACTATGAACTTCCTAATTTTACATCGGGCTATTCATTAAAAAACAAAGAAACCGAACAAGGTCACTTATGTCTTGGTTATCCGGGTTTGTCTTTAAATGATCCAGATATTTATAACATCACGGTGTTAAACAATATTATTGGGGGTTCTATGTCTTCAAGATTGTTCCAAGAAATTAGAGAGCAGCGAGGGCTAGCCTATTCTATTTTCTCTTACCATTCGGCCTACTCAGATCATGGAACTTTGGCGATTTACGGGGGGACTTCAGACGAACAAATGACTGAAATGCAACAAGTTATTTTAAACTTATTGAAAGAACTAAAAAACGGTGGTATTACAGAACAAGAAATCACAGATTCTAAAGAGCAGCTAAAAGGCAGTTTAATGCTCGGACTTGAAAGTACTAGCGCACGCATGAGCCGCAATGGTCGGCATGAATTGCTTTTAGGCAAACACCAGTCTTATGAAGAAGTCTTGACGCAGATAGACCAAGTATCTCTTCAAAAAGTAATGGGCTTATTAGAAATTCTCATGGAAACACCAGCTGTTTCGATCATCAGACCAAAAGAAGCTTCCTTAGTTTAAGGAAGCTTTTTTGTGTTTTTGTTCCTTTAACACACTAAATTATGTTACAATAATTCAAATCATCATCGAAGGAGCGAATATTTTGAAAACATACAATGTGGCAATTATGGGAGCAACGGGTGCAGTTGGTCAACAAATGAAAGAGCAATTGGAAAAACGAAACTTTCCTATAAAAGATATCGTGTTTTTGTCTTCTAGTCGTTCAGCTGGAAAAGAAATTGAGTTTAATGGTAAAGTTTATACAGTGCAAGAAGCTAAGCCAGAGTCATTTGAGGACATTGATATTGCGTTATTTAGTGCTGGCGGTAGTATTTCTGAGAAATTTGCGCCAGAAGCTGTTAAACGCGGAGCAATTGTCATTGATAATACAAGTGCATTCCGTATGGACGAGGAAGTGCCGCTGGTTGTACCTGAAGTAAATAAAGCCGATCTTCGTTTACACAAAGGAATTATTGCCAACCCGAACTGCTCAACGATTCAAATGGTTTGTGCGTTGCAGCCGTTAAAAGAGTTATATGGCATGACAAAAGTTGTCGTTTCTACTTATCAAGCCGTTTCAGGTGCTGGAATTGATGCCATCAATGAATTAAAAGCGCAAGCAGCGGATTTTGATAACGCAAAAAATGCAGAAGCAAAAGTATTGCCAGTTAAATCGGCAGAGCACCATTATCCAATTGCTTTTAACGTGGTTCCTCAAATTGATCAATTCACTGACAATGGTTATACATTTGAAGAAATGAAAATGATCAATGAAACGAAAAAAATAATGCATGATGATTCGTTGGCTGTAGCAGCTACTTGTGTGCGCCTACCGGTAGTCACTGGTCATTCAGAGTCGATCTACGTAGAACTCGAAAAAGAAGCAACTGTCGATCAAGTGAAAAGAGCTATGATCGACGCACCTGGAGTTGAGCTGATGGATGATCCATCAAAACAAATTTATCCGATGCCATTAATGACGGCTGGTCTTGATGAAGTATTCGTTGGACGCATTCGTCAGGATTTAGATAACCCGAATGGTTTCCATCTATGGGTGGTTTCAGATAACCTAGTTAAAGGTGCTGCATTAAATTCTGTACAAATCGCGGAAGCATTAATCGAAGAAAATATCATTTAATCGTAAACAATAATCTTTTAAAATGACCGGCCAATGTGCCGGTTTATTTTTTCTTTGGACTGTTTCCGGTGATTCCCGTATAATGAAGTCTATGGATGTGTACGGGTGAAATTTAGGAGGAAATAAATTGAGTAAAATTAAAAATGAAGTAATAAGAGTTATCCCTTTAGGCGGCGTCGGAGAAATCGGCAAAGCAATGTATGTAATTGAAATTGACGAAGATCTATTTGTCGTTGACAGCGGATTAATGTTCCCGGAAGATGAAATGCTTGGTGTTGATATTGTCATTCCGGATATGACTTTCTTAGTAGAAAACAAAGATCGCGTGAAGGGTGTCTTCTTAACACACGGACATGAAGATGCGATTGGATCAATTGCTTATCTATTAAAGAAAATCCAAGTGCCTGTTTACGGTTCGAAATTAACAATCGCATTGGCTAAAGAACATATTAAAGAACAAGGTTCTTTAAAACATGTGAAGTTCTTTGAAGTAACAAACAAAAGCCGTATGAACTTTGATAAAACACATGTGACATTTTTCCACACAACACATAGTATTCCTGACGCATTAGGAATCGTCTTCCACACATCAGAAGGCGCGATTGTGCACACGGGCGAATTTAAATTTGATCAATCAGCTAAAGGCAGCTATAAGCCTGATATCGCAAAAATGGCGAAATTAGGAGAAGATGGCGTCTTAATGCTATTGTCTGACTCAACTGAAGCAGAACGTCCAGGTTATACAACATCAGAAATTGTTGTTGCTGACCATATTTTGTCTGCCTTTCTAGCAGCTGAAGGCCGCGTAATGGTATCACTTTATTCATCAAACTTTATCCGCATCCAGCAGGTATTTGATATTGCGGCAGCTACAGGTAAAAAAGTTGCTGTAGCCGGTAGAAGTCTTGAAAGCAGCTATGAAGTCGGTTTAAGACTTGGTTATTTGACTGTAGATGAAGATACGGTTATTTCGTTAAAAGACTTAGAAAATTACCGCGATGACGAAGTTGTTATTATTGTTACAGGTAATCAAGGTGAACCGCTTGAAGCATTGGATAAAATGGTTCGTAAGCAACATAAAGACGTAAAGATCAAACCAACAGACACGGTATTAATCACATTCACACCATCACCCGGTATGGAAGTTCCAATGTTCCAAACAATGAACAAATTGGCGAAAGCTGGAGCGAACGTTTTAACTGCAAGTAAAAAAGTTCACGTTTCAGGTCACGGCAGTCAAGAAGATTTGAAAATGATGCTTAATATGATGAAACCAAAGTATTTCATCCCGATTCAAGGTGAATACAAAATGCTTATTGCACATTCCAAGTTAGCTCAGCAAGTAGGCTTGAACAAGTCAGAAATATTTATCGCTGATAAAGGCGATATCGTAGAATATAAAGGTGGTAAAGTTCGCATGAGCGGACGTGTTACAGCTGGAAATGTATTGATCGATGGCATTGGCATTGGCGATGTTGGGAATATTGTACTCCGCGACCGTAAACTCTTATCACAAGATGGGATTTTCATCGTTGTGGTTACGTTAAACCGTAAAGAAAAGAAAATTGCATCTGGTCCAGAAATGATTTCACGTGGGTTCGTATATGTTCGTGAGTCAGAAGAACTTATGGAAGAATCGACGCGTCTTGTTCGTAAAGTAGTTGAAAAATACGTGACAAGAGATGCATTTGAGTGGAACAATATTAAGCAAGAAATTCGTGATACATTGAATTCTTATTTGTTCCAACAAACTAAGCGTCGTCCAATGATTATCCCAATTATTATGGAATACTAAGAAAAAAGTAAAAGGATTTCCATACCGATTTTATCGGAGGAAATCCTTTTTCGATTATGGAAGAAGTGAGGGATAGCTATGAATAGGGCTCGTGAAACTGCCAAGAAAAAATCACAAGCTAGAGCGAGAGCAAGGACAAAAGTGAAACCAAAGGCAAAGACAAAAAATAAAAAAAGACAACCAATGCCAATGATTGCCTATGAAGTCATCGGTCTAATATTATTAGGCATTGCTGTTTTGATGACTTTTCAACTCGGCGTTATTGGCAAAATGTTTTACAATATGGCCGAATACCTGGCAGGATATATGGCGTTCTTAATCCCATTATTACTAGTTTTTGTCGCGATATTTGTAATGGTGAAGCGCGAATGGCCAAAACCTAAGATGAAAGTGGCGTTTGGATCCGCATTTGTGTTGATTGGAATTTTGTTGATTTGTCATTTAATATGGGCAGCAAATAGCATTTTGCCAATCACTTCCTCAAATGTTATTGCCGAAACAATCCGCACCACTAAAATGACCGGCACTATATGGAATAGTTATTTAGCGACTGGCGGTGGGATACTAGGGGCTTTACTATATGCGTTATTGCATGTGCTCTTTGATACAGCAGGTACGTGGATTGTTGCCATCATTCTACTATCGATTGGCGCGATTATTTTAACAGGAAAAGCAGCAGCACCATTTATCGCCGAAAAAATACCAAGTATGCGTCCGTTTCTCGATTCGTTAATGAATCGCTTTAAACAAAGCAAGCCTAAAAAAGCACGTGCTCCTCGTAAGAAATCAGAACCCGAACAAGTTTTGGAAATCAATGAATCCTTGTCTTATGATGAAGATGACAACCAAGATGAGGATCCTTTATACGAGCAAAAACAAGAAGCACCGATTATTTCGGCATTTACTGAAAACGTTAAACCGAAACAGGAGACACCTCCAAAAGTTGCTGAAGAACAACAAGAGACTGGAGAGGTCCAGTTACTATCAACAGCTGAAGAACTAGAAAATGAGGAATATCAATTACCTCCAATGAGTTTATTGACTCTACCACCTCATCACGATCAAAGTGGAGAATATTCAGGCATTCAAAAAAATGCTAAAAAACTTGAAAAAACCTTCCAAAGCTTTGGCGTAAGAGCAAAAGTAACGCAAGTTCATTTAGGTCCTGCAGTTACAAAATACGAAATATTGCCGGATACCGGTGTGAAAGTAAGTAAAATTGTTAGTTTACATGACGATTTAGCTTTAGCTCTAGCTGCACGTGATATTCGGATTGAAGCTCCAATTCCAGGGAAATCAGCAATTGGTATCGAAGTACCAAACTCGGAAGTTTCGATTGTTAGCTTACGAGAAGTATTGGAATCAGAAGAAAATAACAAACCGGATGCTAAATTATTATTCGCTTTAGGTAGAGATGTGACAGGTCAAGCTGTGATGACCGAATTAAATAAAATGCCGCATCTATTAGTTGCGGGTTCAACTGGTAGCGGGAAATCAGTATGTATAAACGGAATTATCACGAGTATTATTATGCGTGCTAAACCGCATGAAGTGAAAATGATGATGATTGACCCGAAAATGGTCGAATTAAACGTTTATAACGGCATTCCGCATCTTTTAGCACCTGTTGTGACAGATCCACGAAAGGCAGCACAAGCTTTAAAGAAAATCGTTTCTGAAATGGAGAGAAGGTACGAACTCTTTTCTCATACAGGCACTCGAAATATTGAAGGATATAACGAATATGTACGAGTTTTTAATGAAGAAAATGAAGACAAGCATCCAAAGCTGCCATTTATCGTCGTTATTGTCGATGAGTTGGCTGATTTAATGATGGTTGCTTCAAACGAAGTAGAAGATGCAATTACTCGTTTAGCCCAGATGGCACGTGCGGCAGGAATTCATTTGATCATTGCGACACAACGACCGAGTGTTAACGTTATTACAGGGGTCATTAAAGCGAATATTCCATCCCGTATTGCGTTTGCTGTCTCATCATCGATCGATTCTCGTACAATACTAGACATGGGCGGTGCTGAGAAATTACTTGGCCGCGGTGATATGCTATTCTTAGGTGCTGGCCAATCAAAACCAGTACGTGTTCAAGGAGCGTTCTTGTCCGATTCTGAAGTTGAGAAAATTGTAGACTTTGTTATCGAACAACAAAAAGCGCAATATCAAGAAGATATGATACCGAGTGAAATTGATGAGACCAAAATAGACGAAGAAACTGATGAAATTTACGATGAAGCTGTTAAATTAGTTACAGAAATGCAAACAGCATCTGTTTCGATGTTACAACGTCGTTTCCGTGTAGGATATTCGCGAGCTGCAAGAATTATTGATCAAATGGAACAACGAGGTGTTGTTGGCCCGTATGAAGGTAGTAAGCCACGAACGGTACTAGTTCCAAAGCAGGAAGAATATTGAGGAATTTGAAGTTAATTGTGATAAATTAATCACTAGTTTATTGGTTCGAGAACCGAAAATTCGCTGAATTCGACAAATTACTATTTATTTCGTATCTAATAAGTGTTATAGTAATTTTGATTAGTAGGAATGTTTTACATCAGATGTCTGATCTCTGTCATGGGTGGTGAATCGTATGACAATTAAATCGGATCATCGTGCTTTGTACCTTCAAGTAATCGATCGAATGAAACAGGATATTGCTGCGGGCGTCTACAAAGAGAAAGAGAAGTTGCCGTCCGAATTCGAATTATCGAAAACACTTGGAGTCAGTCGAGCGACTTTACGAGAAGCGCTTCGGCTGTTGGAAGAAGATAATACGATCATCAGACGCCACGGAGTTGGGACATTCGTCAATTCAAAACCTTTGTTTTCATCAGGGATTGAACAATTAACGAGTGTTTCTGATATGATCCGCCAGGCAGGAATGGAACCCGGTGCTATTTACTTAAGCACGTCAGAGGGCCTTTCTTCTGAAGAAGATATAAAACGCTTTCATTGCACTGCCGATGATACCATCATTACTATTGAACGCGTTCGTACGGCAAACAGCGACCCTGTAGTTTATTGTATTGACAAGGTTCCTTCCGCGTATTTGCCTACAGATTTTTTAAAGCGCACAGAAAGTTCCATTTTTAAAGCGATTGAAGAATCTGGAGACATTCATATCTCCTATGCGGTGACATTTATTGATCCGACTGGTTATCATGAAGATGCTTCGCCAATCTTGGAATGTGAACCGGAAACAGCATTACTTGTTTTAAAACAGCTCCATTACGATGAAGACGATCGATTGGTGCTTTATTCAAAGAATTACTTTAGAGCTGATAAATTTAGCTTTCATGTAGTTCGCAAACGTATGTAAAACATCAAATTCCTGCTAATATCAAAAAAACCTTGGGGGTTATTACATTGACAAAACGTAAATTTGGTCTAGGTTTATCATTAATGCTTGCTGCTGGAACTATGCTTGCTGCCTGCGGTAGCGACGAAGAAACTTCAAACGGAGAAACTGGTGGAGGAGAAGGCGGAGAAGAAACTTCTGACTTTTCAGTAGCCATGGTTACGGATGTTGGAGGAGTAGACGATAAGTCCTTTAACCAATCTGCTTGGGAAGGTCTTCAGCAATTTGGTAAAGACAATGGCCTTGAAAAAGGCGATGGTGGCTATGACTATCTTCAATCTGCATCAGATGCGGATTACAACACCAACTTGAACAATTTAATCCGTCGCGATTTTGATGTTGTCTACGGAATTGGGTTCTTGATGGAAGGTGCTGTAAAAGAAATCGCTGAACAACAACCTGAAGCACAAATTGCAATTATTGATGCAGTAGTTGATGCTCCAAACGTTGCAAGTGTTCTTTTTAAAGAACAAGAAGGTGCATTCCTTGCGGGTGTAGCAGCGGCTTTAATGTCTGAAACAAAGAAAATTGGTTTTGTTGGTGGAATGGAAATTCCAGTAATTGAGCGTTTTGAAGCTGGATTCCTAGCAGGAGTTGAAGCTGCAGATCCTTCAGTTGAAGTTGATGTTCAATACACAGGTGCTTTTGATAAAGCGGAATTAGGTAAAACAACTGCAAACCGTATGTATTCTGCTGGAGCAGATATCATTTTCCACGCAGCTGGTGGTACGGGTAACGGTGTCTTCACTGAAGCAAAAGAGCGTAAAGAATCAAATCCAGATGACAACATTTGGGTTATCGGAGTTGACTCGGATCAATACGATGAAGGTCAAACTGGCGATGCTAACGTAACATTGACTTCTGTTTTAAAACGCGTAGATACAGCTGTAATCAATATTTCTGAACAAGCAATGGCAGGCGAATTCCCAGGTGGCGAAACAGTTACTTACGGTTTGTCTGATGAGGGTGTAGATTTAGCTGATTCACGTGGAGCAATTTCTGAAGACGTGATGGCGAAAATCGAAGAATTTAAACAACAAGTTATCAGTGGGGATCTTGAAGTTCCTGAAACTGTAAAGTAATAGTTTTTTAAGACGGTCATCATAAAGGCCGGTTTAACCGGCCTTTATGATTTTTTTTGTCTCTAAGATAGAAATTAATAGATGAAAGGTTTTTAGTAACGGAAGCCTTTCCTGTATTAATTAAATTTTTTAAAAAAGTTAGCAGTCTTGAGGGAGTGACAACAGTGGAGTATGTAATCGAAATGCTGAATATCCGTAAAGAGTTCGGTTCATTTGTTGCTAATGACAATATTACGCTGCAACTGAAAAAGGGTGAGATTCACGCACTATTGGGAGAAAATGGCGCGGGAAAATCGACTTTAATGAACGTTTTATTCGGTTTGTATAAGCCAGAAGGCGGAGAAATTCGTGTTCGCGGAAAGAAAGTAGATATCTCTAATCCGAATATAGCAAATGAACTTGGAATTGGAATGGTTCATCAACATTTTATGTTAGTCGAAAACTTTTCAGTTACAGAAAACATCATTTTAGGTACCGAGCCAACAAAATACGGCGTTACCAATAAAAAAGACGCCGCTAAAAAAGTACAGGCATTATCTGAACAATATGGTTTAAATGTAGATCCAAATGCCATAATTCAAGACATATCGGTAGGTATGCAACAACGGGTTGAGATATTAAAAACCTTGTATCGTGGAGCAGAAATCTTGATCTTTGATGAACCAACAGCTTCATTAACACCTCAAGAAATAGTCGAATTGATTCAAATCATGAAACGTTTAATCGCTGAAGGAAAATCCATTATTTTAATTACGCATAAACTGAAAGAAATTATGGATGTTTCTGACCGTGTAACTGTTATACGAAAAGGACAAGGAATCGGGACCGTTATTACAGCAGAAACAAACCCGAACGACCTGGCATCCTTAATGGTTGGACGTCATGTAGAATTTACTACAGTAAAAGGGAAAGCGTTTCCAGGAGAAGAAATTTTGGACATTAAAGATTTAGTTGTCCTTGATTATCGTGGAATTGACAAGGTTAAACATTTAAACTTGAATGTTCGTAAGGGTGAAATTGTCGGCATTGCGGGAATTGATGGAAATGGACAATCTGAATTGATTGAGGCGATTACGGGTCTTCGAAAAGTAAAGAGTGGAACTATTTCAATCAATGGAAAAGATGTTACCAATATGAAACCAAGAAAAGTAACAGAGTCTGGTGTTGGTCATATTCCCCAAGATCGACATAAGCATGGACTTGTATTAGATTTCCCAGTTGGTCATAATATTTCGCTTCAAACGTATTATGCTAAGCCAATTTCTAAAAGAGGCATCATCAATTACAACAAAATTAATGAAAAAGCATTGCAAATTATTAAAGACTTTGACGTACGAACGCAAGGTCCATCAGAGTTAGCTCGTTCACTATCCGGAGGAAATCAACAAAAAGCGATTATTGGTCGTGAAGTTGACCGAGATCCAGATTTGTTAATTGCGGCATTGCCAACTAGGGGATTAGACGTTGGGGCTATTGAATTTATTCATAGCCGTTTAATTGAACAGCGTGACAAGGGGAAAGCCGTACTATTGATTTCGTTCGAATTAGACGAAGTTATGAATGTTTCAGATCGCATTGCCGTTATTCATGACGGAGAAATTGTGGATATTGTGACGCCAGAAACAACAACCGAACAAGAATTGGGCTTGTTAATGGCAGGACATACTGATCAGAAGAAAAAACAGGATTTGACACAGAAAGGTGAGGATCAGCATGTCGAATAGAGCGACCAATCTCTTGGTCCCCATCATTTCCGTTATTTTAGGATTGTTGGTCGGCGCAGTTATTATGCTGGTCAGCGGCTATAACCCAATTGAAGGCTATGCTGCTCTTTGGAACGGAATTTTTGGAGACTTATATACAATCGGTGAAACAATTCGCCAAATTACGCCTTATTTATTAGCCGGTCTTGCAGTAGCTTTTGCATTCCGCTCCGGTTTATTCAATATCGGTGTTGAGGGGCAATTAATTGTTGGTTGGTTTGCTGCAGCTTACGTTGGAGTAGCTGTAGAATTACCAAAAATTATTCACTTACCATTAGCGATTTTAGCTGCAGTTGCAGCTGGTGCATTGTGGGGCTTCGTACCCGGTCTTTTAAAAGCCAAATTCCGTGTACATGAAGTTATCGTTACCATCATGATGAACTATGTTGCATTACACGTAACAAATGCATTAATTCGTACAGTTTCTGACGGAGGAGACCGCACAGGCAATATTTACGCAAGCGCCTCTTTACGTTCAGAGTTTTTACAAAACTTAACAGAGTTTTCACGACTGCATTTTGGGATTATTATTGCATTAGTGATGGTCGGTGTGATGTGGTTTATTTTAGAAAAAACAACACTTGGGTTTGAGTTGAAAGCAGTTGGATTTAACCAAAATGCTTCGCAATACGCAGGTATGAATGTTGATAAAAACATTATTTTAGCAATGGTCATTTCCGGTGCATTTGCGGGTTTAGGTGGCGCAATGGAAGCGCTCGGAACATTTGAGTATGTGTCTTCTAAAGGTGGGTTTACCGGGATTGGATTTGATGGAATCGCGGTTGCATTATTAGGCATGAACACACCTCTAGGTGTTGTATTTGGTGCTACTTTATTTGGTTCATTAAAGTACGGGGCATTAAATATGCCGAATGCTGCCGGTATTCCAATTGAGATTGTTGAAATCGTTATTGCAGTTATCATCTTCTTTGTAGCTTCGGGCTACATCATTCGCTTGCTGCTGCTTCGTGCATCAGCTAAGAAGAAGGAGGCGAAGTAATATGAGTTTCCTTGAGGTATTATATTTCATCGTTCCTTCAGCAATTTTTTATGCTGCACCACTTATTTTAGTGGCAATTGGTGGGGTCTTCTCAGAAAGATCTGGGGTTATCAACATTGGTCTAGAAGGATTAATGGTTATCGGTGCTTTTGTTGGAATCTTGTTCAACTTATTGTTTGCTGATACATTTGGATCGGCGACACCGTGGATTGCACTAATTGCAGCTATGCTTGCAGCTCTTCTACTATCGCTATTACATGCTGTAGCTTCTATTACATTCCGGGCAGACCAAGTAGTTTCCGGAGTTGCCATTAACCTACTAGCAGCTGCACTATCGATTTACTTAGTAAAACGTATTTTCGATAAAGGACAGACGGATTTTATCACTGAACGTTTCTCGCGTTACAACGTTCCGTTTTTATCAGATATTCCGTTTATTGGTCCACTACTTTTCAAATCTGTTTACAATACGTCATTTTTTGCAATCGGTATTGCCGTACTTGCGTGGTTTGTTATTTACAAAACACCATTTGGTCTTCGTCTTCGTGCTGTAGGGGAACACCCGATGGCTGCTGATACAATGGGAATCAACGTAACGAGAATGCGTTATATTGCTGTTATGATCTCCGGTGGATTAGCGGGTATTGGTGGTGCAATTTACGCGCAGACCATTACCAATGATTTTGGTCATGCTACGATCAATGGTCAAGGCTTTATGGCATTGGCCGCTATGATTTTTGGTAAATGGCATCCACTTGGAGCGATGGGTGCTGCCTTATTCTTCGGATTTGCACAATCATTGAGTATTGTCGGATCATCGCTTCCGTATATCTCGGAGATTCCGAACGTATTCTTATTGATCTTGCCATACGTATTAACGATTCTTGCACTAGCAGGTTTTATCGGTCGTGCTCATGCACCATTAGCGATTGGAAAGCCTTACATCAAGGGTCAACGATAAGAATTTTTAAAAGAGCCGTCGCAATCGGTAGTGCACCCCTTAAAGTTAGATTTGAACTCTAACTTTAAGGGGACACTGCCATCGACGGCTCTTTTCATTTGCTTAACTAAAGCGGTCATCTTATGCCCAGCGAATCTAAACGGCCGCTTTCGCTTTTCTATTGTCTAGCTCCGGTGCCCAGTCCCTCGAGGTCGCTTCGAACTTGCGGATAATGGCAAAAGACGCCATTATCATCAAGTTCTCCAGCGCTTGTCGGGACTAAAACGGGCACCTCCGCTTTTCTTTATAATCCAGCTCAAACGGCCAGATTCTCGGGTCATAAGCTGCCCTGACTGTGTGGCAAAGAACGCCACTTCGCCAGGTCATCTTATGCCCGTCGAATCTAAACGGCCGCTTTCGCTTTTCTTTATTTGCAATTAACGGAAAAAGTTCGGTATAGTTAGAACATGAACGACGAGAGGGGATTTTACATGTTTGAAACAATTAATATTGCTAAAGGCGTAAATGTGCATGTCAATGAGACAACACAATTTAAAACGATAAATTTCTCGATTAAATTTAAGGATAAGCTAACGAAAGAAAAGGCGTCTGCCCGATCGATTTTGGCAAACATTTTGCAACACAGCAACGAAGTTTATCCGTCACATACAGCACTTCGTATGGTACTAGATGACTTATATGGTACTTCTCTTTACATAGATTCATCAAAGCGTGGAAATGAGCACGTTGTGACGCTGAATGTTGAAACAGTAAATGATCAATACCTTTCTGAAAAAGGTGTGTTAGAAAAGGTATTAAACTTGATGTATATCGTTTTGTTTAAACCTAACTTTGAACATGGCTTGTTCAGAGAATCTATATTTACACGTGAAAAGCATTCAATCGTTCAACGTATTGAATCTGTATTTGATGAAAAAACACGCTATGCGCAGCAACGTATGATGGAGTTAGCTCTACCAAACCATCCAGCCTCAATAACGTCAAACGGTACTATTGAAATCGTCGAAAGCGTTACAAATGAACAATTAGTAGCCGAATACAACAAAATGATTTCACAAAATGAAATTGAAATTTATGCAGTAGGCGATGTGAAACCAGAAATGATCGCTTCGTATATTCGTGAATATTTCCATTTTGAAGATCGTGAAAAAGCAATTGCAGCCCCATCAATTGAATTAGTGAAGCCCGAACAATCACGCGTACTTGAGTTTGAAGACATGAAACAAGGAAAATTGCATATGGCATTTTTTACGCCGATTACATTCCGCGATGAGAAGTTTCCAATCATGCAGCTGATGAATGGCGTTTTTGGTGGCTATGCGCACTCTAAATTATTTGTAAACATTCGCGAAAAAGAAAGCATGGCTTATTATGTCTCAAGTTCTTTCGCATCGCAATTTGGTTTAATGTTTGTTCTTGCGGGCATTGATTCTAAATTAGAAGAAAAAGCAGTGAGTTTAGTTTTAGAGCAGTTAGAAGAAGTGAAAAAAGGCAATATTTCAGATGTTGAATTGGATCAAACAAAAGCGTTGCTAATCAATCAATTAAAAGAAGCTCTCGATTCTGCACGTGGACAAATTGATATTTACGATCAATACATGGAATTGACCGATCAATTCGAACCTGAATACATGATTAATAAATGGGAAAATGTGACGAAGAAAGATATCGCGTCAGTTGCTCAGGAATTATCTTTTGAAATGACTTACTTCCTATCCGGTAAGGAGGATGAAACAAATGCATAAAGTTGAATTTGAACAATTAGAAGAAACACTTTTTCATGAAAAGCTAGATAATGGCTTGACGGTTTATATTCTACCGAAAAAAGGTTTTTCGAAAACTTTTGCTACCTTTACTACAAAATACGGTTCGATCGATAACCATTTTGTGCCACAAGGTGGAACAGAGCCAATCAAAGTTCCAGATGGTATTGCTCACTTTTTAGAACATAAAATGTTTGAGAAAGAAGAGGGAGACGTCTTTCAAGAGTTTAGTAAACAAGGGGCTTCGGCCAATGCTTTTACATCATTTACACGGACAGCCTACTTGTTTTCTGCAACAGGAGAAGTTGATAAAAACATCAAAACTTTACTAGATTTTGTTCAAAGTCCTTATTTTACTGAAAAAACGGTGGAAAAAGAAAAAGGTATTATTGCGCAAGAAATTACGATGTACGACGATCAACCCGATTGGCGCTTATATTTTGGGATTATTGAAAATATGTATAAAAATCATCCTGTGAAAATCGATATCGCGGGTACAGTAGAGTCTATTCAAGATATTACGGCGGAACATTTATATACGTGCTATAACACGTTTTACCATCCGTCGAATATGATGTTATTTATAGTAGGAAATGTGGATCCAGATCAAATGATGGCTTTAGTAAAAGAAGACCAATCACAAAAAACATTTGAAGAACCTGCAGAAATAACACGTATTTATCCTGAAGAGCCAAAAGAAGTGGCTATTAAAGAACGCGTGCTAGAAATGAGCGTTCAAAAACCAAAGGTATTTTACGGAATCAAACCAGAAAAACTAGATTTAATTGGTCCTGAAATGCTTAAACATGAGCTGGCAGCTCAGCTTGCTTATGAATTATTATTTGGTCGAACATCTGATTTTTATCATCACGCTTATGAAAACGATTGGATCGATGAATCTTATTCATTTGACTACTCGTTAGAACAAGGTTTTGGTTATGCATTAGTAGGGTCTGATACGCACAAGCCTGATATATTAATAAAAGAAATCAAACATACACTTCAAAATGCAGTTGAAAAATGGCCGTTTGGACAAGAAGATCTTGATCGTGTTCGCCGCAAAAAAATCGGCTTTTTCCTAAGAGCGCTAAACTCTCCAGAATACATTGCTAACCAGTTCACTAATTACGCATTTAATGAAATGAATTTATTTAATGTTGTACCGGTATTAGAGGAGCTCGAGGTTGTTGATTTACAAAATGCATTTGCCTCAGTAAGTCACGAATCTCAGCAATCTGTCTTTACGATTATGCCTGCTAAAAAGGAAGAGCAGTGAAACGCTTTATTGTCTTGCTAGGGGCATCAGGTGAAATTGGTGAAAGCATTGCTCGCCAATTAGCAGGAAGTGGCTGGTCATTGTATTTACACTGGAATGCTAACTCTACAGCAGCACTTGCACAAGAACTATCCGTACTTTACCCTTTACAGGATTTTATACCTGTACATGCTGACTTTGCTCAAGAATCGAGTATACAGCAACTGACAAACAATATATACGATGCTACGGGCATAGTTGTTGCTAGTGGGCAATCATTGGTGAAAATGCTAATTGATACAACAGAACAAGATATGGAAGCTTTATGGCGTGTGCACGTAAAAAATCCGATTTCAGCAATTCAATCGTTATCGTCGTTTTTTCATCGTCACAATAAATCTTATGTTGTTTTTGTTTCTTCTATTTGGGGAGAAATAGGTGCATCTATGGAAACCATGTATTCTTCAGTAAAAGGTGCACAGTTAGCATTTGTTAAAGCTTATGCAAAAGAAATGGCGCCTTTAGGAACGCGAGTTAATGCCGTTTCTCCAGGCTTTATACAAACTAAAATGAACGCTAATTTTTCGCCGGAAGAATTACAGGAAATTGAGGAAGAAATTCCACTCGGACTTGGATCTCCTCAAGATATAGCAGATGCTGTGGACTTTTTGTTAGGAGGAAAAGCAGATTATATGACAGGGCAAACATTGCGCGTTAACGGTGGATGGTTGATGTAATCGCGATTTCTCTAGTCAAATGGCTCTTTTACCTAGGTGGCAAATCAGCTATCATATTAAATAGCAATCTTATTAGATAGCTTGTATAGAGAAAGGTTGGATATTGTATGAAAGAATGGTATTTTGAATACGAAATCCAAGTTAACCGTCCTGGTCTTCTTGGCGATATCGCTTCTCTTTTAGGCATGTTACGAGTAAATATCGTTACCATTAATGGTGTAGATCAAGGTCGTCGAGGCATGTTATTACGTGCAGAACATGACGTCCAATTAGAGCGTTTTGAACAAATTTTATCAACCATTGACACAATTGCTGTTACTAAGTTTCGTGAACCTAAGCTGCGTGATATTTTAGCTGTTCGGCATGGCAGATATATTCAAAGAGACGCCGACGATCGAAAAACATTCCGCTTTGTCCGTGACGAATTAGGTTTACTAGTGGATTTTATGGCAGAAATTTTCAAACAAGAAGGACATAAGTTGGTCGGGTTAAGAGGCATGCCACGCGTTGGAAAAACAGAGTCAATTGTTGCTGCGAGCGTTAGTGCGAACAAAAAATGGATATTTCTATCCTCTACAATGATTAAGCAAACTGTACGTAATCAGTTGATGGGTGATGAACACAACGATAATAATATTTTTATTTTAGATGGTATTGTTACGCGCCGTTCAGCTGATGAACGACATATGCAATTAGTACGTGAAATGATGCGTATGCCGACGATTAAAGTTGTAGAGCATCCAGACAAATTTGTAGAGCAATCTGAATACAGCATTGATGATTTTGATTATATTATTGAATTACGTCACCACCCAGATGAAAAGATCACTTATGAAGTATTAGAGAAAAATACGTTCATGGATGAAAAATCGCAAGGCAATATGTTCGGAGACGGCTTCAACTTTTAAGTAGGCAGGTGATCGTTTTGAGTGAGTTAGGTACGCGGCTAAAACAAGCCAGAATCGCCAAGGGGTTAAGTTTGGAAGATTTGCAGGACTTGACCAAGATACAAAAGCGTTACTTGGCTGGGATAGAAGATGGCAATCATAGTATGATGCCGGGTACGTTTTATGTACGCGCCTTTATTAAGCAGTATGCTACAGCAGTGGGGTTAAACGGTGAAGCATTGCTTGAAGAATTTCAGACAGATATGCCAGCTAGTGAAATGGTTGAAAAAAAACCAATGCCCGAAACTTTTACTTCAAGAAGCCGTTCAGTTAAACGTACAGCTCCAAATGAAACATATGCTGAAATTATCCCTAAAGTTTTGGTTGCATCGTTTATTGTGTTGATTCTTGCTGTGTCTTGGTATTTTTATAGTGCATCGACGAACAGAGATACAGCTAGTAGACCACTAGAAGATGAGGGGGCTAGCATTTCTTATGATGAAACTGCTCCTGCTTCTTCAAAAGAAACAGAAGTAGTTGATTCTGAAGAGACGGTTGAAAAACCGGAAACAGCCACGTCTGTTCTTTCTCTAAAAGAAACTAAAGGGGAAACAACAACTTACACGTGGCAAGGGACTGCGAATCCTCAGCTAGAAATAATTGCAGATGGACCATCCTGGATTGCCGCCACAGATCAGAATCAACAAGAGTTAACTTCGAAAGCTCGTGTAATGCAAGATGGAGAAAAAGAAATACTCGATTTAGCAGAAGTAGACCGTGTGCATGTACGCATTGGTGAATACGCTAATATTAAATTGGCCATGAATGGTGAAAACATCGAGTATACGCAACAGCTCCAAACCCAGAATGTCGTTATTCAATTGACAAACGTCGAATAGCCATCTATGAATGGCTATTTTTCTTGAAAGTATGAGAGGGGAAACAATAATGAATATACCAAATCAAATTACCATCTCAAGAATTTTATTGATTCCTGTATTTATGGTGGTTATGTTAGCCGGTTTTGACTGGGGAACTATGACTCTTTTTGGTGCTGAAATGCCTGTCACTCACTTTGTTGGGGGATTAATTTTTATATTTGCATCACTTACAGATTGGGTGGACGGCTATTATGCCCGTAAATTCAATTTAGTTACGACTTTCGGGAAATTTCTAGATCCTTTAGCAGACAAATTACTGGTATCAGCAGCATTGATCATTTTAGTAGAACTAGGGTTTGCAGCTTCGTGGATTGTTATTGTCATCATCAGCCGTGAGTTTGCAGTTACTGGACTACGCCTAGTATTAGCAGGAGAAGGCGAAGTTGTAGCAGCAGGCGGTCTAGGCAAAATAAAAACAACAGCACAAATTTTAGCGATTTCTGCATTATTATTGCATGATACTATTTTTGTTTGGGTTGGCTTACCATTCGGTCAAATTATGCTTTATATTGCTTTAATCTTCACGGTATGGTCTGGCTGGGATTATTTCTATGCTAATCGACGCGCATTAATGACTTCAAAATAATCGCACTTAAAGGGGTTCGAATAAATGAACGCAGAAATCATTGCGGTAGGTTCAGAATTACTATTAGGTCAAATCACCAATACAAATGCTCGATTTTTGTCTAATCATTTAGCAGAGCTTGGTATTAATGTGTATTATCATACGGTAGTTGGAGACAACCCGGCTCGGTTAGAAGATGCTATTAAAATTGCAGAAAATCGTGCTGACCTCATCTTATTTACTGGTGGGTTAGGACCAACAAAAGATGACTTAACAAAAGAGGCAATTGCTCGTCATTTAGATACGTCACTTGAGACGAATACAGAAGCCTTAGATTCAATCGTTGCATTTTTTGAACGCGCAGGTCGACCGATGACGGAGAATAACAAAAAACAAGCATGGGTTTTAAAAGACAGTGAAGTTCTTGTTAACCATAATGGTATGGCTCCGGGCATGATGTACAAGAAAGATGAGCGTGTGTATATTTTACTTCCAGGACCCCCTAAAGAAATGGAGCCGATGTTCCAATTTGAGGCAAAACCTAAGCTTGCAAGTTTATTGAACAAAGCCGATGTTATTTTGTCTCATGTTTTGCGCTTTTATGGAATCGGCGAGGCGGAGCTTGAAGATCGTTTACACCATATTCTTGACAAACAAACGAACCCAACAATTGCACCACTTGCGGCTGATGGTGAAGTGACTTTACGTATTACCGCTAAAACTAATACTACTGATGAAGCATGGCAGTTAATCAATGGCGCTAAAGAAGAAATTTTGGATGTCGTAGGCGATTACCTTTACGGTTACGATAATGACTCGCTGTCTTCTAAAGTAGTAGAGCTCTTGAAAAATCAAGGCAAAACTATTTCGGCAGCAGAGAGCTTGACTGCTGGACTTTTCCAATCTGAATTAGCCTCAGTGCCTGGAGCAAGTGCAGTATTAGCTGGTGGAGTCATTACTTATAATGAAGAAATGAAAGTTCATCAGCTTGGCTTATCAGCAGAATTACTTGCTGAATATGGCGTTGTCAGTGAACAAACAGCATTGGCTATGGCAGAAGCAGTGCGAGATAAATTTAAAACTGATATAAGTGTATCCTTAACAGGAGCAGCTGGACCTGATGCACATGGGGATCAACCAGCAGGAACTGTTTGGATAGGTATAGCAACAGAAGAGCAAACTACTTCTTATCGCCTTCAGCTATCCGGAATGCGCAATACCAATCGTTTAAGAGCTGTTAAACTCGCTTTATATTATGTCATTCGAACTTTAACTGAAGATAATGCACGCAAAATTTAATTTTGCGTGTTTTTTTATCGCCAAATTCGGGAAATGGATAAAATAAGGCAATTAAAATTAATATTTGAGAATAAATAACCGAATAAACGTTCGCTTTTTTCTTGTGTATTTCTCAATAAGCTAGTATAATAGAGACAGTTAGAAAATAGGTTTTCATTTAGAGGAGGATTTCTTTTGAGCGATCGTAAAGCAGCATTAGATATGGCGTTAAAACAAATAGAAAAGCAATTTGGTAAAGGTTCTGTCATGAAATTGGGGGAAAAAACCGACCGAAATATATCATCCGTTTCGAGTGGTTCATTAGCATTGGATACAGCGCTAGGAATAGGCGGTTATCCGCGAGGACGTGTCATTGAAGTGTACGGTCCTGAGAGTTCTGGTAAAACAACAGTTTCTCTTCACGCAATTGCAGAAGTACAAGCTACGGGCGGAACAGCTGCCTTTATCGATGCAGAGCATGCATTAGATCCAGTTTATGCAAAAAATCTTGGTGTAAATATTGATGAGTTGTTGTTGTCTCAACCGGATACAGGTGAGCAAGCACTTGAAATCGCTGAAGCACTTGTTCGTAGTGGAGCAGTTGATATTGTCGTAGTCGATTCAGTAGCAGCATTAGTTCCCAAAGCAGAAATTGAAGGCGAAATGGGCGATTCACATATGGGATTACAAGCGCGTTTAATGTCTCAAGCCCTGCGCAAATTATCTGGTGTTATTAACAAGTCCAATACAATTGTTATTTTCATTAACCAAATCCGTGAGAAGATTGGTGTAATGTTTGGTAACCCGGAAACAACACCTGGTGGTCGTGCGTTGAAATTCTATTCATCTGTTCGTTTAGAAGTTCGCCGTGCAGAAGCATTGAAATCAGGAACTGAAATCATCGGTAACAGAACAAAGATTAAAGTTGTTAAAAATAAAGTAGCTCCACCGTTCCGTACAGCTGAAGTTGATATCATGTATGGAAAAGGAATTTCACGAGAAGGTGAAATTGTCGACATCGGATCTGATTTAGAGATTATTCAAAAGAGCGGTTCGTGGTATTCATATAACGAAGAACGAATCGGTCAAGGTCGTGAAAATGTTAAGCAATTCTTGCTTAAAAATCCAGAAATCCGCAATGAGATTTCTAATAAAATCCGTGAATCATATGGTATGGCAGCAGCAACGTACACAATTGCTGGTAGTAAGGAAGAGTCAGAAGACTTTAATCTTCTACTTGACGAAGACGATAATTAAGATTCTTTTTATAATTAAGAGAAAGCCGCTAAGCAGATGCTTTGCGGCTTTTTGGCTATAACAATTGTTAGGATGTTAGAACTCATTGAAAATTTAAGTGTTCGTTTACTAGTAGCAGCAGCTTAGTTCTCTTTTCTGCAGGGCCTCTACTTCCGCTTTCCTGGGTTGACACGACATAAGTCCATCTATACAATTAAAATTGTATAATTTACTAATTTTAAACTAGTTGTACTGAAAAAAGCATGATCATTCATTTTTTGAAAATGAAAAAAATCAATAGCAAGAGGAGGTGTCCGAATGGGTATTAATGAGTTCATCTTCGCTTTGCTTGGTATCATCGTCGGTGTAGTTGTTGGTTATTTTGCATTAAAAAAAGCAAACGATTCCAATATTGCAGGCGCTAAAAACTCCGCGGAGCAAATAGTCGAAGATGCAAAACGAGAAGCTGAAGCGCAGAAAAAAGAAGCTTTATTGGAAGCGAAAGACGAAAATCATAAATTGCGTACTGAAACAGAATCTGAAATTCGGGAACGCCGTTCTGAACTACAAAGACAAGAGAATCGGTTGTTGCAGAGAGAAGAAAATTTGGATCGCAAGGATGATGCTTTGAACAAAAGAGAAGCGAGTCTAGAACGTAAAGACGAAGCGCTCTCAGAAAAACAACAGCATATTGAACAGATGGAGAGCAAAGCCGAAGAGTTAGTCCGCCAGCAGCAGGCTGAAATGGAACGAATTTCATCTTTGACACGCGAAGAAGCAAAATCGATCATCTTGCAGGATGTTGAAAAAGAACTTTCGACAGACATCGCCGTAATGATGAAAGAATCAGAAGCTCGTGCCAAAGAAGAGTCGGACAAAAAAGCGAAAAACATTTTATCATTGGCGATGCAACGATTTGCAGCAGACCATGTAGCAGAAACGACTGTGTCTGTAGTAAATCTGCCGAATGATGAAATGAAAGGACGTATCATTGGGCGTGAAGGACGAAACATCCGTACGCTTGAAACCTTAACGGGAATCGATTTAATCATCGATGATACACCAGAAGCGGTTATTCTTTCAGGATTTGATCCGATCCGTCGTGAAACGGCTCGATTGGCTCTAGAAAAACTGGTTTCAGATGGCCGCATCCATCCAGCGCGCATTGAAGAAATGGTAGAAAAGTCTAGACGTGAAGTAGATGAACAAATTCGTGAAATTGGTGAGCAAACCACTTTTGACGTAGGAGTTCATAATTTGCACCCTGACTTGATCAAAATTCTTGGACGCCTTCGCTACCGTACAAGTTACGGGCAAAATGTACTGAAGCACTCTGTGGAAGTTGCATTCTTGTCAGGCTTAATGGCAGCTGAACTTGGAGAAGATGTTACACTAGCTCGTCGTGCAGGACTTCTACATGACATTGGTAAAGCAATCGATCATGAAGTAGAAGGAAGTCACGTTGAAATTGGTGTAGAACTTGGAACAAAATACAAAGAACATCCAGTAGTGATTAACAGTATTGCTTCTCACCATGGTGACACAGAAGCGACTTCGATCATTTCTGTCATTGTAGCAGCAGCAGATGCATTGTCTGCAGCACGTCCAGGTGCAAGAAGTGAAACACTTGAAAACTACATTCGTCGCCTAGAAAAACTTGAAGAAATTTCTGAATCGTATGAAGGCGTAGAGAAATCATTCGCTATTCAAGCGGGACGTGAAATTCGCATCATGGTTCGACCTGAACAAATTGATGACATGACGGCACATCGTTTAGCTCGAGATATCCGGAAACGGATTGAAGAAGAGTTGGATTATCCGGGTCACATCAAAGTGACAGTCATTAGAGAAACTAGAGCAGTTGAATACGCAAAATAATAAGAGTAAGGCTTCGATGAATGTCTATTCAAAGAAGCCTTTTTCTTATGGAAAAAAGGTGAGTTTGTGAAAATTTTATTTATTGGAGATATTGTCGGATCAATCGGAAGAGACGCGTTGGAATCGTATTTACCGAGATTAAAAAGAAAATATGCACCAGACGTAATTATTGCTAACGGGGAAAACGCAGCGGCAGGTCGCGGTATTACAAAAGCCATTTATCAGGACCTTTTATTTATGGGAGTGGATATGGTAACGATGGGTAACCACACATGGGACCAAAAAGAGATTTTTGATTTTATTGATGAAGTGGATTACTTGATTCGACCTGCCAACTTTTCAGATGAAGCACCGGGTCGTGGCATGGCAACCGTTACAAAAAATGGACAAACGCTATCTGTCATCAATCTTCATGGACGTGTTTTTTTACCGCCTCATGAAGATCCTTTCCAAAAAGCAGATGAGCTTGTTGCTGAAGCTAAAGCTATTTCACCGCTTGTTTTCGTAGATTTTCACGCAGAAGCGACAAGTGAAAAAATTGCTATGGGTTGGCATTTGGATGGCCGCGCTTCAGTAGTTGTTGGAACACATACACATGTTCAGACTGCTGATGCACGTATTTTACCAAATGGAACTGCGTATATCTCAGATGTTGGGATGACGGGACCTTATGATGAAATATTGGGCATGAACAAAGACGCTGTTTTGTATCGCTTTAAAACAAATATGCCAACGCGATTTGAAGTACCCAAACGCGGTCGATCGGTTGTCAGTGGCTTTTTCACAGAAGTGAATGATCAAACAGGTAAAGCGACAAGCTATGAACGCATATATATCAACGAAGATTATCCGTTTCAAGGATAAATCTACAGCTTCGTGACGAAACATCGACAATTAGTGCAGAGTCCTTGAAGTACAAGCCTTGCTTTCAGTATAATAAAGAAGTGAGCAAAAAGAATTTTGCAGGAGATTTTAAATTCATATCTTCTTTAAATTCGAATAGCATCTTAGATATTTGAAATTAAAGTATTACCAAAAGAGAGAAATTCTCTATCGCTCGTAACTACGGACGATAAAGGTTTATACTTGAAAATAAAGTTTCAAAGTAATATTAATGAAATTAAAACATGGTCGCAAGCAGTGAACTAGTAGCAACTGTTACAGACCAAGAAATGGGTGTCTAAAAATGACGTATACAAAACAAGAAATCGTCGACAAAGCACGCGAAGTCGCAGATATGATCGCAGCAACAGAAGAAGTGGATTTCTTTAAACGTGCAGAAGCACAAATTAACGAAAACCAACAAATTCGTGAAAAAATTGCTAGCCTGAAAAGCCTTCAAAAACAAGCTGTAAACTTCCAAGCCTATGGCAAAGAACGTGCATTGAATTTGATCGAAGGCAAAATTTCTAAGATTGAAGAAGAAATTGACGCAGTGCCAATCGTTCAAGAATTCAAGCAATCTCAAAGCGACGTCAACTCATTGTTGCAAATGGTATCGACAGCAATCGCTAACCAAGTAACAAACAACATCATCACTGAAACAGGTGGCGACTTGTTACGTGGCGAAACAGGATCAAAAGTCCGCAACGACAAACCAGGAAGCTGCGGGTAACAAGAAAAGCGTAAACGACCGTTTAGCCTCGACGGCATAAGACGATCTGGCGAAGCGGCGTTACTCTAGCCGCACAGACAGAATGGCTTATGACCCGAGAGGCTGGTCGCTGAAGCTAGCCAAAGAAAAGCGGAAGCGATCGTATAGATTCGACGACATAAGACGATCTTATCGGTGGAGTAAAATAGAGTGCTTAGTAGAAGTACAGTTAAACAGAATTAAACTGAAAGAGCCAATGCTCTTTCAGTTTTTTCTTTTCTCTCTTTATTTTTGTTATAATGGATAAACGACGAATCGATTTGAAAGAGGTTTTAAAATGGCACCGACACCAATGATGCAACAATATTTTCAAGTGAAATCCGAATACTTGGATGCTTTTTTGTTTTTCCGCTTAGGCGATTTTTATGAATTGTTTTATGATGATGCGATCAAAGCGTCACAATTACTAGAAATCACGTTAACAGCACGTGGAGGAAGTGGCGATGACCGGATTCCGATGTGCGGCGTGCCTCACCATGCGGCTAAAAACTATATTGATCAACTAATTTTAAAAGGTCATAAAGTAGCCATTTGTGAACAAGTAGAAGATCCAAAAATGACTAAAGGCGTGGTGAAACGGGAAGTTGTCCGCTTAATAACACCTGGAACACATACAGAAGGAAAAAGCGTCGATTCCAAATCAAATGTCTTTTTAGCAGCAGCTGATGAATTATCAGATGGCTTTGCTTTGTCATATGTGGATATTAGTACAGGTGAATCTACAGCGACATACATAATGGGAACTGAAAAAGCATTGTTACAGGAGTTGCGCTCTTTGAGCATTCGTGAATTAGTAGTTTCAGAACAATTGTTTGTCTTGTTGACTGAAGAAGAGCAAGATCTAGTCCTGTCGATTGAAACAATGGAAGATGCTTATAAAATGGATGCATCTTTGACTGTGGACTGCCCAGAAGATTTACAAACAAGTTGTCACCGATTGATGACGTATATTGCTCGTACCCAAAAACAATCGTTAGATCATATCCAGTCATTTTCATATAAAGAAAACACTCAATTATTAAGCATTGATTTTCATTCCAAACGAAATTTGGAATTGTTGCAATCTATTCGTGGCAATGAAACAAAAGGAACTTTACTGTGGCTGTTAGATGAAACAATGACAGCAATGGGAAGTCGCAAATTAAAACAATGGTTGCATCAGCCGTTAGCGAATAAACGCATGATTGAAGAGCGCCAGCAAATGGTCGAAGCGTTAATCGAGCAGTATTTCGTGCGTGTAGAGCTTCAAGGCTTGTTAAAAGAAGTTTATGACCTAGAACGTCTTTCCGGACGTATCGCCTTCGGCAGCGCTAGTGGGAGAGATTTAGCGCAGCTTCGCAGTTCTCTCGAGAAAGTACCGATGTTAATCGAAGAGTTGGCGAATTCTGGCGATACGGCTCTACATGAATTTGGGGAGAAATTAGATCGCTGTGTTGAAGTGTGTGAATTATTGCAAGCAATTAGTGAAAATCCACCCCTATCTTCAAAAGAAGGCGGTGTAATTCGAGATGGTTTCCATGAGAAACTAGATGAATTCCGAGATGCTTCGCGTAATGGAAAAGACTGGATTGCTGAACTTGAACAAAAAGAACGCAAATTAACCGGTATCAAATCATTGAAAATTGGCTATAACCGTATTTTTGGTTATTATATTGAAATTTCAAAAGCCAATATGCATTTAGCAGATTTAGAGCGCTATGACCGAAAACAAACATTAGCAAATGCAGAACGTTACACTACTCCTGAATTAAAAGAAAAAGAAGCTTTGATCTTAACCGCTGAAGAAGAAAGTTTAGCACTTGAATATAATTTATTTGTAGCGATTCGAGATGAAGTAAAACAATATATTTCACGCATTCAACGCCTAGCTTCTTCACTTAGTGGATTAGATGTCTTTTTAAGTTTTGCCAATGTGGCAGAAAAATATCGTTTTGTAAAACCTGATTTTAACGATACGAACGAAATATCCATCATTGAAGGTCGACATCCCGTAGTAGAAAAAATGCTTAACAAACAACAATATGTACCAAATGACTGTGTACTAGCTGAAAATCAAAATATGCTACTCATTACAGGACCAAATATGTCGGGTAAAAGTACGTATATGCGTCAAGTTGCATTAACAATCGTATTAGCTCAAATTGGTAGTTACGTACCTGCTGAATCTGCTAATTTACCGATTGTCGATCAAATTTTCACGCGTATAGGAGCGGCTGATGACTTAGTTTCTGGGCAAAGTACCTTTATGGTCGAAATGCTCGAATCGCAATATGCCATTACCCATGCAACGAAAAACAGCTTATTATTGTTTGATGAAATTGGCCGTGGAACTTCAACTTATGACGGCATGGCTTTAGCACAATCAATGATTGAATATATTCATCGAGAGATTGGCGCAAATACATTATTTTCAACACATTATCATGAGCTGACCGCATTAGAAAATTCACTAGAGAAACTTCACAATGTCCACGTAGCAGCAATGGAGCAGTCGGGCAAAGTGGTGTTTCTGCATAAAGTAAAAAAAGGTCCAGCTGATAAAAGTTACGGAATTCACGTTGCAGAGTTGGCCAATTTACCTGAACCAATTCTTGCGCGTGCACGAGAATTATTGAAAACCTTTGAACAAGATAAAAAACAGCAACCTAAAACAATAGAACAATTATCATTTTTTGATGAAGCGGATACAGAAAAGGACGAAATTCTACAAACGATTAAAGACGTACAAGTGTCTTCGATGACACCGCTTCAAGCCTTGCAAATGATCAATGACTTGCAAGAGAAGTTAAACCAATAAGGAGTGAGCGCATGGGCATCATTCGATTGATGGACGAACCTCTATCCAATAAAATAGCTGCTGGTGAAGTAGTTGAAAGACCGACTTCTGTCGTTAAAGAATTAGTAGAAAATGCGATTGATGCAGGGAGTACGGCCATTGAAGTATTGCTTGTTGAAGCAGGACTGACTTCAATTCAAATAATCGATAACGGGGCTGGAATGGATGCAGATGATGCATTATTGTCATTTTCGCGGCACGCAACTAGTAAGATCGCGAACGAACACGATTTGTTCCGAATTCGGACGCTTGGATTCCGCGGTGAAGCTTTGGCGAGTATCGCATCAGTATCGAAAGTGACGTTGCATACCTCAAACGGTGAAAGTGGTACATTTGTACAAATGGAGGGTGGCCGTCTAACTGAACATCGTGCGGGGTCTCTTAGAAAAGGAACGGACATAAAAATAGATCAGTTGTTCTTTAATACACCTGCACGTTTAAAGTATATGAAAACCTTGCAGACTGAATTGGGTCATTCAATTGATTTATTAAACCGCTTTGCATTAAGTTATCCAGGGATTGCGTTTAAACTGGTACATGACGGAAGAATTATTTTACAAACTTCTGGCAGTGGAGAAATTAAACGTGTGTTGGCAGATATTTATGGAGTGGCAATTGCTAAGAAAATGATTCCGTTCGAAGGGCAATCTCATGATTACAAAATATCGGGGTATGCTTCACTTCCTGAAATTACACGTGCCAATAAAAATTACATTTCGTTATTTGTGAATGGCCGTTGGGTAAAGCATTACGCGATTGCCAACACAGTTCATAGAGCCTATCATACGTTTTTACCATTAGAGCGCCAGCCAATTGTTGTCATGAATATTGAAGGAGATCCCTATTTAACTGATGTCAATGTACATCCAGCGAAACAGCAAATTCGCTTAAGTAAAGAAAAAGAATTGATGGAACTTATCCATGAAACGCTTCGCGGAACAATTAGTTCGGTAGTTCGTGCGCCAATTATTGATAAACCGAAACCGGTCAAACAAGCACCGACAAGGCAATTGGATTTATGGAAAAGCTCGTTTACTGTTCGAGAACCAAAAGATGTGCCTGTTCAGGAATCTTCAGAGTTTCCGGTTATGCAAAAGCAAGAAAAGGTATTTGGGCAACAGCATCAAGAAAAAGAAGTTATGCAACAAGAAACGCCATTTTCCGAACAAACAACTTCGGTACAAGAGTATGAGGAAGAGCCAGATGATGGTCCACAATTCCCAGAACTTGAAGTCGTTGGTCAAATTCATGGAACGTATATCGTGGCGCAAAGTAACGATGGATTTTATTTGGTCGACCAACATGCAGCACAGGAACGGATTAAATACGAATACTTCCGAGAAAAAGTAGGAGATATCGATAGCAATGAACGACAAGCATTGTTATTGCCGCTAACGTTCCACTATAGCCGAGATGAAGCTTTGAGGTTAAAAGATCATTTGACTGTTCTTTCCGATAGTGGTGTCTTTCTAGAAGAGTTTGGCGACACTTCGTTTATTGTCCGTGAATACCCGACTTGGTTTCCAAAAGGTTTTGAACAAGAAGTTATTGAAGATTTAATCGAACAAATTTTGACAGAGCGAAAAGTCGATGTAAAGAAATTACGTGAAGATGCTGCGATAATGATGAGCTGTAAACGGTCGATCAAAGCAAATCACTTTCTGCAAAAACATGAAATGGAACGGTTATTAATAGATTTGAAAAAAGCGGAACAGCCATTTACTTGTCCGCATGGTCGTCCGGTTATTATTCATTTTAAAACCTATGATGTTGAAAAAATGTTCAAACGTGTAATGAATTAAATCAATCTGTCATAATAGACAGTATATGGGATATAAGAAAGGGTGTAGTAAATGAAAGTGACAAAAGATTATATGCGCGCTTCTGATGGCCATGAATTATATTATGAATGTTACGAACCAACAAACCCGCTAGGTCATGTCCATATTATTCATGGCATGGCAGAGCACATAGAACGGTACAAAGAATTTGCGGAATACTTAGTGTCACGCGGCTTTATTGTATCAGCGCATGATCAACGAGGTCACGGAAAAACGGCTCAACAAAACGGGATACTCGGCTATTTTGCAGATGATAATGGTTTCGAACAAGTAGTGGAAGACTTGCATTCAGTTATTCAAAAAGTGCAACAAAAAACTGAAGAGTTGCCTCTTGTGTTATTTGGGCATAGTATGGGCTCTTTTGTGACCCGTCGTTACTTACAATTTCATAGCGATACGGTACACCGAGTTGTATTGTCTGGAACGGGTGGAGACCCAGGTGTTACTGGGAAACTCGGGAAAGCAGTAGCAATCGCATCGGCTAAAATATACGGTAAGCAGGAACCGAGCGAAGCGCTTGGCAAACTCACTTTTGGCAATTTCAATAAATCCTTCGAACAAGAAGGTTCTGAATCTGCTTGGTTAAGTCGAGACAAAGAAATGGTAGCGAGATATGAAGCTGATCCACTTTGTGGCTTTGAATCAACCAATCAATTTTATATTGATTTATTTTCAGGAATTACTACGGTTAACGATCCTGCAGAGGTTGCCCGAGTTCGCAATGATTTACCGATTTTACTTATTAGTGGAGCAATGGATCCAGTTGGTGATAATGGTAAAGGTGTTTTCAATGCAGCCAAACAATTTACAGATGCAGGCGTGAGTAAAGTTAAAGTTTATCTTGCGGAAGATGCGAGACACGAGTTGCTAAATGAAATAGGCCGACATGATTACTATGATGTAATTGGAGACTGGGTTTGTGGGAATGATTGATGTATTAGCTATCGTTGGACCAACGGCATCTGGTAAGACTGCCTTAAGTTTAGAGTTAGCAAAGCATCTAAATGGGGAAATTATCAACGGAGACTCTATGCAAGTTTATCGTGATATGACTATTGGAACAGCCAAAATTTTGCCGGAAGAAATGGCGGGGGTTCCTCATCATCTAATCGACATTAAAAATTCTGAGGAAAGTTTTTCGGTGGCTGAGTATCAAAAATTGGTGCGGGAAAAAATTACTGAAATCCAATCACGTGGCAACTTGCCGATTATTGTGGGGGGTTCAGGGCTATATGTGCAGGCAGTATTGTTTGATTATCGATTTTCGAAAGAAGCTATCGATCAAGAGCTTCGTGAGTGTTTAAATAAGGAGTTAGAACAATTTGGTGTTGAATGGATGCATAAAAAATTGCTGAAGTTAGATCCGAAAAGTGATATCCATCCAAATAACACACGACGCGTTTTGCGAGCGATAGAAATACTCATGAGTGGACAGCAAAAAGGAGATCGTAATTTGGCGTTGTCCCCCATGTATAATGAAGTCATTATTGGGCTAGATATTCCAAGAAATGTACTATATGAACGCATTAACCAACGAGTGGATGAAATGTTAGAACGCGGATTAGTCGATGAAGTTAACTCATTACGACAAAAAGGTATTCGAGATGTTCAATCAATCCAAGCAATCGGCTATAAAGAAATATATAGCTATTTAGATGGGCATTGGAGTTTAGATTTAGCTGTAGAAAAGCTTAAGCAAAACTCGCGAAAATACGCAAAGAGACAATTTACGTATTTTAAAAACAAATTGCCGATTTTATGGATCGATGCATTAGAAAAACCTGAAAAAAATCTACAGGAAATAATCTCTTTTATGCAGGGAAATGACAGAGACTGTCGAATAAATAAACTTACGGAAAATCAAGAACCAACAGAGAAATAGGGAGGATTCACATGAAACCAGTCAATATTCAGGACGTCTATTTAAATCAGCTTCGTAAAAATAATATTTATGTCACAGTTTTTTTACTTAACGGCTTCCAACTAAAAGGAATTATTAAATCTTACGATAATTTTACGGTATTAGTCGAAACAGATGGCAAACAGCAATTAATTTATAAACATGCGATTTCGACATTCTCCCCAGCAAAAGCTGTAGCAATTGAACACGAAGAATAAGAATGGTACCGGACTGATGATTATGCAGTTCGGTTTTTTTATGCCTGTTAAATCGAAACGGCTGTCTTCGCACTTCTGATTGACAGCTTACTTCTTTGGGTATAGGATTTTGGTGTGAGTATGATTTTAATCAAGGAGGCGTGTATATGAAAACTATTACAACAGATGAATTGCAAAAACGCGTAGAAGCTGGCGAAGTAGTAAACATTATCGACGTTCGTGAACCGGATGAAGTAGCAACGGGAATGATTCCAGGGGCTAAACACATACCGCTCGGTGAAGTGGAAGAACGTATTGGAGAACTAGATACTGAAAAAGAATATTATATGATTTGTCGATCAGGTCGCCGCAGTGAAATGTCTAGTGGTATTTTAGAGTCCAATAACATCGCTGCAACAAACGTTGAAGGTGGCATGCTTGCTTGGAATGGGGAAACAATCGCCTAACTAAACTAAAAAAACAGAACGCTCAATAGTTTGAGCGTTCTGTTTTTTTAGTTAATTTGTATTTTTCGAGCCGGTAATCTCCATTTAAATGTGTACGATAAAATGCGTAATATCGTTATGAGCACAAACAAAGAATAAAGCATTAAATCGGTATTAGCTGAATCAAAACTAATAAACAAGCCTGCTAATGCTGCCCAAACAGCATAAATTTCGGACTTTAACACAAGAGGCTTTCTTCCGGCTAACATATCACGTATGATACCTCCACCCGATCCAGTTAGTACGGCAGCCACGATAACCGCAAACAGCGGCAATTCTAATTCAACTGCGTAAATGGCTCCTTGAACAGCAAATGCTGATAATCCAATAGCATCAAAAAAGTGTCCCCACCGATTCCAATGACCGAGCAATTTATGTGGAAATAAGAAAACGATTGTGATCGAAATAAAGGCCAATTGAAACATAAATTCCTGTTCCCACAATGCCGAAACAGGCACGCCTATTAACAAATTTCGGATTGCACCACCACCAAAAGCTGTGACAACACCGAGAAGATACACGCCGAAAATATCATATTCTTCTTCCATCGCGATAATTGCGCCGGATACTGCAAAAGCAATCGTACCGATTGCGCTCAGTACTTCCCAAGCCATAGCCTTTTTCCTCCTCAACATACAACTCTATGAATTGTATCAGAATTTGACGCTATTTCAAGTCATGCCGCATAATAGAAAGAGATATTTAAGAGAATGGAGAATTACATGTTAACAATCATTAAAACAATAGAAGAGAAAATTCAAAAACAACTTCAAACTGCTGATGAAATAGCTTTTTTAAATCAAGAAAAAGTATTAACGGCTTTTCATAATCAACGTGTTAGCGACCATCATTTTAACCCGTCAACAGGCTATGGTTACGATGATGAGGGGCGAGATACTTTAGAGCGAGTTTATGCCGATGTATTTAAAGCAGAAGCGGCACTTGTGCGACCGCAAATTATTTCCGGAACTCATGCAATTACAATATCTTTATTTGGTGTATTGCGTCCGGGAGATGAATTATTGTATCTTTCTGGTAAACCGTACGACACATTAGATTCCATTGTTTCCGGAGGAGAAAGGGATACAGGATCATTAAAAGATTTTGGTATTAGCTATCAGCACATAGACCTTAACGCTGAGAATAAAATTGATTGGGATGCAGCTGAAAAAGCTATTAATAGTAAGACGAAAGTAATTGCCATACAACGTTCGAGAGGTTATGACACGCGTCCATCTTTTACTATGGAAGAAATTAAAGAAATGATTGTTAATATTCGTCAGTTAAAACCAAATGCAATTGTGTTTGTAGATAATTGCTATGGAGAATTTGTTGAACTACAAGAACCGATAGAAGTAGGAGCTGATTTGATCGCAGGCTCTTTAATTAAAAATCCAGGAGGCGGCTTAGCTAAAATAGGTGGATATATAGCGGGTAGACAGGATTTAATCGAGAAATGCGGTTATCGTATGACTTCCCCGGGTATAGGAGGAGAGGCTGGAGCATCTCTCAATGCCTTGCCCGATATGTATCAAGGGTTCTTTATGGCACCTCATGTCGTTTCGCAAGCATTAAAAGGGGCCATCTTTACTTCAGCGCTATTGGAGGATGCAGGCATGACTACAACGCCTCATTGGAGCGAAAAACGCACAGATTTAATCCAATCAGTATCATTTCAAACGGCTGAACAAATGATTGCTTTTTGCCAAACCATACAAGCTAGTTCACCTGTAAACGCACAATTCAAGCCCGAACCGGCGTATATGCCTGGCTATGAAGACGATGTCATTATGGCGGCTGGAACTTTTGTCCAAGGCTCCAGCATAGAATTGACAGCTGATGGTCCAATACGCCCGCCGTATACAGCATTCGTTCAAGGTGGACTTACATATGAACATGTAAAGATTGCGGTGTTAAATTCTGTTGAAACATTAAAAAAATTAAAGTTAATTTAACTATTTTCCCGCATAATTTTATGCAGGGAATTAGTATGTTAGGAAATATAACATTAATTTGACAGGTTAGATGACGTGGTGTATGCTGTAAAAGTAATAATTAGTTGAAATGAGTGAAACTTATGACAAACCGGGTGCGACGGACGATGCCGCTTCTTCCTATTAGCATAGTTATGCAACTGACGGAATTGACAGCTAGGCAAATACGTTATTACGAAGAGCACAAATTGATTAACCCTGCCCGTACTGAAGGCAATAAACGGATGTTTTCATTAAATGACGTCGATGTCTTACTCCAAATCAAAGATTATTTAGATCAGGGGCTCAATATGGCAGGCATTAAAAAAGTCTATGAAATGAGATCCATTCCCGAAAATGAAAAAGCTGAGCCAAAAAACTTGAGTGATGCTCAGTTACGCCAGTTACTACACGAACAATTGAAGCACCAAGCAAGACCTTTTGAACAAGGTGGCTTTAGACAAAGTGATTTATCCCGTTTCTTTCATTAGAAATGGGCTTGCATAAAACATTCATAGGAGAGTGAAGAGAACATGGGCAAGTATTCAAAAGAGGACATTCATCGATTAGTAAAAGAAGAGAACGTTAATTTTATCCGTTTACAATTTACAGATATTCTTGGAGTCATTAAAAACGTTGAAATACCAGCAACCCAGTTGGACAAAGCACTCGATAACAAAATGATGTTTGATGGATCTTCTATCGATGGTTTTGTGCGCATCGAAGAATCGGATATGTATTTATTCCCGGATCTTGACACATGGGTTGTATTCCCATGGATTACAGGTAAAGGAAAAGTAGCTCGTTTAATCTGTGATATTTATAGCCCAGACGGAACACCGTTTGCTGGAGATCCGCGTACAAACTTGAAACGAGTGTTGAAGGAAATGGAAGAGTTAGGATTTACACATTTCAACCTTGGACCAGAACCAGAATTCTTCTTGTTCAAGCTTGATGAAAGAGGCGAACCGTCTTTAGAACTGAATGACCATGGTGGCTATTTTGACTTAGCACCGATGGACCTTGGCGAAAACTGCCGACGCGATATCGTTCTAGAACTTGAAGAGATGGGCTTTGAAATTGAAGCTTCTCACCATGAAGTAGCACCTGGACAACATGAAATTGACTTTAAATACGCTGATGCCATTAAAGCATGTGACGATATTCAAACGTTTAAACTTGTTGTTAAAACAATTGCTCGTAAACATGGTTTGCATGCGACATTTATGCCGAAACCATTGTTCGGTGTTAGTGGATCAGGAATGCATATGAACGTTTCTTTGTTTGATGGAGATCGCAATACATTCCTAGATGAAGACGGTGACTTGAAACTAAGTGAAACAGCTTATCAGTTTATCGCTGGAATCATTGAACACGCTAAAGGGTATACAGCTATTACTAATCCACTAGTAAACTCGTACAAGCGTTTAGTTCCAGGATATGAAGCACCTTGTTATATCGCATGGTCTGGTCAGAACCGTAGCCCATTAGTGCGTATCCCATCTTCACGCGGATTGTCTACTCGTGTAGAAGTACGTTCAGTTGATCCAGCAGCAAACCCGTACTTAGCAATGGCTGTACTTTTAGGTGCTGGTCTTGATGGAATTAAGAAAAAACTTACGCCACCAAAAGCAGTTGATCGCAATATTTACATGATGAACCAAAAAGAACGTGAAGCAGTAGGCATCGAGGATCTTCCGAGCACTCTTTACAATGCGCTACAAGAGTTGAAAAAAGATGAAGTGATGACTAAAGCATTAGGTGAGCATATCTTAAATAACTTTATTGAAGCAAAAGAAATCGAGTGGGACATGTTCCGCACATCTGTACACCCGTGGGAACGTGAGCAATACTTGAAAATGTATTAATAGGGAACTCGCTAGAGCTTTGTCTCTAGTGAGTTTTTTTTATGAGTAGTAATGAGTAAATTTAAAATTATATTAGGTTTAATGTTGATTTAAAAAGGTAATAATATAATGTAGACCACTAATTTAATAACTCGTACTGAATTTTCCTTTTTATACACAAAAGGAGGATTTTGTGGGAGGGGATTAAATTGAGGAAGATACAAGGGCTATCAAAGTTAGTAAGTTATTTGGAGTCAGTAGGTTACCCTATGGCTGCTGATGAGATTACAGATTTGATGACAAGAAGAAAGATACCACACCGCCGAGCTTATCAAGATATCATTATATTTAATTTAGAACATATTGACTGGTGGATTGCTGAACAGCGGAAACAACAACTAACTGAACAGTCGAAATAACCGAAAGTCTCGGATTCCTTTTTAATGGAATTCGAGACTTTTTTGGAAAGTTTATACACTTTAATGTCTATACTGTTATAATAATAGAGAAAAGGGGAGGTTGACGATGCGCTTTTTAATGACAATCATTGTTTTTTTAATATTTTTTTCATTTGCTGGTATAGGTGTGTATGTCATCGGACCCGATCTGTCAGCAGAACGTTTAGTTTTAGAAACTACTGAAAAACTGAAAAACAGTGATCAGATGGACAAAGTATTAGAATATGTAGAAAACGATCCGCAAACGATTAACTATATAGAAGCAGCTCAAACGTCAGAAAATCAAAAGCATAATGATGCAAGTAGCAGTCTAGCTTTTGAAACAACTGAAGATGCTGCTCAAACATTAGTGAAAAAAGTAGGAATTAAAAATTTAGTAAATATGAAGTCTAAAGTGGAGGATGGAACAATGTCTCCAGAACAGATTATCCAAAAACTAGAAGAAGATTTAAATGAAGAAGAGATGTTAGCTCTTAAAGTAATTATTCTTAAAGAATTCTCTAAACAATAAAATCTTAACTATGTTAAACTAATTCAAAAGAAAAGATGTAACGCAAATAGATTAAAGGAGGCCATTACATGAAGATGTTTCGAGTAGAGTTTAATTTTGATAAAGAAAATACATTCACTCATCATGTTCAAGCCGCGGATAAAGAATCGGTATTAAGTCAGATTCCGTCGAATGGTACTTACGAAGTTTCAGATAAAGAAACTGGAAATATTTTTCGTATTACAATTAATTTAGTTAATTATATAAAAGTCAGCGAGTTGTAGAAGTATTTTTCTATTATGAGCTGCACAAGGTGTTGCTCAAGCAACATCTTTTTTTGTGAAAAAAATTAAGGGGGAATTGCGTTGGAATTCAAAGGTTCAAGTGTTTATGAGGAAAAAGATTTTTTGTCGAATTATTTTAAAAGAAGAAATCGAGTGGATAGTCCGAATAATAGTATTGAAAAACCTGTTATGTACGACTTAATGGGAAGTATTCAAAACCAACAAATACTAGATTTAGGTTGTGGAGATGCACAATTTGGAAGAGAGTTACTAGAGTTAGGTGCGCTGCATTACCACGGCGTAGAGGGATCTGAACAAATGTATAGATTGGCGTATCAAAACTTACTTGGACTTCAAGGGACGATTATAGAGTCCACGATGGAATCGTTTGAGTTTCCACAAGCAGCATTTGATCTTGTCACTTCTCGCTTAGCAATTCATTATTTAACAGAGGTAGAAGATTTATTCCGCAAAGTTCACAATAGCTTAAAGCCTGGTGGGAAGTTTGTCTTTAGTGTTCAACATCCTTTAACAACTTCTTCTTTTGACAGCAAAAAGACAGGTGAAAGGAGAGGGAATTGGATAGTAGACGACTATTTTAGAGAGGGCGAGCGACATGAACCATGGATAGATAAAATAGTTGTTAAGCATCACCGAACAATCGAAAGTTACTTTGCTTCTTTAGCAAAAGCTGGATTTACGATTACTGGACTTCGAGAAGGAATGCCGAAACCTCAAGATTTCCAAGATGCTGAAGAATACGAACGAAGAAAAAGAATACCTGTGATTTTAGCGTTTAGTTGTCTTAGGTAATAAAGTGTTTGTTTACATAATAAAAATATAGAAAATTTGGCATCAGAAAATTTAAAAGAATAGGAGTTGGAATGAGTTTATTCCAGCTTCTATTCTTTTTGTTATCTGAAAGTAGCTATCCTTCTACCGCATTATGAGACTGCAAGGCATGTTCCGAATGCTTGTAACGATGTATGCCCGGATAACTGGCTCTTGTAAGATGCAGCCTTTAAGAAGTCTTTTCTAAAAAACTGTAGACGACTCGGAAGCGAGTCGTCTACAGTTTAATTAAATTTTATCAAGATTTAATTATTTTAGTGAATTTGACGATACACGCCAACGACTTTACCTAATATGGAAACTTGATCAACAATGATTGGATCCATAGAAGAATTTTCTGGCTGCAAACGGAAATAATTATCTTCACGGAAGAAACGTTTAACAGTTGCTTCGTCTTCTGCGGTCATTGCGACAACAATATCGCCGTTATTTGCAGTTTGCTGTTGTTTTACTATTACATAATCTCCGTTTAGTATTCCAGCTTCAATCATACTTTCACCCATAATTTCTAGCATGAAAATATGGTCATCTTCTGTTCCATAACTTTGCGGGAGCGGGAAATATTCTTCTACATTTTCAATGGCTGTGATCGGCATACCTGCGGTTACTTTACCAATTAAAGGTACGTGTAAAACTGGGCTTTTATCAATTAATGCTTCATCAGTGCTAATAACTTCTATAGCTCTTGGCTTAGTAGGATCACGGCGGATAAGGCCTTTACTTTCAAGGCGTGCTAAGTGACCGTGAACGGTCGAACTGGATGCTAGACCAACTGCCTCACCAATTTCGCGTACGGAAGGCGGATAGCCTTTTAAGCGGACTTCTTCTTTTATGAATGTCAGTATGTCTTCTTGACGTTTAGATACTTTTTTCAACCGTTTCACCTCATTTGAGTAATTCTACTTGATTTCTACCAATAGTATACCAACTCGGGCAATGAAATGCAAACATAGGTTCGAATTTTATCGTTGACAAAAACACCTGTTCGCATTAATATGAGAACATACATTCCGAACACTTATTCTCAGGAGGCGATCTAGATGACAATCATCCGACAAAATTCATATCTTATCTTTTTCTTTGCTTTAATAATGGTATTTACTTTTTACGTAATTTTGACTCATAATACGGATAGTGCACAAACTAGCCAGGTGACAATAGAGGAAGGGGATACACTTTGGACTTTAGCTGAATCTTTCAGTGGTTCAACTCCCCATCATGAATGGATTGAGGAAATTATGAAAGAAAACAATCTTTCGACTGCAAAAATTATTGCTGGACAATCTCTTGAAATACCCAGTGACCAATTAAACTTTGTTCCAGATGAGACAAAAATATATGCAGGTGATTCTGAATGAAGAAAAACGCTTTTATTTATTGCCGTGTCAGCACGACTAAAGACACGCAAGAATCTTCACTTGAAAGACAAGAAGAAGAATTGATGAAGTTTGCATTTCAACAATCCTATAAAGTAGATGGTATTTTCACCGATCAACATAGTGGATACGAAATGGACCGTGACGGTTTATTAGAGATGTTAAACAGCATTAAAACTGAAAAAGTTGAAGCCGTGTTTATACAAGATGAAACTCGGCTAGGTAGAGGTCACGCACGTATAGCACTTTTACATGTGATGAAAAAATACGATGTAAAAGTATATACATTGTCAGATCAAGGACCCATTGCATTAAACGATATGGACGACATGGTTCTAGAAATATTAGCGATCGTTGAAGAATATCAGCGCAAAATACATAATGCCAAAATTAAACGTGGCATGAAACGCGCTGTGGATAATGGCTACAAACCAGAAAGAAATTTAAAAGGCAAAGGGAATCCTGATGGACGAGAACGCCTAGATTTACCGATCGATCAAATTGTGAACTTAAAGTCAAGTGGCTTAACTTTTAGTGAAATTGCTGTAACGCTCCAAGGGTTTGGCTATCAGGCAAGTAAAGCTACAGTACATCGCCGCTTTAAAGAATATGAGAGACTAATGAAAGACTAAACCATTGCAGAAACCCAACTTTTTTTGTACGATATGAAAAGAAGAAAGGTGGATGTGTATGTTATCACCAGACAAATTAAATCGCATTAATCAATTGTCACGTAAGTCTAAAACAGAAGGTTTATCAAAAGAAGAAGCAAAAGAACAGTCTGCTTTGCGTCAAGAGTATTTGCAAACATTCCGCAAGACGATGCGCGGTACAATTGAAAATGTAAAAGTGATTGACCCTGAAGGAAACGATGTAACACCCGAAAAGGTCAAAAATATTCGAGAGAATAAGTATTTGAATTAAATACTTATTCTCTTTTTCATTGTATTCTTTCCTATAGTTGACTAAACTAGAATAGGATTAAATTTTTGTTTGAGAGAGGATGTTACTATGTCAACCCACGCAGATCAACTTGCAGTAACAACAATTCGTACGCTTTCCATCGATGCTATTGAAAAAGCAAATTCTGGTCATCCAGGATTGCCAATGGGCGCAGCTCCAATGGCGTATACATTGTGGACGAAACACATGAACCATAACCCGAAAAATCCGGATTGGTTTAACCGTGACCGTTTTGTGTTATCGGCAGGACATGGTTCCATGCTTTTATATAGCTTGCTTCATTTAAGCGGTTATGGTTTGGAAATGGACGAAATCAAAAACTTCCGTCAATGGGATTCAAAAACACCGGGTCACCCGGAATTTGGTCACACAGTAGGCGTTGAAGCAACAACTGGTCCACTTGGTCAAGGAATTGGCATGGCAGTTGGTATGGCAATGGCTGAACGTCATTTAGCGGCTACATACAACAAAGAAGGTATGAATATCGTCGATCACAACACATTCGCATTATGCGGAGATGGTGATTTGATGGAAGGTGTTGCTGGAGAAGCAATTTCTCTTGCTGGTCATTTGAAATTAAATAAATTAGTAGTACTTTATGATAGCAACGACATTTCATTAGATGGACCACTAGGTAAAAGTTTTTCCGAAAACGTTCAAAAACGTTTTGAGTCATATGGCTGGAATTACTTGCGCGTAGACGATGGCAATGAAATGGGTGATTTGTCTGAAAAAATTGCACAAGCTAAACAATCTTCAGACAAACCAACATTGATCGAAGTTAAAACAGTAATTGGTTATGGTTCTCCAAACAAATCTGGTAAAGCTGATTCACACGGAGCACCACTTGGTGAAGATGAAATGAAATTAACAAAACAAAACTACGCGTGGACTTTTGAAGAATCATTCCACGTACCAGAGGAAGTTTATGAAACTTTTGAACAAGCTACTCAAGAATTGGGAGCAAAAGCTGAATCTGAGTGGAACGAATTATACGCTCAATATGAATCAGCACATCCAGAACTAGCTGAGCAATTGCAAATGGCAATTCGTGGTGAACTTCCAGAAAACTTTGATGCAGAATTCCCAACATACGAAGCTGGGAAGAAACAAGCAACGCGTGCTTCATCTGGAGACATGATTAATGCAATCGCTAAAACGGTTCCTTCATTCTTTGGTGGTAGTGCTGACCTTGCTGGATCTAACAAAACAAACATTAAAGGTGGAGGCGACTTTGACGCTGAACATCCTGAAGGCCGTAATATTTGGTTTGGTGTTCGTGAATTCGCAATGGGAGCTGCATTAAATGGTATGGCACTTCACGGGGGCCTTCATGTCTTTGGTGGAACGTTCTTCGTCTTTAGTGACTATGTTCGTCCAGCAATACGTTTAGCTGCTTTAATGGGCCTTCCTGTAACATATGTGTTCACGCATGACAGTGTAGCTGTAGGAGAAGATGGTCCAACTCATGAACCGGTTGAACATTTAGCTTCTCTTCGTGCAATGCCAAACTTGAGCGTTGTTCGTCCTGCAGATGCTAACGAAACAAAAGCGGCATGGCGTTTAGCGTTAACAGCTAAAACGACACCAACTTTACTTGTTTTGTCACGTCAGGATTTACCGATTTTGGAAAATAGCGGTGAACTAGCTGAAGCTGGCGTTGAAAAAGGTGCTTATGTGGTGTCACCTGTTGAAAATCCACAAGCATTATTACTAGCGACTGGATCTGAGGTTAGTTTAGCTGTAGCCGCACAAAAGCAATTGGCTGAAGAAGGCATCAACGTTTCTGTTGTTTCAATGCCATCTTGGGATCGTTTCGAAAAACAAGACAAAGAATACAAGCAATCTGTTATTCCAAAAACTGTTAAAAAACGCCTAGCGATTGAAGTGGGTACTTCATTCGGATGGGATCGTTATACAGGTGACGAAGGCGAAATTCTAGCAATCGATCGTTTTGGTGCAAGTGCGCCAGGCGAACGCATTATGGAAGAGCTTGGATTTACTGTCGAAAACGTAACAACTAAAGTGAAAAACTTAATTAACGAACAGTAAAATGAGGAATGGGAGCATTTATGGCTCCCATTTTTTTATTATTTTGCTACTTATAGTCATACTTCTTTTTTTATAGTATAATCCATTGTGGTGCACTACTTATTTACGCAACACGAAGGAGGTAACAAGAATGGATACATGGATCTGGATCGTAATCGTTATCGTGGCTTTACTCGCAGGTGTTGCACTTGGATTCTATATCGCTCGTCGATATATGATGAAATATTTGCAAGATAATCCACCAATCAATGAAGAAATGCTACGAATCATGATGATGCAAATGGGACAAAAACCGTCTCAGAAAAAAATCAATCAAATGATGACTCAAATGAATAAAGCATCAACTAAACCAGAAAAAAAAGCTAAAAAATAAAAAGTACTCTTCGGAGTGCTTTTTTTATTTTGTCTCCATTTGTACTTACATTTAACGATAACGGGTATTAAAGGGGTAAATCCGTGTGTTCTCGTTAAACTTAAAGGAGGAATGCAAAATGGCAGAACGTGAAGAGTTGAAGTTCTATATGCCCGTTATTGAAGAAGATGAAAAAGAGGCGGGAAAATTTCATCTAGAAAATGAAAGTATTAGAAAAGCCTTTCCGATTTCATTGGATAAGATTCAAGAATTGGTGCAAGATATGACAGATTACAATTTGGATACGATCGAACTTCATGTAACAGGCATTGTCAAAAGCGGTCCCATCACCGAGTTATTTATTGGTATAGAAGGGCAGGCAGGCATGAAATTAATTTTAAATCGAAACAAAGAAACATAAGAAAAAGCACTCCGCGGAGTGCTTTTTCTTATGTTTTATATGTTGCTAAAGTAGCTGAAGAAGATATGGGTGTAGCTTCTTTTTTAGGTGTTAATAATCCGTACTTCATTAAAAATTCAGCAACGGTTTCTTCATATTCTTCTGGGTTTTTATTAAAAGACTGTGCGTGGGCACCTTCTGAAAACATCTTTAACTCTTTTGGACCTTGTTTTAATGCGAAAAGTTCTTCGCTCATTTTAGGTAAAACAAAATCATCGTTAATGCTGTGTATAAAAAGTACAGGATTTTTAATATTTTTTATAGTTTCTCGTGGTGACACTGTAGCAATGGAATAACCATCACGCATTTTCATGAAAAGACTTGCGAGTCTCAATGCTAAAGTCGTGCGTAATGGCGTCGTTGTTCTCATGACATGTAAAATTTGTTCGGATATATCGGAATAAGCACAATCTGAAATATAAAAATTGGCCGTATCTTCCATACCACCGTATAAAAGAGTGGTAGCTGCGCCCATGGATTCCCCATGTATGCCATAAAACAAGTTAGGTCCTACGTGTAACTCGAGAGCTTTTACGACCGCTTTTAAATCCAATTTTTCAAAATGGCCAAAACTGGTTGTTTTTCCACCTGAATCGCCGTGTCGTCTGTGATCGTAAACGACCGAGTTAAATCCTAAGTGTTCGAACATCCGAGCAAATCTAAATGAGTTGACTTTTGATTCAGTTACACCATGGCAAATGATAACGTAACGATTAGTATCATGAGGTTCTAAAAAAATGGCTTTAATCGGGTAACCGTTATCTGATTCAATCCACTGTTCGCTTTTTGGTACTTTTGCATACCATGCTTCGTCATAGCGTTTAGCTGTAATTTCTCTTTCTAAAATCAATTGATCATCTTTTTTCTTTACATACATGAGTCGGTTACTGGCGATAATTCCTACGATGGTAGCGGATGCTGTCAAAAAACTAGAAACAATTGCTGAAGTCCAGATTAATCTTTTCTTCATAGCGTAAGCTCCTTAAGATCGATTTTTGTATAATGTGTACATGCCTGTAGTTATTGAGTTTGTCACATACGGTTCTATTTTTTCAATCGCTACACAAAGTAAGTCTAGATCTATTCCTGTTTGAATATCCATACGGTGTAACATGTTAATGACGTCTTCTGTCGCCACATTGCCTGTTGCTCCCGGAGCGAAAGGACAGCCACCCAAACCACCTGCAGAAGTATCAAAGCGTGTTACGCCTGCTTGCAATGCGGAAACAATATTAGCTAACGCCATTTTACGCGTGTCGTGGAAATGTGCTGTCATTAACACTTCTGGAAATTCTTTAATGAGCTTTTTAAATAAGTTATAACTTTCTTGTGGATTAGCCATTCCAATGGTGTCTGCCACACTCAATTCATCGATACCCCAATCGACAAATTCACGACAAAGGTCAATAGTCGCTTCAGGAGAAATCGCTCCTTCAAAAGGACAATAAAACGCTGTAGAAATACAGGCGCGTACAAAAACATGATGTTTTTTCAATTCAAGAATGAGTGGCTTTAAAGCTGCCATACTTTCTTGTGTTGTTTTATTAATATTTTTTTTATTGAATGTATTAGAAACACCTACGAAAACAGCGAGTGATTGTGCACCGGATTCAAGAGCGGCGTTAATCCCACGCTCATTGGGCGTTAGTACAAATTGTCGGCCCAGTTTTTTTGCCCTGGCGACTATTTCTTTTGAATCTGCCATTTGAGGCACCCATTTTGGCGAAACAAAGGACGTTAATTCCATTTCTTGGATTCCTGCATTTTGCAAAGCGCTAATAAATTGAAGTTTATCCTCTGTTCCAACAAGCTTCTCTTCATTTTGGAGACCATCTCGTGGCCCAACCTCGATAATCGTGGCATTCTTTGGTAAACTGAACATAGTATCCCCCCTATTATCTATTGTATAGAGGAGTGGGATAAAAGAGCAACTAGCAAACAATCATTCAAGGGGGAAAAATTCATGTCACAAGAAATCGTTATTGTAAGCGCTGTCCGAACTGCAGTAGGTTCATTTCAAGGGTCTCTTAAAGATGTTCCAGCAACAAAACTTGGGGAAATCGTTATTAAAGAGGCGCTAAAACGTGCGAGCATTCAACCTGAGCAAGTGTCAGAAGTTATTATGGGGAATGTGCTTCAAGCGGGACTTGGTCAAAATCCGGCTCGTCAAGCATCAATTAATGCAGGACTTCCAGAATCTGTTCCAGCTATGACAATTAATAAGGTTTGTGGCTCTGGATTAAAATCGATTCAATTAGCTTACCAAGCGATTTATGCAGGGGATGCAGAAATTGTGGTAGCTGGCGGAATGGAGAACATGAGTCGTGCGCCTTACTTAATGGAAAATGCCCGCAGTGGTTTCCGCATGGGAGATCAAAAAGTAGTTGATAGCATGATTACTGACGGACTAACATGTGCATTCAACGATTATCACATGGGCGTTACAGCAGAAAACTTATGTGATCGATATGATATTACAAGAGAAGAACAAGATAAATTCGCAGCACGTTCACAAGCGCGTGCAGCAGCAGCAATTGAATCAGGTCGTTTTGACGACGAAATTGTGCCAGTGGAAATTCCTCAGCGTAAAGGCGATCCAATCATCTTTAAGACTGATGAGTACGTGAAAAGTAGCTCTAACGAAGAAAAACTAGCAAAATTGCGTCCAGCATTTAAAAAAGAAGGCAGTGTAACAGCCGGAAATTCATCGGGCATTAACGATGGTGCGGCAGCAGTTGTGGTAATGTCAAAAGCCAAAGCACAAGAACTAGGTCTGACGCCACTTGCAACAATTGTAGCTAGTGGAACAGCAGGGGTGGACCCGTCTATCATGGGAATTGGTCCGGTACAAGCTGTGAAAAATGCGTTGACTAAAGCGGATATGTCACTTGGCGATATCGAGTTGATCGAAGCTAATGAAGCCTTTGCAGCTCAATCAATTTCAGTTGATCGCGAACTAGAATTTAACCATGATATTTTAAATGTTAACGGGGGAGCAATTGCCATTGGTCACCCGATTGGTGCTAGTGGTACACGAATTTTCGTAACGTTATTACATGAAATGATGAAACGAGATGCGAAAACAGGTCTTGCAACTTTATGTATAGGTGGCGGTCAAGGAATCGCAACAATCATTAAACGTCCATAAGGAGAGAGCACCCGTGGCTAAAAGAAAAGAAGAATCTACCGGTTTATTTTCAGAAGATATGCTATCGAAATTGAAAGAAACGAAAAAAGATTTACTCAAAGAAGAACAAAAGCTAGAAGAAGAAAAAGAAGCGCAGCGTTTATTTGAGCGTAAAGAACGAGAAAAGAATTTGTCGTTTGCAGAATTATTAGAACGTCACGGCGATAAAGGAAATAAGTTCTAATATGAATTATTAATATAAAGCACAAGAAAGGAGCCTGCAAATGCAGGCTCCTTTCTTGTGCTTATTGTTTTTTAGTGTAAGTTAATGCTCTGTCCATAAATACTGCAAACTCGGCTCTAGTAACATCCGCTTTAGGATTAAATTTGCCATCAGGCGAACCAACTGTGATACCGGCAGCGTATAATGCATCAATATATGGATCAGACCATCCATTTGGATCAACGTCTGGGAATTTATGTGACCCTTTTGCATTAATATCAAATGCTACAACTAATACCTTCGCCATTTCTTGGCGAGTGAGCATACCGGCTGGGCGGAATTTATTGTCGTAACCTTCAACAATTCCAGCTTGTTGAGTTGCCATAATTGGTTCGAAATATTTATACCCTACAGGAACATCGCTAAATAGTTTGTAAGGTGGTTTGCTTTTCAGTTCTGGTATAGCACGAGTAAACATTAATGAAACATGCTGTCTTTCAATGCTATTTCTCCATTTAAACGTTTTGTCTGGGTAACCTTGAATAATTCCTTTGCCAGCCATACGTTCAATAGCTTCATATGCCCAGTCGGGTTTTTCAGGTGTAACGTCTGGGAATGTAGGTTTAGTTGGTTCTGGCTCCGGCTCTGGATCAGGTTCTTTTACGCCAGTCGTAAACTGGTAAACTGGGGATTTTTCACTTTCGCCAGCAGCGTTGATCATGTTTATATACCATTGGTAGTTTGTTTTTTCGCTAAGACCTTTCCATTGAACGGTAGCTTTGTCGCCTGATTTCACATTTTTAACTTGGCCAATCGCTTGATCGGTATAGATATTGACAGCTAAGTAATCAGTTTCAATTTGTCTTGGGTTTGGTTTAGCTTCGACATCAGCTAAATCAAAATTAGCAGTAAAGCTTTCTTTCGCTGGATCAAACTGATCAAAATCGTAATCGTTTAAATATGGAGAATACGTAACAAAATCCAATGTTTCGTCAGTTGGATCAAATGTTAACAAACGTAGGTAACCTTGTCCGCGGTCAGGAGCAGTGTTGCCTTGGTAATTACCTAACACTTCTAATACTTCCCGTTTAGAACCGTCTTCATTTGTTACATCTTTTACTCGGTAATTTGAACCGTGGTGATGGCCGCTAAGCACCATTTTGACGTTGTTATTCGGATTAACAATTTCTCGGCTTACAGTTCTGGCCTCATCTGTTACATATTGGGCTAAAGAGTTGATATTTTCGTGCATGCCAAGAATAGCGTTGCGATTTTCGTATTGTTTAAGCACTTTATTAGCCCATGCAACAGTTTCAGCAGAACCGTTAGTGCCAAAACCAAGATAAAGGAAGATAAAATCGTGGTCTCCAAATGAGAACAAATCATAATGGTTTTGATTTTTATCATTCATAGATCCACCGAACCAAGGTTTGTCTTGGAAGCGATACAGTCCAACATATCTTTCGAAAATTGTATAATCGTAAGTATTGTTAAGCGTGTCGATAGAAACATCATGATTTCCTGCGAGAACACCATAGGGAATATTAGCTTCATCCAAGCGGTCAAAGTTTTTATTGGCAACTTCCCATTGATCTGGTTTATCCACTTGGTTGACTACGTCACCAGTGTGCATAGCATATTCAAATGTTTTGTTTTTAAATTCTTTAATCATCCAGTCAGTCATAGAAGTCCAAACATCAGGAAAGTCTTCAGCGTAATATTGCGTGTCAGAAAACCATAACATCGTAAAGTCTTCATCTTTAGAATTCGTTACAGTACCAGAGTCATGGACCATTGCTTGGACTTTTCCGTCCTTAACAAATCTTTCTTTATCGATTTCGGCTGACAAGACAATTTCGTTGCCTTTTGAATTACCTTCTTGTTGGCTCAAAGCAATCCAGCTATTGGCTTTGTAATCCCATGCAGATAAGTTTGCTAATCCGTTTGCAAGTGTTTTACCTTCCCAGTAAATCTCGATAGCATTTCCGGCAGCCATATCTTTAGATACATCAACAACAAAGCGTTGAGATGGGAAACCATTACTACTTTTCGTAAGGGCAGTTTTATTATCATTTTTGGCGATTGCATCAATTTTTTGGTCCGTTAAAGGAGTAGAATTTGTTGGGATACTTGAAGAGAGAGGGTTCTCAGCAGCATCGTTTTCAAATCCCGTCATGTTATTGCTACTAGCGAAGTCATACTTAAATCCTTTTTTAAAGTCAACGGTGTTAATAGCAGCCCCTGTAGAATCTTTAACGATCGCTTCTAACGTTGGATTCAAACTGACATCTGTAGCATAATCAGCGGGTTTGACATTACTCGGTTCTTCAAAGCTTGTAGCTGCTAATGGTGCTAAACTAGCATTTGTTAGGACTAATGTTAATGCAGCTGCAGTAGTAAAAATCTTTTTTATCATTTTTCATCCTCCTTTAATGGGTATTGCATACAAAAAAAGAAACTTTGCGACTTGCATTGACTTGTGTAAAAATGCCTACAGTTTCACTTCCTTATTTTATTTTTTAACTTAAAAGTGATTCTATCTATTCATAATAACAAATAAAAATAAAAAAACAACTTATTTTTCCATATTTTTAGAAAATTTAGTATTCTTTTTCTCGGGAGCTTATAAAGACTATAGTAACTACGAGTTTTTTGAGTATTATTAATGCATATTAATAGAAGCTCTCGAGTTAATTTAATTGAGGTTAAAGACAATAAAAATAGGCATAGAAGCTCTCGTGTTTATAAGAGTTCAGTGCCTATTTTTTAAATAAGATTTTTAAGGTTACAAAATAAACGATTGATGACTATATTTATTGATCTACAGACGACAAACGCTTAATCTCTATGTTCTTTGTAAACCTCTTGACGTGTAACAGCTTTTGCTTGCTTTACTTGTTCTTGTGAGATGTTAGTTTCATATGCTTTGATAGTCGATTTGATTTGTTCTGGAGAGCTAGCGCCTGTTACAACCGATCCGATTGCTTGATGTTGCAAGATACTATGCAAAGACAATGCGTGAAGATTGCTGTGAATGTTCATAAGCTTTTGCAAAGTGTCTTTTAGGTTTTCTGACTCGTAAGATAAATATCCATCAATTTTATTTGCTCGTTCAAGACCTTCGGCAGTTAAAAGACCTTTTGCTAAAGTACCGCGCGTCACTACAGAGCCTCCTGATTGTTGAATAGTATCAAGCCATTCCTCAGGACGACGATCTAATAAGCTGTATTGCATCATAATAGACGTCAGATCGCTTTCGGAAAGAAAACGATTAATAACATTTGGACGAATAGAAGAGATGCCGTATTCACGAATTAATCCTTCTTTTTTCAATTCTTCAAATGCCTCGATTGTTTCAAAGGCATTATCAGTAATCATGCCACCGTGTAATTGATACAAGTCGATATAATCAGTTTGCAATCGCTTCAAACTTTCGTGAATTTGTTTTTTTATATAATCTTTACTTGGATTCCACTGGACCTCATCAGAGTTGTTGCTCCATTGATTTCCTACTTTTGTGGCGAGAACGATATTATTTCGGTGATGCTTTAGTGTTTTGCCGACAATTTCTTCGTTTTCTCCTCTGTCGTATAAATCGGCCGTGTCAAAATAATTAATGCCTTGAGCAATTGCTTCATCAACAATTCGTCCTGCATCTTTCTCATCAGTAGGTAGTGACATGCAGCCAAAGCCGATTTCACTAACCTCAAGCCCACTTGTACCTAATTGTCTTTTCTTCATCTTTTTCCACCTCATTTAGTCTGTCGTTACTAGTATGGTATACTTTTTGTCAGAGATACCACAAACGAAAAGAGGGTCCAGATGAAGAAGTTTGAAGAAAAAACAATCCATTCCAATCGAATATATGAAGGGAAAGTCATTAATTTGAAAGTTGATGACGTATCACTTCCGAATGGCCACACATCAAAACGCGAATTAGTAGAGCATCCAGGCGCGGTTGCGATTATTGCAATTACTCCAGATAGAAAAATCATTTTTGTAGAGCAATATCGTAAAGCGTTGGAACGCTCATTAGTAGAAATTCCGGCCGGTAAACTAGAGCCGGGTGAAGCGCCAGAAACAACAGCGATGCGTGAATTAGAAGAAGAAACGGGCTATACAGCTGAAAAACTAATCAAACTACAGACTTTTGCGACATCTCCAGGATTTGCAGACGAAGTCATTCACTTGTTCGTAGCTGAAGGTTTGAGTAAAGCCACAAATGGTGCGGTGTTAGATGATGATGAGTTTGTTGAATTAATGGAAGTCACAATTGAAGAAGCGGAAAAAATGGTCGCTGACGAACGAATTTATGATGCTAAAACGGCTTTCGCTGTATTATGGGCGAAGCAACATTTATCAATTGAGAATTGAAACTATTATTACTTTATAACGATTATTATTAAAGAGTGAATAGTATTGTTGTAATTGAGAACTCCCTTTTGATATAATAAAGGCAGTTTGAGGGAGGGCGTCGCATGGAAACTAGAATCGACCGCATAAAAAAACAATTACACGCTGCGAGTTACAAATTGACGCCACAGCGTGAAGCGACAGTTCGAGTTTTGTTAGACCATGAAGAAGATCATTTAAGTGCAGAAGACGTCTATCTTTTAGTTAAAGACATTGCACCGGAAATCGGATTGGCAACAGTATACAGGACATTAGAACTTTTAACTGAATTGAAAATTGTAGACAAAATAAATTTCGGTGATGGTGTGTCGCGTTATGATTTGCGTCAAGAAGGTGCAGCACATTTCCATCATCATCTTGTTTGTTTAGAATGTGGAGCTGTAGATGAAATACAAGAGGATCTTTTAGAAGATGTGGAGAACATAGTAGAGAAACGTTGGAATTTCCAAATTAAAGACCACCGTCTTACTTTCCATGGCATCTGCTGGCGCTGCAATGACAGCAATTCTCAAAATCCATCAGAATAATCGATGCCAAAAGGACGGCCCTACCGGTCGTCCTTTTATTGTGGGAAAAAGAGAGTGCAAAAGGGATTATGTGAAAAGTGAAGGAGGCAGACGTATGAATTTTGGCAAAGATGCACTAGACGATTATATTCATTTTCTGCGTGTCGAAAGACAGCTTGCTGAAAATACATTAACGTCTTATGAACGAGACTTAAAAGTTTATTTACAATATTTAAAAGAAGTTGAACAAATAGAGTCTTTAAAAAAGGTAGAACGCGTCCATATTTTAAATCATTTACGCCATTTAAAGGAAACAACAAAAACGTCACGAACAATAGCGCGTCATATATCTTCCATCCGATCTTTTCATCAATTTATGATTCGTGAACGTATTGTCGAAACTGATCCAACAGTTCATTTAGAAATGCCTCAAATGGATAAGAAGTTGCCAAATATTTTATCTATAGAGGAGGTAGACGCATTAATACAAGCGCCTGCTACCAATAAAGCAAACGGATTGCGTGATCAAGCGATGCTAGAATTATTATACGCCAGTGGGATGCGTATTAGTGAATGCATTAATCTGGATATAGAAGATGTTCATTTAACAATGGGCTTTGTACGTTGCACAGGAAAAGGTGGTAAAGAGCGCATTATTCCTTTAGGAAATTCCGCTCTAAGATCTTGCCAAGCGTACCTTGAAAAAGGACGGATCGATTTATTGAAAAGTGGTGAAAAGACAGACGCGTTGTTCATCAATCAACGAGGAAAACGCTTAACTCGCCAAGGGTTTTGGAAACTTTTAAAGCAACATGCTCAAAAAGCGGGTATACAGAAAGAATTGACACCACATACTTTGCGTCATTCTTTTGCTACGCATCTATTAGAAAATGGAGCAGATATTCGTGCCGTTCAAGAAATGCTTGGCCATGCAGATATATCTACAACGCAAATTTACACACATGTTAGTAAAACCCGATTGAAAGATGTTTATTCTCAATTTCATCCACGTGCTTAAAATAGGTCTGACTTCCGACAATGTTAGATTATGTGGTAAACTAAAAGCAAAATAAGGAGGAATACTTATGACGACCAACCCATTTAAACGTATACATTTAGTTGTACTAGACTCTGTAGGTATTGGAGAAGCACCAGACGCTGAAGATTATGGCGATAAAGGGTCAGATACACTTGGACATATTGCAGAAACAGTAGGCGGGCTAAAAATGCCGAATATGGAGAATTTAGGCCTTGGCAACATCGTGCCTGTGAAAGGGCTTGCAAAAATAGATTCACCGGCTGCATATTATGGCAAGTTACAAGAAGCTTCAGTAGGAAAAGACACTATGACTGGACATTGGGAGATTATGGGCTTGAACATTGACACCCCATTTAAAGTTTATCCAAACGGTTTCCCAGAAGAATTAATAAAGCAACTTGAAGAAAAAACTGGTCGTAAAGTAATCGGCAATAAACCAGCGAGTGGGACTGAAATTCTTGACGAACTTGGTCAACAGCATATGGATACAGGTGCAATTATTGTTTATACATCTGCAGATCCGGTTTTACAAATCGCAGCTCACGAAGAAATTGTTCCTTTAGAAGAATTGTATCGTATTTGTGAAATTGCTCGTGAATTAACATTAGAACCTGAATATTTAGTAGGGCGTATTATTGCACGTCCATTTCTTGGAGAGCCTGGAGCGTTTAAGCGGACTTCAAATCGACATGACTATGCACTAGCGCCATTTGATCGTACAGTTATGAACGAATTAAAAGACGGTGGAAAAGACGTTATTGCTATCGGGAAAATAGATGATATTTATAACGGTGCAGGCGTCACAAAAGCTATTCGTACAAAAGACAATATGGATGGAATGGATAAACTTGTTAAAGTTGTTGAAGAAGATTTTAATGGATTAAGCTTTTTGAACTTAGTAGATTTTGATGCACTTTATGGTCATAGAAGAAATCCTCAAGGATATGGAGATGCCTTAGAAGCATTTGATGCTCGACTTCCAGAAGTATTGGAGAAAATGCAGCAAGATGATTTGTTAATCATTACTGCTGATCACGGTAACGATCCGACATTCCCAGGGACAGACCATACACGTGAATATGTGCCGCTTTTAGCATATTCACCACGTTTCAATGGAGGAAAAGAATTAGAAACAGGTAAAACTTTTGCTGATATCGGTGCTACTATTGCTGAAAACTTCTCAGTAGAAATGCCTAAATTCGGCAAAAGCTTTCTATCTCGCATTAATCAATAAACAATAGATGAAATGTAGATAATCTGTTCGAAAATCAAATCAAGAAGGCGGTAATATGCATGAGAATGGTAGATGTAATTGAAAAGAAAAGAGATGGCAATGAGTTAACGACAGAAGAAATTAAATTCGTTATCACAGGATATACAAAGGGCGATATTGCTGATTACCAAATGAGTGCTTTCCTCATGGCGGTATATTTTCAAAACATGACAGAGCGTGAACGTGCAGATTTAACAATGGCGATGGCAGAGTCGGGCGACCAAATCGACTTGTCAGCAATCGAAGGCATTAAAGTAGACAAACATTCTACCGGTGGCGTGGGCGACACGACTACTTTAGTGTTAGGTCCTTTAGTTGCTGCATGCGGTGTTCCCGTTGCAAAAATGAGTGGGCGCGGACTTGGGCATACGGGTGGAACGATAGACAAATTAGAGGCAATCGAAGGTTTCCATGTTGAACTTTCAACAGAAGATTTCATCAAACAAGTAAATGATCATAAGTTAGCGGTAATAGGTCAAAGTGGCAACTTAACTCCGGCGGATAAAAAAATGTATGCACTGCGTGATGTGACAGGAACGGTTAATAGCATTCCATTAATTGCAAGCTCGATTATGAGTAAAAAAATTGCGGCAGGAGCAGATGCAATCGTTTTAGATGTTAAAACGGGCGAAGGTGCATTTATGAAAACGCCTGAAGACGCTAAAGAACTAGCACATGCTATGGTCGGCATCGGCAATGCAACAGGTAGAAAAACGATGGCGATTATTTCCGACATGAGCCAACCTCTTGGGTTTGCTATTGGAAACGCATTAGAAGTTAAAGAAGCGATTGAAACTTTACAAGGTAATGGTCCAGAAGATTTAACAGAATTGTGCATGGTTCTTGGTAGCCAGATGGTTGTTGTTGGTGGAAAAGCAGAAACACTTGAAGAAGCACGAACGATGTTAGAAAACGTAATTGAAAATGGACAAGCTTTAAAAATGTTCAAACAATTCATTAAAGACCAAGGTGGAAATCCAGCTGTAGTAGATGATGTCACATTATTGCCACAAGCTAAATTTGTAACAGAGGTTCCTTCAAAAGAAGAAGGATATATTTCATTTATGGAAGCGGATGAAATTGGAACAGCTGCAATGGTACTTGGTGCAGGACGTGCAACAAAAGAGTCGGAAATCGATTTAGCTGTTGGAATCGTTCTTCGTAAAAAAGTGGGAGACTTCGTAAAAGAGGGTGAGTCAATCGCAACCATCTACTCGAATACAGAAGAGCTCGCAGAATGTTCTAAAATGATATATAATAGTATTGAATATACAAGTAAACCGGTTGAGAAAATCAAACTAATTTCAGCTTTGATAACCGATTAACAAAAAATCTTGCTGGGTAATTGCTCAGCAAGATTTTTCTTATAAAGCGAATATCAGGAGGGGCTTTAATTGCATTTATACGGCACACAAACAATTAATGACCAAGGTCATTTAACAATCGGTGGAACTGATTCAGTAGAGTTGACAAAAGAATATGGTACTCCTCTTTATGTATACGATATTCAATTATTTCGTGATCGTGCTAAAGCTTTTCAAGAAACTTTTGAAAAAGCAGGAATAGGTTATCAAGTTGCCTATGCAAGTAAAGCTTTTTCAACAATTGCCATCTACCAAGTAGCAGCTGAAGAAAAGTTGTCGCTAGATGTGGTATCAGCAGGAGAACTATATACAGCTGTCAAAGCAGGATTTCCGGTTGAAAAAATTCATTTCCACGGCAACAACAAAAGTCTAGAAGAATTAAAGATGGCTTTTGAAGTGGGGGTTGGCTGTATTGTGGTCGATAATTTCCATGAAATTGACTTATTGAAGAAACTTTCTGAGCAATTGCAGCAATCAATGAATATCTTATTACGTGTAACTCCTGGTATTGAAGCTCATACACATGACTATATAACAACTGGTCAAGAAGATTCAAAGTTCGGTTTTGATTTGAAAAATGGACAAGCAGATCGTGCATTTGAACAAACGTTTAACCATGAATATTTGAATTTATTAGGTCTTCATTGCCATATTGGTTCGCAAATTTTTGATACGGGTGCATTTCAACTAGCATCTGAAAAGCTAATGCAAAAAATGGCGAGTTGGAAAAATCAATTCGATTATACGTGTCCTGTATTAAATCTTGGTGGAGGGTTTGGAATTCGCTATACAGAAGAAGATACGCCCCTTGAGCCTGCAGTTTATGTGGAACAAATGATCGAGACAGTAAAACAAACAGCCGATGCTTCTGGCTACCCGATTCCTGAAATTTGGATTGAACCAGGTCGCTCGTTGATCGGTGACGCAGGGACAACACTTTATACGATCGGTTCGACAAAAGAAGTTCCAAACACTAGGAAGTACGCGGCAGTAGATGGCGGAATGTCTGACAATATCCGACCTGCCCTATATGGCGCAAAATATAGTTCGGTCATTGCCAATAATGCAATGGCACCTTTAACAGAGCAATACACGATCGCGGGGAAATGCTGTGAGTCTGGTGACAAATTAATCGAGCAAGCGGAGTTGCCAGCTGTAACAGCGGGAGATATTTTAGCTGTATTTTGCACGGGTGCATATGGCTATTCGATGGCCAGCAATTATAACCGTATTGCCAGACCAGCCGTTGTTTTTGTAGAAAATGGTGAATCTCAGCTTGTTGTCAAACGTGAAACAAATGATGATTTGGTTAAACAAGACTTACCATATACACGAAAGCCTGTTCAAGAATGAGGAAAAGTAATGTCATTTTACTGTTATTTATCTTAGCGATGGCTATTGGGTGGGGAATTGTTTACTGGCTCTTCTTTGCAGAAAATGTTGTTGGCGGCTAAAAAAGGCTCTCTTGAGTTCTCAAGAGATTTATAGTAGTATGATGAAAGTTGCTTTAAGACGAAAATGAGGGATTTAATTATGTTATTCAGATATAAGAAATCATTCGAAAAAATTGCTATGGGGCTAATGTCTTTCATGCCGAAAGAACGAGAGCTGAAAAAACTTCAGCAGACCATGCATATTTATGAAGAAAATCCGGATTGGCAATTGTTCCTTTGGAAAAAAGAAGATGATTTTGTTGGCTTATTGGGCGTCAAAGTCGAAGAAGAGTCTTATACAATTCACCATATTTCTGTAAACCCATCACATCGGGGAGAAGGAATCGGTCATGAAATGATCGGGAAAATACAGAATATGATGCAAGATCGAGAAATGCTTTCAACAGATGAAACTGAAGCGTTTCTAAAAAAATGTCCAGTAAAAAAAGGCGACCTTTAATTTAGATTAAAGGTTTCGCCTTTTTTTTTGTTCACGCAAACTAATGATAGCAGATCGATCGCGAAGTCTATGTTTGTGCATAAGAAAATATGGGTCTTGTGGAGGTAAAGGGTTATCAGAGCAGTACATTTCAACTGCTTTTAATAACTCATCAGAAACAACCGGCACTTCTTGTACGACAAAAGGCTGTCGTTGTGTAACAGCTTTGATCGAATAAGTTAAAATGCCTATTAGCTTTTCATGATCAAACCCCTCAACCCAAACGCCTCCTTCAGATAACTTTACTTTAGCTCGAATAAATGAGCGTAAAGCACCTGGATAATTGCTTCTTCGCCAATGGTACATACCAACCGCTAATTGAATCCAGCCGGTAAGGGGATGCATTTTATCTTTCGGTGCAACTAGCTTCCAGTAGTCTTCGCCGACTTCATGGCATTCGAAAAAATCTTTTTCTAAATTAAAATTTACGATGTACTGAATAAACAGTGGATGTTGAAGTGGATGCATTTTGATCCCCTTTCTACTATAATAAAGAATAATTGCCCATTAATCGGGATAGATGAGTATTTTAACAGTCAGGTGGTATAAACATGTCTTACGAAGTGAAAGTAGAGGCGTTTGAAGGTCCTCTTGATTTATTATTGCATTTAATCCACCGTTTGGAAATTGATATTTACGATATTCCTGTTTCCCAGATTACTACACAGTATATGGAACACATACGCGCGATGCAAGTTCTGGAGTTAAACGAGGCGAGTGAATACCTTGTTATGGCTGCAACTTTACTTGCGATAAAAAGTAAAACGCTCTTGCCAGTTCATGAAGGAGAATTGGATGAAGTTGAATATGAATTTGACGAGCAAGACCCAAGGGAAGATTTAGTGTCTCGACTCGTAGAGTACCGAAAATTCAAAGATGCTTCAGAAAATTTAAAAGAACTTGAAAGCAATCGTTCCATAATTTATACGAAAGCACCTATGGATTTATCGGATATTCAATTAGCATTACCTGATAATCAGCTAGACTTAGAAGTAAATGCTTATGATATGTTAGGAGCTTTTCAAAAAATGCTTCGTCGCAAACAATTAAAAGCGCCTTTATCTGCGCGAATTGCTAGACAAGAAATTTCAATAAAGCAACAAATGACTTCCATAGTAGATCAGCTAAAGTTGTCAAAAGGCAGAACATCTTTTAGTGAATTATTTCCTTCAGATGATAAGTCTGTACTTGTTGTTTCATTTTTATCGATTTTAGAATTGATGAAAAGACAAGTTGTAGCAGTAGAACAGCAAAAGAATTTTACTGATTTGATGGTAGAACTCAGAAAGGACAAGTGGGAATATGAAGACGAATCTTTCGAGTAAAATAGAAGCTTTACTTTTTGTGGCTGGAGACGATGGTCTAACTTTAAAGCAACTTCAATTTTTAACAGAAGTAAGCCACGAAGAATTACAAGTAGGAATCAATGAGTTAGATGAAAGATACCGTTCGTCAGTAAGCGGCATAGCATTAAAAGAATTGGCAGGGGTTTTTCAATTAGTTACTAAACAGGAAGTTGCTGAAACAATTCAAAAACTAGTCGAAAATCCAACCGTTCAATCTTTGTCACAAGCTTCGTTAGAAGTATTAGCGATAATTGCTTATAAACAACCAATTACACGAATAGAAGTTGAAGACTTACGTGGAGTGAAAAGTGAAAAAGCGCTTCAAACATTAACTGCAAAAGGTTTAGTTCAAGAAGCGGGTCGTGTTGAAGGAACAGGGCGTGCCATTTTGTATGCTACAACAAAAGAGTTTTTAAATTATCTTGGTTTAAAAAACCTTGAAGAACTTCCGCCATTACCAGAAGAAACAGCAAGTGATTTGGATGAAGATACCGACCTTTTTATGACGAATTTTCAACAAACCTTTAAAGAAGAAGTGAAAGTATAAAATTATCAAGGAGACTGAGAACTTGACAGTCTCTTTTTCTTTTGAGCTTAGTGCTTCCGCTTTTAAGGAAAATGTGACATAATTCCGAGAGGAACGAACGGCATATCAAGTTATTGTAATATATTTGCAGTACTCGGCTAAGTAAGATAAAACATGTTTTATCGACCTAGTTGCAGCATCTGAAGACTCAGGGGCGTACGCTTTTCGAAAAAATACTAATGAGGTGAACTTATTTATGGAAAGATTACAGAAAGTACTTGCACATGCAGGCGTAGCATCAAGACGTAAATCAGAACAATTGATTTTGGACGGTAAAGTAAGAGTAAATGGGAAAACGATAAAAGAGTTAGGCGTAAAAGTATCAAACTCCGATAAAATCGAAGTTGAAGGCGTTCAGCTTGAAAAAGAGCAGAAAGTCTATCATTTATTATATAAACCACGTGGCGTTATTTCTGCCGTATCTGATGATAAAAACAGAAAAGTTGTTACAGACTTTTTCGAAGGAATTGAAAAAAGGATCTACCCAGTTGGTCGATTAGATTATGATACATCTGGATTATTAATCATGACAAACGATGGGGAATTTGCCAATATGCTAACTCACCCGAAATTTGAAATTGATAAAACCTACGTTGCTCGTTTAAAAGGAATTCCTGAAAAAGATGATTTGAGAAAATTAGAGCGTGGGCTAAAGCTTGAAGATGGCATGACGGCACCTGCTAAAGTGAAACTGTTGTCTGGCGATAAAAAGACAGGAAAAGCAATTGTTCAAATTACTATTCATGAAGGTAGAAACCGTCAAGTTCGTAGAATGTTTGAGGCAATTGGTTATCCAGTCCAAAAATTGAGCCGTGAACAATTTGCTTTCTTAACATTGCATGGCTTAAATGCGGGCGAATCACGTGAACTATCTGCTCATGAAGTTAAATTATTGCGCGTGTTAGCTGAAACAGGCAAACGCGTCTAAATTTCTAACGTTCACAAACCCTTCAAAACTCCTGATTTGTGACGGTTTGAACTTTGTTATAATTAGGTTTACGTAATACACCTCGAAGGGGGGAACAAGTATGGAAGAAAAATCAAACCAAAAAAAGAATAACAAAAAGCGAAAAAGAGCTATGATGCGAACAATCATTTTAGCGATTTTGATAGCTGCGATTGGTTATACCATTTATAACAGTGCTACAGCAGAAGATGTTACTGTGCTGAAAGTTGGTGACAAAGCACCTAACTTTACATTAGTAGATCTTGAAGGAAATGATCATAAACTGTCAGATTATGAAGGTCAAGGCGTCTTTTTGAATTTCTGGGGTACATGGTGTAAACCTTGTGCAAAAGAAATGCCGGCGATGGATAGGCAATATGAGGTCTTTTCAAATGAAGGAGTTCAAGTACTCGCGGTAAACATTGCTCAATCAGATTTTGAAGTCCAATCTTTTGCTGATCAATACGGCTTGTCTTTTCCAGTAGTGATTGATAAAACAAAAAGTGTGATGACGGCTTATAATATAAGGCCGTTGCCAACGACAGTGCTTGTGAACCCAGAGGGGAATATACAACGCATCATTACAGGCGAAATGACAGAACAGGATATTGAGGGCTTTATGGAAGAAATCAAACCTGACTAAGGAGATTTTTTGGATGGAAAAATTGCAATGTCAATGCGGTCATACAAATCCGCCGGGTACGAAACTATGTGAATCGTGCGGTCGATCTTTGACTGAACAAGATCAAAACAGCAAACTGGTCGATATGCGCTACGAAGGAACAGCAAGACGCTCACAAACTTATAATAAATCGATTATCGATAAAATTTGGAATTTTTTCTCGAGTGTTAAAGTCGGTGTTAGTATTATTGTGGTATTGCTAGTAGCTGCAGCAATTGGGACAATTTTGCCACAACAAGCATTTGTTCCTGCTAATACAGAAGCAACGATTAAAGACTATTACGCGGATACGTATGGCGTAGTCGGACAAATCTATCACACACTTGGTTTTCATGATTTGTACAGCTCATCTTGGTTTATTATATTGGTTGGAATGCTAGCCATTTCGTTAATTATTGCTAGCTTAGACCGTTTTGTTCCTCTTTATAAATCATTAAAAAACCAACGTGTGTTACGTCATCCAAGCTTTATGAACAAGCAGCGAATTTACGCTGAAGGACCTGGAGCAGAAGATACGCTAACTAAAGCAGAAGAAAAATTAACCGAATTGAAATATAAAGTCCGCACAGATAAAAATGGCTTATTAGCTGAAAAAGGCCGTTACTCTAGATGGGGTCCTTATGTTAATCACATCGGACTGATCATATTTTTATTTGGGGTTATGCTGCGCATGATGCCAGGATTTTATATTGATGAAAGTCTTTGGATTCGTGAAGGAGAAACACGAGCTATTCCTGAAGTGCCGGGTTATTACTTGGAAAACAAAAACTTCGAACTAGAAAATTATTCAGGTGAAGGCGGAGAAGAAATCTTCGGTGAAGCACTGGATCGTGTCGGCACTGTTGCAAAAAATTACCAAACGGACATTGTTTTGTACAAAAAGAAAGAAGATGCATTGCCTGGAGCAGTTGATGGACAGGAAGTGGTAAAAGAGTATCCGATTCGCGTAAACCAACCGTTAAAATTTGATGGGTACGCTATTTATCAAATGGACTTCCGTCTAGACGAGCTTAAAGCGATGACTTTCTCATTTATTAACAAAGAAACAGAAGAATCTTTTGGTGAACTGACTATTGATTTGATTGATCCGAAAAAAGATTATGAACTTGATGATGGAGCTTCTGTTAAATTGATTGGTTATTACCCGGATTTTTCAGGGTTTGAAAATGGTGAACCACAAACGGCTACACCATTACCGAACAACCCAGGCTTTTTAGTGAAATTGTTTACTCCGGATACACCAGAAGGAGAAACAAGCTTTATCACGATTAAAAATACGGTTGAGCCTTTAGGTGACAATGACTATAAATTAGCTTTCCAAAGCGTTGAAACACGAGATGTTTCTGGGTTAACAGTTCGTAAAGACAGGACTTTACCGATTCTTGGACTTGGCGGTTTAATCTTTATGATTGGTGTAGCTCAAGGGATGTATTTTAATCACCGTAGATTCTGGATTCAGCATAAAACTGACGGGACCATTTTACTAGCAGGTCACACAAACAAAAACTGGTTTGGCTTGAAAAAAGATTTAGACCAAGTTGTTGAGTATGCATCATTGCCCGCTTACACAGATCAGCAAGATGAAATCGATAAACAAGAGAAAGTGGAAAAGGAAGGTGAAGTATTGTCATGACGTTAGCTGAAATAAGTTCAAGTTTATTATACGTAGCCTTTGTCGCTTATCTTATCGCAACGTTTGTTTTTGGTGGTGCGGTCAAGGGAAACAAAGAAGGAACCTTTAGATCAGAGTCACGATGGGGTCTGGTTGCAATCACCATTACCCTTATCGGCTTCGCTGCCAATCTTGGTTATTTCTTCACGAGATGGGGAGCAACAGGTCATGCACCACTTAGTAATATGTTCGAATTTACAACAGCATTTGGAATGACTTTAGTTGGCGGATTTATCATTTTATACTTCTTGTATAAAACGCCTGTATTGGGCATGATTGTTTTGCCGGTCGCATTATTAATCATTGCATTTGCGAGCATGTTCCCGAGTGAAGTGAGCCCACTTATTCCAGCTCTTCAAACAAACTGGTTAGCGATTCACGTTAGCACAGTAGTTATTGCAGAAGGAATTTTGGCAATTAGCGCAGCTGCGGGATTGATTTATTTATTAAAAGTTGTAGATTTAACAAAAAAATCGAAGCAACGTATGGGCTTAGAAGCCATTATGTATTCACTTGTGCTAGTTCTCGGGTTTGTTATAGCTAGTAGTTTCTTTTCGTTAACAGGTTATGAAGCGGAATTTACTTACGTTGATAAAGAAGCTAAAGATGCTGCTGTGACGTACACAATGCCGCCAATCTTCGGCATGAATGAATATGTTGCATTAACGGATGATGCTATGACACCGCTTGTTGAAATGCCTGCAATTGTACACGCAGGAAAATTGACAACTGTTGTATGGTCAATTTTGATTGGTACAATTCTTTATTGGTTGATTCGTTTAGTTTCCAGAAAACGGATAGCGGCGATTTTAAAACCATTTGTTAAAAATGTTAACTTGCAATTAATGGATGAAATTGGTTATCGTGCCGTAATCATTGGATTTCCTATATTTACATTAGGTGCATTAATTTTCGCTATGATTTGGGCACAAATTGCTTGGTCTCGTTTCTGGGGCTGGGACCCGAAAGAAGTATGGGCATTGATCACATGGTTATTCTACGCTGCTTACTTGCATTTGCGTTTAGGCAAAGGGTGGCAAGGTGAGAAATCTGCCTGGCTGGCTGTTCTTGGTTTTGTAATCATCATGTTTAACTTGGTTGCTGTAAACTTAATAATCGCCGGGTTGCATTCTTACGCATAACAAGCAGGCCTTTTCCGGTAACGGAAAGGGCCTTTTATTTTGATTAGGACTATCGAGTTCTTTTACACTTTTCTTTATTTTTGCAAAAGTTATCGGTACAATGAGACATAACAGTAGAAAGTTGGAGGGATTAGTATGTCAGAGGAAATTACGATTTTAGTAGTAGATGATGAGGAACGGATTCGACGTTTATTGAAAATGTATTTAGAACGTGAAGGCTATGTAGTTGAAGAAGCAGAAAATGGAGTTCAAGCATTAGATATGGCTTTGGAAAAAGATTATCATTGTATCTTGCTTGATTTGATGATGCCTGAAAAAGATGGTGTCTCTGTTGCTACAGAATTACGTGAAACTAAAATGACACCGATCATTATGCTTACTGCAAAAGGTGAAGAAGCTAACCGTGTGGAAGGTTTCGAGTCTGGGGCAGATGATTATATTGTGAAACCTTTTAGCCCAAGAGAAGTAGTCTTACGTGTTAAAGCAATCTTACGCCGTTCGGCTGCTTATTCTCCGATTTCTAATTCAACAGCTTCAAAAGATCTTGTTGTTTTTCCACATTTGACGATTGATCACGATGCACATCGTGTCACGGCTGATGGTGTAGAAGTAAACTTAACACCAAAAGAATACGAATTATTGTACTTTTTAGCAAAAGCGCCAGACAAAGTGTTTGACCGTGAGCATTTACTAAAAGAAGTTTGGCATTACGACTTTTTCGGTGATTTACGAACAGTAGATACGCATGTCAAACGCTTACGCGAAAAACTGAACCGCGTTTCAGAATCTGCTGCGAAGATGATTGTTACGGTTTGGGGTGTCGGCTATAAATTTGAGGTCGGCAATGAATAGAATATGGAATAGTGTCGTCGGGAAGCTTTGGATTACGATCCTGCTTCTCGTTTCCTTTGTCCTTTTTATTGTGACCGTCCTACTCTTAGAGTTTTTAGGGAACTATCACAGTCAGACGGTGGAAGAAGCGTTGAATAGCGAAGCAAATATGATTGCAAATATTTTTAACGAGCACGAAGAAGTAGTCAGTTCATTAGAAATCATTGGCGATATTATCGGTGCTGAAACAAATGCTGTTATAGCGGAAGTCCCTTTTGACAGTAGTTATTATATTCATGATGGACTGAATGGTGAAAAGACACGACAAGAAATATTAAATGAACCAGCATTTCAGAAAGTGTTTGAAACGAACGAAACCGTGATGAAGGAAATGCTATTGCCTTCACTAACGGAAAAAAATCGTCTAGAATCCTATATTGTTTTAGCCAGTCCATTAAAAACTGGAGAAGAAGAGCATGGAGTTGTATTCATTTACCAGTCATTAGAAGTAATGGATCGCACAGCGGAACGTACGACCAATATTGTATTCTTATCAGCATTTATCGCTCTTTTATTAACAACCTTTTTTGCATTCTTTTTATCTTCGCGAATTACATCACCTCTTCGGAAAATGCGTGAAGGTGCATTTGAGCTAGCGAAAGGCAATTTCGATACAAAAGTTAAAGCGACTTCTAGTGATGAAATTGGTCAATTGGCCATTGCATTTAATCAAATGGGCCGTCAATTAAAACATCATGTTGAAGTAATCAATCAGGAAAAAGAACAGCTTTCAAGCATTTTGACATCGATGGCAGATGCGGTTATCACATTTAATCAAGATAAAACCGTCTTGTTAAGTAATCCGCCCGCCGAAAAACTATTGAAGCAATGGACTTTAAAAAGTGGTTCTACAGAAGCGCGATCTTTGCCTGCAGAAATGTTGCATATGCTCGATCATGTTATAGGGTTTCAGGAAGAGATAGAAGAAGAACTTGAAATTGAAGGTGCCTATTACGCCATTAATTTTAGCCCTTTGTATAGTGGTGAATCGATACGTGGAGCTGTCGCCGTTTTGCATAATATGACAGAACAGCATCGTTTAGAGAAGCTTAGGGAAGACTTTATCGCAAATGTATCCCATGAATTGCGGACGCCTATTGCTATGCTCCAAGGCTATAGTGAAGCGATTTTAGATGATGTGGGTGCAACGGAGGAAGAGCGTCGCGAAATGACGAAAATTATTTACGAAGAATCACAGCGGATGGGGCGTTTGGTCACTGATTTATTAAACTTAGCTCGTTTAGAATCAGGATATATGCGACTTTATAAAGAAATTGTGCAATTAAACAGCTCTATTGAACGCATGACACTTAAATTTTCTCAAATTGCGAAAGAAAATGGCGTCTATTTGTCATTCGAAACGACTATCGATGATTGGGCGGCAACTGAGATTGATGAAGATCGCATCGAGCAGGTTATGACGAATCTAATCGATAATGCCATACGCCATACGCCTAAAGAAGGGCAAGTGGTTGTTCGTGTCGAACAAGAAAAAGAGTACGCGAAGATTTCGATCAATGACAATGGGGTCGGCATTTCAAAAGAAGATTTGGAATTTGTCTTTGAGCGATTTTATAAAGCAAATAAGGCGAGAACGCTTGGAAAAGGCGGAACAGGTCTTGGTTTAGCAATTGCGAGCAATATTATCCAAGCTCATGAAGGTAAGATTTATGCAGAAAGCAATGTAGGGCTGGGCACTTCATTTGTATTTTTATTACCTTTAAAAGACATGTAACTTTTCAGTTTCAGAGACGACCAATCTAAAGAACGGAGGGAGTATATTGAAGGACTCCGTTTTCCACCGACTGTATGATGAATATCATCAGGATGTTTTTCAATTTTTAATTTATCTAGTGAAAAACAGGCATCTTGCGGAAGATTTGATGCAAGAAGTTTATATTCGTGCGTTTCGTGCTTATGATCGATTTGAAGGAAGAAGTTCTGAGAAAACATGGCTTTTTTCAATTGCTAAAAATGTAGCAATTGATCATTTTCGTAAAGCGGCAGTTCGCTCAAAACATTCGATGGAGTATTTTGATTGGGAAACTCAGCAACTAGTTTCATCGGAAAAGCTACCAGAAGAAGTTTCTTTATTAAACGAAGATAAGATATTTTTATACAAAGCATTGGACACGTGTACAGGAGATCAAAAGATGGTCGTTATTATGCGATTCTTTCAGGATTTATCAATTTCAGAAACCGCTGAAGTGTTAGCTTGGACTGAAGGGAAAGTGAAAACAACCCAGCACCGTGCAATTAAGGCCTTGCGCGAAAAATTAATAGCTAGGGAAGGGGGAGATGGAAATGCCGAATAACAAATGGACCGATGATTCTATCGAAGATTTGTTGAAGGGTTTCCCCGCGATAAAAGATAACCGGCCAAAAGAAAAAGTATACAATCAATTGGTTCAAAAAGAGCCGGTTCATAAGCGTCCAAATAGATGGCTACCGCTTCTTGTCGCGGCGTTGGCGTTTATCGCTGTTGGACTGTTGGTCTCCTCCATTATCAATCAAAATGGTATCGATTCTGCACAAAATAGAGACAGTTCTAATAATGGGGCAGAAATGAAGACTCAGGAAAGTATAGAGGAACAAGAAAGTTTACCTGCAGCTGAAGAATCTCGTAATGAAAGTGCAGATTCATATTCAACAGCTCAAGTAGAGGAAACGTTGCGAACTGCGGTTTATGAAGAGTCAATAGGTGATCAAACATTGATGACTATTGGGATGACTGAAAATGCATTCGTTATACCAGTGTCTTTCCTTATTCCAAATGAGGAAATAACAAAAACATTCGAAAATACTTTACCATCATCATTAGAGCTGTATCAGAAATATGCAGATAAACTAGATGAAGTCGCATTAGGATTTGATGACTATCATCCGTACGTTGGGACTTTAGAGAAGACAGCTACTGGCATTCGTCACTCGTTGCCGGGGAATCACCAGTATGATTTAGCTTCAGCCAGTATTAATGTTTACATGAATACGATGACAGAGACATTTGCTGATGTTGAAGAAATTAGTGTAACCAATGAAGAAGGTTCTCCTATCGAGTTTTCTCAAATTGGACCAGTTGAAAAATTAGTTCCAGGAGCTAAAAATCTGGCTTATTATTCTTATCAAACGAACAATGGCGAAATATACCTTGCACCAGGTTACAATATGCCGTTTAATTCTGCGAAACAAGCAATTACAGCACTAGCAGATGCGCCCAATGATGTATATGAAGCCACTATTCCGCAAAATTTAGAGTATCAAGTATTAGAAACAGAGAAAATCGTAGAAGTTGATTTTAAGAATAATGTCGATTTAGAATCGATGGATCGGTTAGATATAGTTCGTATGCTTGAAAGTCTTGTACTGACTGCTAATACTTTTGATAAAGAAGTGGTAGTAAAAGGGTTCCAACAGGAAATTTGGAATGGTTTTGACTTTACTAAACCAATGCCGATTCCATTAGCACCTAATTTATTGGAATGGTCAATACAATAAGTAGTAGAAGGGTTGTAAACAAATTTGTTTACAACCCTTCTTTTTTATACTAATATTAGGGCATAACAAAATATCGATTCATCTTCGGGGCAGGGTGCAAGTCCCTACCGGCGGTAATTGAACTCTGTTCATAAGCCCGCGAGCCGTAAAACGCAGGATTTGGTGAGATTCCAAAGCCGACAGTATAGTCTGGATGGGAGAAGGTGAAGGTGCGGACGTTTGTCGTTTACATGTAGACGGAACGCTTATTAAGTGTGCCTTTTCTCCCTTAAGTATTTAATGCTTAAGGGTTTTTATGTGTAAATACAGAGTCCAAACTTTTCTTCTGGTGAATCATTACAAGGAGAGAGGAATATGAAGAACAAAAAGCTACAAACAATGATTACGATAGGGATGTTGAGCAGTATTTCCTTTGTATTAATGCTTTTCAACTTTCCATTACCAGCATTACCAGCATTTTTGAAAGTAGATTTTAGTGATGTACCTGCATTAATCGCAGCAATTACTATGGGACCGGTTGCGGGAATTTTAGTAGCATTCTTTAAAAACATTTTAGATTGGCTTTTTGCAGGCAGTCCTACAGGAGTTCCAGTCGGTCATATGGCGAATTTCGTAACGAGTCTCTTATTTATTTTGCCAGTTTATTTCATCTATCATAAAGTGGCAACGAAAAAAGGGATGGCTTTCGGATTAACAATTGGAACACTAATTATGGCAATTGGAATGAGCGTTTTAAATTATTTAGTTTTCCTTCCAATGTATACGTATTTCCTTAATATGCCACCAACTACTGGTGACGCATTATTTGGAATGATTGTTTTAGGGATACTTCCTTTTAACTTGATCAAAGGTGTTCTTTTAACAGCGGTCGTTTTGCTAATGTTTAGCAGCATGCACACATGGATTCAAAAACAACGAAATTACTATTTATTATAAAAGATATAGAAAATTTGAAGTTCCCGGTTAGGCCGGGTCACATCAAAAAAAGCGTTCTGGGATTGTCCCAGAACGCTTTTTTTGTTAATCAGTCTTCGTATTTTAAAGGATCGCCTTCAAAAGATGAATCTGCTACTTTGATAGAATCTGTTGGACAGCCTTCAAATGCATCTTCCATGTCTTCTTCGAGTTCATCTGGAACTTGTTCAGTTCCCATGTTATTATCTAAAATAACAAATGCGATTCCTTCATCATCGTAATCATAAACGTCGGGTGCAGCAGCACCACAAGCACCACAAGCGATGCAAGTATCCTTGTCAACAATGGTATACTTAGCCATATTGTTTTCCACTCCTTTATCTCCGAACAAGTTCAGTTATACTATCGTATTTATTCTAAAGGTGTTTGAGTAGTTTTTCAACCTTAAACCGTTAGGGGGTGCAAGCTTGTTATTTAGTGAACTTATTTTGGCCATTATGAAGCCACTCGATCGACAACGGACAATCTCTTCTCCTTATCATTTAATAAAAGGAAAGAAGTCCGGACAAACAATACAGGATATTGGCTATTTTGGCCTTTATCCTTATTTTGGTGTGTTGCCAAAATTGGATAAGAAAGCTTATGACCAAGTGGTTCAACAATTATTTACACAAGGCTATTTGATAGCAAACGAGCAAGTTCTTGAGCTATCAGAAAAGGCATTAAATTTAACTGCGTTCGAGTCTTCTCTAAATGGATGGAAATATAGAGGAAAAGAAAAACTCTTTTTTAGCCGCTTGTCACTAATTGTTCAAACTTTATCCCATGTCAGCCAGTCCATAAAAATTTTCGATCCTATTGTTAATAATGAAGAAGTACAAATGTGGGTGAAAAAATATTTGCAACAAATTCACTTTCGCGATTTAGCAGTAGCCCAAGCGTTTAAAAAAGAACTCTTTACTACTTTATCCAAAACCAATATTTCTGAAACACATAAAATGATTATAGTAGAGCGATTAACAGGTTTTGGATTAAGTGGTCTAACATGGCAACAAATTGCATCGGCTAAAAAACTATCTGTTTTAGACGTACAATTAATGACAGTTGAAGCTTTGCATAGTTGGATGAATGTAATAGAGCAAACAAAGTCACCTATGCTCTTAGGGTTAATGGAGGGCATTGTTCAACAGTCTTCGCTAACAGCAACTGCACAGCGTACAGAAAAGTTGTTTGAAAGAGGTTTTACGTTAGAACAAATTGCTTCCTTAAGGCAATTAAAAACAAGTACCATTGAAGATCATGTCGTAGAACTTGCTATGAATGACCCGTATTTCAATTATAAACCATTTATGAGTACTGAACTATACACAACAATTATTACGGAGAGTCACCGTAATAAAACAAAAAGATTACGTGAAATTAAAGAAAATTTACCCGAAGCGAGCTATTTTCAAATACGACTCGCATTGGCAGTCAAGGAGGAACATTAATGAATTTGGAGAAATTATTGTACACTACTTATGGCTTTTCTTCCTTTCGTCCTGGGCAGAAGGAAGTGATTGAAAAGATAGTAGCTGGTGAAGATGTTATTGCATTGTTGCCAACCGGAATGGGAAAGTCAATTTGTTATCAATTGCCGGCAAAAATTTTGCCAGATAGTATATTAATAGTTTCTCCATTGTTGTCGTTGATGCAAGATCAAGTAGCTCAATTAAAAAAAATGGGTGAAAAATCAGTCGTTGCAATAAACTCTTTTTTAAAACCAGAAGACAAAGAGAGAATTATGAAAAAGCTTGGTTCTTATAAATTTATTTTTATCTCACCGGAAATGCTAGTTCAGCCGTTTGTTAAGAAAAAGCTGCAAGAAATACGGGTTTCTTTATTAGTAGCCGATGAAGCTCATTGTATTTCTCAATGGGGCTTTGATTTTCGGCCTGATTACCTGCGGATCTCTGAAATTTTACCCGATTTGAAATTCCCTCAAGTTTTAGCGCTGACTGCTACTGCTACAGACAAAGTTACTGAAGAAATAAAAGAGTATTTGGCACTCATAAAACCTTTTATTTATTGTCATCCAATGGATAGAAAAAATATTGTTTACGATATAAAGAAATTTGAAGACACCCATAAAAAGCTTGAGTTTTTGAAAGATTTTATCCTGAAATTTAAAGGTCCTGGAATTATTTATGCGGGTACAAGAAAAAAGTCCCAAGAGCTGTCTATGCTTTTAACGGAACAAGGGATTTCATCTGCTTTTTACCACGGGGGAATGGAACATCAAGATCGAGTTTTTGTTCAACAGCAGTTCCAAAACAGAGAGGTAGAGTGGATTTGTTCTACAAATGCTTTTGGTATGGGAGTGCATATTGCAAATATACGACAAGTTATTCATTTTCAAGTTCCAACTTCGATTGAAGGGTACGTGCAGGAAGTTGGAAGAGCTGGTCGAGATGGATTGCCTGCTTTGGCGACATTGCTCTATGCTCAAGGAGATGAAGCTTTGCTTGAAAGCTTAGTGACGGATGACTTGCCAACACGACATGAAATAGAGGCTGTTTTTAATGATGGACCTTCAGCGACTTATTTAATAGATCGAGGAATCGTAAGAGAAACCGCATTTCGAGTTATTGCTTATTGGATGACAAAATTACCGTTAGCCGGCGTAATAAGTCAAATTGAAGGGCTAAGAAAAGGCAAAAAGAAACAAGCGGCGAAAATTCGAGAGCTAATCTCGAGCGATAATTGTATAAGAAGTTATATAATCAGCAGTTTTGACCAAGAACTTCTAGACAAACCTGACAATTGTTGCGTGAATGATGGGATTAATTATGAAGTTTTCGAAGCATTTTCTTTTTCTAATAAAAAGCCAATACCTCTTGATTGGAATGAGCGTTTAAGTGTAATATTACCTATATAAGGATTTCATTAACTGTCATTTACAAATGAGCCTTTTTTCGTCATAATAGATATATTAGTACAGATAGGGGTAGTCAAGTATGGGGAATCATAGTTATCATGAGTCGATTGAAAAGAATCGGCAAGAAATTTCAGTAGGTAACAAATCAGAATTGTCTAGAGCAGCTCAAAGGCAAGCCCAAAAGCCTAAAGCTAAAAAAAGTAAAAGTCTTTTAATGCCGGTGTTGTTTTTTATATTTATTTTAATTCCAGTTTCTTTATTGATTTATGTAGCTTTCTTTTTTGAACCCAACGATACTTTGACAGCCAAACCTACAGAGAACGAAGTAAGTTTTGAAATGAATGCTGAGCCATCTAGTGCTGCTGTCGCTGCGGCGGAAAAAGAAGAAAAAGAACAAAAAGAAGCAGATAAAGCAAAAGCAGAAGCTGAGGCAAAAGCAGAAAAAGAAAAAGCTGAAGCCGAAGCAAAAGCAAAAGTAGAACAAGAAAAAGCAGAAGCCCAATCACAAGTAGAAAAAGAAAAAGCAGAAGCCCAAGCAGAAACCCAAGCAAAAGCGGATGCCGAGGCGAAGGCTGCAGCTGATCTACAAGCAAAAAAAGAAGCTGAAGCAAAAGCGAAGGCGGATGCTCAAGCCAAAGCAGAAGCAGATAAAAAAGAAGAAACTCCGAGCGCATCAGGCAAAACTTATGTAGTGAAACCTGGTGAAACGCTATATCGAATTGCTGTTAATAATTACGGTGCAGCAGGAGCAGCTGCCGCTGTAGAAAAAATCAAACAAGCAAATGGTTTAGGATCGAATAGTATTAGCCCAGGGCAAAGTTTGACATTGCCATAAGTAGTGATGAGGTTACAATAGTAAATGAAAGATAAAAGCAAAAAAATAGAAGGTGGGGCGAATACATGTTTGTTAAAAGTGTAATGGTAAAAAGAGAAAAATGTTATACAGTGAAATTAGAAGATTCAGTGCAAGTAGGCTTCGACTTATTAGAAAAACACACAATCGATGCTTTGCCTGTAGTTGATGGATCAGAGTATAAAGGTATCTTTACTTGGTACCATGCATATCGTGCGTTTTTCTACTCAGGGAAATCAAAAGAAGAATTCATTAGCTCAACTAAAGTGAGTGATGTAATTGTAAACCAAGAAATTTACTTAACAATTAACGATGTTTATGAAAAGGCTTTAGTCGAACTTAATGATTTTCCAATCATTGCAGTAGTTGACAAGGGTCAATTCCTAGGAATTGTTACTCGTTTTGACATTGTTAACCAATTACAAAGTGCATTCGGTATTGATAAACCAGGATATCGAATTACTTTTACTTCTGTAGAATCAGAAGGTCGCATTGGACGATTAGGAGAAATTATTGAGAAATACAAGGAGTCTGTAATTTCCTTAGTTACTTTTGATGAGACAAATAAAATGGTTCGACGTATCGTATTAAAGGTTGAAAAGAAAGACAATATCGATCGCTTTGTCAAAGAACTTGAAAAATCTGGCTTCCGAGTATTGGATATTGCAGAAGACAAATAGTAAAATGAAAGAAAAACATAAGCCTTGCTTATGTTTTTTTCTTCTTTATATGAAAGGAAGCTCTACATGAAATATTTAATGCGGTTTGGATTTTTAGCATTATCTCTGCTGCTGTATATGATACGAAATGCTTTTTCAGAAAATGTTGTGAAAAAAACAATTAGCTTGCCTGCAAAAAAACCTTTTGAGCCATTTAATTTGCTGTTTATTGCTGACATCCACCGAAGAAGTATTAAAGCAGAATTTACCAATTTACCTGTGGATGTAATTGTAATTGGTGGGGATTTAGTTGAAAAAGGTGTACCACTTGAACGAGTAGCTAAAAACGTTAAAAACTTACGCTCTCTTGCACCTGTCTATTTTGTCTGGGGAAATAACGACCGAGAAGTAGATGAACAAGCTCTTAGAAAAATATTTGATCAATACGATGTAATTATATTAGAAGATAAATCAGTTTCTTTATTTAACAATTCACAATTGAAGTTGGTTGGAATTGATCATTTTGCATATAAGCCTGATGGGTTACAAAACGCATTTAGCAATGTTGAGAAACAAGATACCGTGATTTTTATTTCACATACACCTTTTGATTTTTGGAAGATTAAAAAGCCATATTCAGCCCATTTGTTACTTGCTGGGCACACACATGGCGGTCAAATTCGGGTAGGTCCATTTGGAATGTTTAAAAAAGGTGCTATGAAATATAAAAATGATCGAATTGAACTGATTACAAATGGATTCGGCACAACGACTTTACATCTTAGGTTAGGTGCTCCGGCTGAATATCATTTGCTGACAATTATTCCAAAGACAGTGAGAGAATAAAGTTTGGCAAACAAAGCATAAGTCCTTTATGCTTATATGAGGATTAATTACAGGAGATGTTTTGAAATGGAATATGTAGATGCCCTTATCATAGGAGGCGGCCCTTGCGGACTATCAGCTGCGATTGAGTTGAAAAAATTAGGATTGCAAACAACTGTTATTGAGAAAGGGAATATTGTTAATGCCATTTTCAATTACCCAACTCATCAAACTTTTTTCAGTACAAGTGAAAAGTTGTCTATAGGAGACGTTCCTTTTATCATTGAAGGTCGCAAACCAAAACGAAATCAAGCTCTCGTATATTACCGAGAAGTTGTTAAGAGAAGTGGTATTCAAGTGCGACCTTTCGAGACAGTTGAACAAGTTGAAAAAGAAGGCCTTTATAAAGTCACGACGTCAAAAGGTCAATATCAGGCAAAATATGTAGTCGCTGCGACTGGTTATTACGACCAACCAAACAAACTTGAAGTAGAAGGCGCAAATTTGTCAAAAGTGATGCATTATTTTAAAGAAGGACACCCTTATTTTGATCAGGATGTTTTAGTGATTGGTGGCAAAAATTCAGCTGTAGATGCCGCATTAGCTTTGCACAAGGCGGGTAGTAGAGTAACGGTTTCTTACCACGGAACGAGTTATTCTAAAAGCATTAAACCTTGGATTTTACCGGAATTTGATGGGTTAGTGAAAAAAGGCGAAATTACGATGTTATTTGACTCGATGGTAGACCGTATCACGGATGACTTTGTTGAGCTAACCGTTAATGATCAAAAAGAATCGATTCCGAACCAGTTTGTATTTGCGATGATTGGTTATCATCCAGACCATCAATTTTTAAGATCTATGGGCATTTCCATTGATCAACAAAGCGGAAGACCCACTTTTGACGAGCAAACGATGGAAACCAATGTAGATAATTTATATATTGCCGGTGTTATAGCAGCAGGGAATAATGCGAATGAGATTTTTATTGAAAATGGGCGCTTTCATGGACTGCAAATTGCGGAAGCTATTGCAAAAAAAGAAGGTATAGCATAATCGTGCCTTCTTTTTTTACCGTCTATACATAAACGTATAATTTTATGATTTAGAAGGGGAGTTTTGGGATGAAGAAAAAAGTATCATTGATTACAACAGGCGGAACAATTGCCAGTCGAGAAATTTCAGATGGACGGTTAAAATCTGGAGCAATTTCAGGGAAAGAATTAGCAGAGCTTTGCCAGCTCCCAGAAGAAATTGAAGTTAAAGTAGTTGATGCCTTCCAGTTGCCAAGTATGCATATTGGTTTTGAACAAATGATGGAAATTAGACAAGCGATCCTAAAAGAATTACAAGATCCTGAAGTTGAAGGAGTTGTTGTAACACACGGAACAGATACATTAGAAGAAACAGCTTACTTTTTAGATTTAACGATTGATGACGATCGTGCAGTAGTTATCACTGGTTCTCAGCGGTCCCCAGAAGAAGTTGGCACAGATGTTTACTCGAATCTACAGAACTCTATATACGTAGCTGTTGAGCCGAACCTGCGCGGGATAGGAGCTGTCGTCGTATTTAATGAGCGTATCTATAGTGCGAAATACGTTAAGAAGGTTCACTCTAGTAATTTACAAGGTTTTGACTCGTTTGGTCATGGTTATCTTGGGATTATTGATAACGATACTGTACGTATTTACCAGAAACCGATTATGCATGAAGTACATATGGTGAATGATCAATTACCGCGTGTGGATATTATTAAATGCCATTCAGGACAAGATGGCTTTTTAATTGAACAATTAGTAGCGGGACCTTCAAAAGGGATTGTTTTAGAAGCGGCCGGTAGGGGGCAAGTATCCCCTCATATGATAGATGCGATTGATCATGCGATCAAACAGGGTATACCAGTCGTCTTGACAACTAGTGCTGAAGAAGGAAACACTTATCCTACATATAGCTATCCAGGCAGCGCTCATGATCTATTGACTCGCGGTGTGATTCTTGGGAGTGATTACGACAGTAAGAAAGCGCGTATAAAGCTTGCAGTATTGTTATCGACTCAAGACCTGATTCAAGCAAATGCTTTTGAAAGATAAAATTTCAATAAGTTTTCTATATGACATGAAAAATATACACATAAGTTTGAAAAATAAGTGTAATCCAACTAAAGGGGTACGCGTATGATTATTTTACTAACAGTAGCAATAGCCCCGGGTCTGGCGCTTTTTAGTTATTTTTATTTACGCGATCAATTTGCTGGCGAACCTTCGAAGTTGCTGTTTCAAAGTTTTGTTTATGGAGCTGTTTTAACATTTCCAATTCTTTTTGTTCAATATGTCTTTGATGCTGAAGGTGTTTTTACAAATAGTTTTATACAAAATGTAGTGTTTTCTAGCATCATTGAAGAGTTTTTCAAATGGTTAGTAATATTAATAGCTATTTATCGTCACGTCGATTTTGAAGATCCATATGATGGCATTTTGTATGGTGCTAGCGTTTCACTCGGGTTTGCAACAGTCGAAAATATTTTATACTTATTAGAATTTGGCTTACAAACAGCTTTTATTCGTGCGTTTTTACCGGTATCGAGTCATGCATTATTTGGGGTAGTAATGGGTTATTATTTTGGTAAAGCCAAATTTAGCAAAAGTAATAAGCGCAGACGGTGGATTGGCTGGGCTATTGTTAGCTCGGTAATTTTGCATCTTGCGTATAATATGAGTTTGTATATATACGATAATATCGTGTACGGAGCAATTCCATTCATGCTGTTCTTATGGTGGTTTGGTCTTCAAAAAGCAAAGCAAGCTCACCAACTTTCGATGTCACATTATAGCGATCATAGTTCGCGGGGACATTCAGAAGATTAAAGTGAATACTAAAAAAGTCTTACACATGAAGACTTTTTTTTTATGTTAAAATATGATGAATACTTAGGATGAGGTGACTATTTTGATGAAACCGATACAAATAGCAATCGATGGACCGGCAGCTGCTGGAAAAAGCACGATAGCGAAAATTGTAGCAGAAAAGTTGGGTTATGTTTACATCGATACTGGTGCTATGTACCGTGCTATTACGATGAAAGCTTTAGCAACAGGAATTGATATGGCGAGTAACGAAGAAGCCGGAAAATTATTAGCAGAAACTGAAATTGACTTGCAGCCGTCTGAAAATGGTCAGCTAGTCTTTCTTGATAAACGTAATATTACAGAAGAAATACGTTCACAAAATGTAACAAAATCGGTGTCACAAATGGCGGCGCATGAATTGGTTCGTATGCGTATGGTCGAATTGCAACAACTACTGGCTGAAGGTCGTGGAGTGGTCATGGATGGTCGGGATATTGGCACGCATGTTCTCCCGGATGCTGCGTTAAAAGTTTTCATGTCAGCATCTGTTGAGGAGCGAGCGAGAAGACGATTTGCGGAAAATCAAAAGAGAGAGATAATGACGTCTCTTGAAGATCTTCAAGCTGAAATTGCTAAGAGAGATAAAATGGACAGTGAACGTGAAGTAGCTCCATTACGTCAGGCGGAAGATGCTATATATTTGGATACTACAGCTTTGACAATAGAACAAGCGGCTCAAGAAATATTGAAATTAGCTGAAGAGAGGTTGGTTTAAAGTGAATTTATATGCATTTGGTAAAGGTCTTGTAAAAACAATATTAAGTCCTCTTTACCGGTTTGAAGTAATCGGCACAGATAATTTTCCAAAAGATGGCGGCATTCTTCTTTGTTCCAACCATATCCATGCTCTAGATCCACCGGTTGTCGGAATGACTGCTCCTCGGACGGTTCATTTCATGGCAAAAGAAGAGCTTTTCAATGCACCAATACTTAAATCAATTTTACCGAAAGTAAATGCATTTCCGGTTAAACGGGGCATGAGCGATCGTGAAGCATTGCGTACCGCATTAAAGATATTGAAAAACGGCGATGTAGTTGGATTGTTTCCAGAAGGTACGCGTTCAACAGACGGCGTATTGAAAAAGGGTCTTAGTGGAGCAGGTTTTTTTGCGTTACGAGGCAATGCAGACGTTATGCCATGTGCGATTATCGGACCATATAAAGCATTCCGAAAAGTACAAGTAGTTTATGGTGAACCAATTCAAATGGCGCCTTTTCGTGAGCGAAAAGCATCTGTCGAGGAAGTAACTGAAGTTATAATGGCGAGTATCCAAAAAATTCTAGATGACTATTCAGGGAATAAGTGATAATTTTTGTTTTTATTAGAGAATTCGAATAAAATAGAAGGTGGATAGTTTGTGAAGGAGGGCTACTTATGTCAGAGGAAACGAATAAGATGGAAAACCGTGACTTCCAAACAGGAGATCGCGTTAAAGGGGTAGTAGCAAAAATCGAAGAAAAGGCAGTTACGGTAACGATTGATGGTGCGCCATTTGATGGGATCATCCCAATCAGTGAGTTATCTAGCTTACACATTGAAAAAGCTTCAGATTCAGTCGAAGTTGGTGACGAATTGGAGCTAATCATTACTAAAGTCGAAGATGAGAATTTTGTTTTATCTAAACGCAAAGTTGATGCTGAACAGGCATGGGACGAGTTGGAAACAAAATTTAAATCGGGTGAAATCATCGAAGCTGAAGTAAAAGATGTTGTTAAAGGTGGTTTAGTTGTCGACTTAGGCGTGCGTGGATTTGTTCCTGCATCACTAGTAGAAGACTATTTTGTCGAGTCTTTTGAAGATTACAAAGGAAAAGAACTAACATTTAAAATTGTCGAAATGGAAAAAGAAAATAATCGGTTAATCCTTTCTCATCGAGCAGTTGTTGAGAATGAAAAAGAATCGAAAAAAGAACAAGTTATGGATAACATCCATGCTGGTGATGAGTTAAAAGGAAAGGTTCAGCGGATTGCTTCGTTTGGAGCTTTTGTCGATATAGGTGGGGTAGATGGACTTGTCCATATTTCTCAATTATCGCATGAACATGTTGAAAAAGTTTCGGATGTGGTAACAGAAGGTCAAGAAGTGACAGTCAAAGTTTTATCTGTTGACCGTGATTCTGAACGGATTTCATTATCGATCAAAGATACACTTCCTGGGCCGTGGGATGCTATTGATGAAAAAGCGCCTAAGGGATCTGTTCATACAGGAACTGTCAAGCGATTGGTTAGCTATGGTGCTTTTGTTGAAGTTTTACCTGGAGTAGAAGGTTTAGTTCACATTTCTCAAATTGCACATAAACACATTGCAACACCAAACGAGGTTTTGACCGAAGGCGAAAAAGTAGAAGTGAAAGTTTTAGAAGTCAATAAAGCTGATAAACGTCTCTCCTTAAGCATTAAAGAATTGCAAGAAAAACAAGGTGAGCAAGATTTCTCAAATTACGATATGCCTGAAGAGTCATCTGGTTTCTCAATCAGTGACGTTATCGGTGATAAACTAAAAGGTTTTAAATCCGAATAAGATGTCGAGAGCTGAACGTAAAATGGATCATATACAATTTGCTTTATCAACAGGACAAAGCAAGAAAAGCATGTTTGATGATATTCGTTTTGTTCACCAAGCTTTGCCGGATTCAGCGGTATCCGATATTTGCATAAAACCAAAAACAGGTGATTTGAATTTAAAATCACCTGTTTTTATTAATGCAATGACGGGAGGCGGTGGACACAATACGCAACAATTGAACGGTCTTTTAGCTCGTGTAGCAAAAGAAACGGGCATGGCAATGGCGGTAGGGTCGCAAATGGCAGCACTCAAAGATGTTAATGAAAGAAAGACTTATGCTATTGTGAGAAAAGAAAATCCAGATGGCATTTTCTTTAGTAATCTAGGGAGTGAAGCAACTCTGCAACAAGCTAGAGATGCAGTAGAAATGATTGAAGCTAATGCGCTACAAATTCACTTAAATGTTGTGCAAGAGCTAACGATGCCAGAAGGAGACCGCGATTTTCGCGGTGCTCTTGAGCGAATACAGGCTATAGCTGAAGAAGTTGGTGTACCTGTAATTGTCAAAGAGACTGGTTTTGGTATATCACGAGAAACAGCGGAAAAACTTAGCGATTGTTCGATCTCCGCTATAGATGTCAGTGGTTTTGGTGGAACAAACTTCGCATCTATTGAAAATAAGCGTCGCCAAAAAAAGTTGTCATATTTCGAAGATTGGGGCATTCCAACAGCCGCTGCGATAGTAGAAGTAAAAAGCATATTTGAAAAAACCGTTTTAGCATCGGGCGGGATCTCAAATGCCGGAGATATGATCAAATCATTCTTATTAGGGGCGGATGCGGTTGGTCTAGCTGGCTCTTTTTTGAAAACCGCTATGCAAGATGGAGAAAAGCAGCTAATCACTGATATCCACTCGGTATATGAAGATTTGGCTATGATGATGACAGCGTTAGGCGCAAAAAACTTAATGGAATTACAGAAATGTCCTGCAATAATATCTGGAGAATTGGCACAATATTTAACTGTTAGAGGCTTTAATCCAGCATCTTATGCAAGTGTTGCGAAAAACTGAATATTGCACATTTAAAGGCGATGGACATTTAACAGATGACATCGCCTTTTTCGTGTATAATAGGCATATCAGAAGTGGAAGGATGAATTTATTATGGCAAAACCGGTAGTAGCAATAGTTGGCCGGCCGAACGTTGGTAAGTCCACGATTTTCAATCGCGTGGTAGGAGAACGGGTTTCAATTGTGGAAGATATTCCAGGAGTGACGCGTGACCGTATTTACAGCTCGGCAGATTGGTTAACACACGAATTTAATATTATAGATACAGGAGGCATTGATTTACGTGACGAGCCATTCCTGGAACAAATTCGTCAACAAGCAGAAATTGCTATGGATGAAGCAGATGTCATTATTTTCCTTGTAAATGGACGCGATGGCGTTACGGCTCAAGACGAACAAGTAGCAAGAATTTTATATCAAACAAAAAAACCAATTATTTTAGCAGTTAATAAAATCGATAATCCTGATATGCGTCACATGATCTATGATTTCTATACTTTAGGAATGGGTGAACCATTCCCACTTTCAGGATCTCACGGTTTAGGATTGGGTGATTTATTAGATGAAGTTGCTAAAAACTTCCCGAAAGACGATGATGAGGAATATCCTGACAATGTCATTAAATTTTCATTAATCGGTCGTCCAAATGTTGGTAAATCTTCTCTTGTAAACTCATTTTTAGGAGAAGAACGAGTTATTGTTAGTGAAGTGGCTGGAACAACGCGCGATGCCATTGATACACAATATGAGTATAATGAGCAACCGTACGTCATTATTGATACTGCTGGTATGCGTAAAAAAGGGAAAGTTTATGAAACAACTGAAAAATATAGTGTTTTAAGAGCATTGCGTGCTATTGAACGTTCAGACGTTGTTTTAGTAGTCTTGAACGCCGAAGAAGGTATTCAAGAACAAGATAAAAAAATTGCTGGATATGCTCATGAAGCGGGTAAAGCAGTGATTATTATTGTCAACAAATGGGATGCTGTCGAAAAAGACGAAAAAACGATGAATGTCATGACTCGTAAAATTCGCGAGCATTTCTTATTTTTAGATTATGCACCAATTATGTTCGTTTCTGCCATCAGTGGCAAGCGCGTGCATAACATTTTAGAAATAGTTAATAAAGTGAACGATAACCATTCACGCCGTATCCAATCAAGTATTTTAAATGAAGTTATTGAAGATGCAGTTGCAATGAATCCTGCGCCATCCGACAAAGGTCGTCGTTTGCGTCTATATTATGCAACGCAAGTGGCTATCAAACCACCAACATTTGTTGTCTTCGTAAACGATCCGGAAATGATGCACTTTAGTTATGAACGTTTCTTACAAAATCGAATTCGCGAAAGCTTCGACTTTGAAGGCACACCTCTGCGTCTTATAACGAGAGCTCGTACTTAAGGTAAAGGTGGTTTTAACTTATGGAAAAAGTTTCTGTTTTTGGAGCAGGAAGCTGGGGTACTGCGCTGAGCTACGTGTTAGCTCAAAATGGTCATGATTTATTGCTTTGGACACATCGTCAAGAGCAAGCTGAAGAAATCAACCAGCATACAAACAAACGCTATTTAAAAGATACACAACTTCCAGAGAGCTTAAAGGCAACAAGTAATTTGCCACAAGCAGTTGCACACGGTGATATTCTTGTTTTAGCAGTGCCTACAAAAGCAATTCGCGAAGTTTGTCGTGATATCAAAAAAAATCTCGATCGTAAAGTATTATTTGTTCATGTTTCTAAAGGAATTGAACCAGATTCGTTAAAACGTATCAGTGAAATGATTCGTGAAGAAATACCAGAACAATGGATTGAAGAAGTGGTCGTTTTATCTGGACCAAGTCATGCTGAAGAAGTAGTACAAGAGCATCCAACAACGGTTACAGCTGCCTGTGAGAACACTGCAGCAGCTGTGCGCATTCAGGATCTGTTTATGAATAGCTACTTCCGTGTTTACACGAATACGGATGTAATTGGTGTTGAAATCGGTGGAGCCTTGAAAAACATTATTGCATTAGCTGTCGGAATTACAGATGGATTAAATTTTGGTGATAATGCAAAAGCAGCTATCATGACACGTGGGCTAGCAGAAATTGCTCGACTCGGTGTCAAGATGGGTGCAACACCTTTGACCTTTTCAGGATTGACCGGTGTAGGCGACTTAATAGTTACTTGTACAAGTGTACACTCACGCAATTGGCGCGCTGGAAACATGCTGGGTAAAGGGAAAACTTTAGACGAAGTGCTTGAAGAAATGGGCATGGTCGTCGAAGGAATACGAACAACAAAAGCTGCTTACCAGTTGTCAGAGGCTTATGATGTGCCTATGCCAATTACAGCTGCACTTTATGCTGTGCTGTTTGACAATGTGTCGACAGATGACGCAGTTGGGAATTTAATGGGACGCACGAAAAAGAACGAAATGGAAGACTTAGTCGACTTGCTTTAATTGTCACAAAAGAAGAGGATGCTTAAGGCTGACTCTTCTTTTTTTATGCTATACTATGGTTTGAAACACTACGAAAGGCGGGCAATTATGAGTGCGTTAGACAAAATGTGGGTATCATTTGCCGGAATTGCTTTTTTATTAATTTCTATGGGATTAATCTATTTAAGTAGATACAAATTGCAAAACGGCATACTTAAGTTTATTTTTGCGCTAGTTGCATATATTTTGCTGATTCTTGGATTTTTTATCATGATATTCACAGTATTCAGTGGACCGACAGGTGGCGCTTGAGGTGAGAAAATTGAAAAAAATATCAATGCTGTTATTATTGTTGATAATGATTGGGATTTTGACAGCCTGTGGTTATCCACAAAGCGAGAAAGCAGAAAATCAAGTTCCTTACGAAGACCAATTAAATACTGTACAAAATGCAGTAAACCAGTATAGAGATGCAACAAGTGGATTATTGCCGATCAAAACTCGAGATATGGATATAGATCAATATATAAAATATCCTGTCGATTTTTCGAAAATTGTCCCAGCTTATACTGCAGAAATACCATCCAATGCATTTGAAACGGGTGGGATTTTTCAATATGTATTAGTAGATGTTGAAGAAAATCCGACGGTCAAACTAGTCGACTTACAAGCGGCAGATGCGGTTCGATCTGTAAATGTTCGAAAAAGCGCCAATGGCGGTAAAGCACCAATTGCTGAAATATTGGCAGACAATGTCTACAAGTTTAACCATAAAGCAATGGGATTTTCAGAAGAACCAACAGTAGTAAGCCCTTATAGTGGTAGAAACTTGCCGTTGGTGATAACTGGAAGCGGAGACGTTTACATTGATTACGCAATGGATCTTTTTACAGAACTTCAAGAGTACGAAGGTGAGTTAGAACCAGGACAAGATATTCGATTTATCCTCTATGAAGACTTTCCGGTCTTACCAGCTTATTCACTTCCATACACTATAAACGAAGAAAATGAACCAATTTTTTTAACAGAGTAAAACCCTTGATTTAACGCGTTTTTAATAGAAAAAGCTGCTTTTTAGAAGATTTTGTTAGTATTTAGTGTGTTTATTGGAAAAGTGGGCTGTTTGTTGTTGCTATGCGATTTTCGATGTGATACTCTTTTTACAGGATTGATGGTTGCATCCCCTTTGAGAGGAGGTGAATAGCATGAACAAAACAGAATTAGTGAACTCTGTTGCTGAAGCAGCTGAACTTTCACGTAAAGACGCTGCCAAAGCAGTTGACGCTGCATTTGAGACGATTCAAGACGCTTTAACTAAAGGTGAAAAAGTACAGTTGATCGGATTCGGTAACTTTGAAGTACGCGAACGCGCGGCCCGCAAAGGACGTAACCCGCAAACTGGTGCTGAAATCGAAATCGCTGCAAGCAAAGTTCCTGCATTTAAGCCAGGTAAAGCGCTTAAAGACGCAGTGAAGTAAGCTTTAGCCTCTGTACATAGGATGACTTTTGCGAGACACAATCTTGCAAAAGTCATCCTTTTTTTGAGCCAACAATTTTGCGAAACACCTGTGCGTATGCTACGATTCATGTGAGAAAAGCGGAAGGAGACGTCTCAGCTCCAACAGGCATAAGGTGGGGTGGCGAAGTGGCGTTTAAGCCTTACAGCCAGCACGACTTATGACCTCGAGGAGCTGGCTCCTGCAGCTAGACAGACAGAAAAGCGGAAACAGCCATCTTAGTTTCCTAAAGTTACAAACTAATATAAAACTGAGTTTAGCTATATAAAATAAACTAGCAGCCAATTAGCTGTTCAACAAATAACCGAATTGTCTTCAACAGGGGGAAGCAGAGTGATAGATGTGAAAACACAAAAAGTAGATCTTGATAAAATCGAGCAGGCAGTCTTGATGATTTTAGAGGCAGTTGGCGAAGACGTAAGCCGCGAAGGGTTACAAGATACGCCGAAAAGGGTAGCTAAGATGTATGCGGAAGTATTTTCTGGATTAAAAGAAGATCCCAAAGAGTATTTCAAAACTGTTTTTCATGAAGGTCATGAAGAATTAGTGCTAGTTAAAGACATCCCGTTCTATTCGATGTGTGAGCATCATCTCGTGCCTTTTTTCGGGAAAGCACATATTGCTTACATTCCTCGTGATGGAGTCGTAACTGGATTAAGTAAATTGGCTCGCGCTGTTGAAACGGTTTCTAAACGTCCTCAGCTACAGGAGCGTATTACCTCTTCTATTGCTGAATCTTTAATGGAAACATTAAACCCGCATGGTGTTTACGTCATGGTTGAAGCAGAACATATGTGTATGACTATGAGAGGGATCAAAAAGCCGGGAGCCAAAACAGTAACAGCTGTTTCCAGAGGAGTTTTTGAAACTGATGCAATTAAACGTTCAGAAGTAATTACTTATATCAATATGAACTAAAACTATAAAAGTAGGTGTGAATATGGCTCAGACAGAATACATTATTATTCGCGCTCAAGAAGATGGCGTTAACGTTATTGGATTGACTCGAGGGAACGATACAAAATTTCACCATACTGAAAAATTGGATAAAGGCGAAGTGATGATTGCTCAGTTTACTGAACACACTTCAGCTATGAAGATTCGTGGTAAAGCGGAGATTCATTCTGCCCATGGTATCGTTGAAAGCGAAGCTAAAAAATAACGATATTGGTGAAGGCAGGGCTATGCCTGTGATATACTATTAAAGTATGGCTAAATCATGAATGGAGCAAGCAGTATGAAGGGACATCAAATACAATCGAAAATTATCTCAATGGAAATCGAGGTCTTAAAAGCTGTGCGACAGCGGACGCTCGATCAATTTACAGAAGGTCCCTCTGTCAAAGAGTCCCGTTTGTTTTTTTTACTATTGCCATTTTTTAGTGGAAAAAATTGGTCGCCAGATATTGAAGCCTCTGCAAATACGGTTTCCATCGTTTATGCGGCATTGCATGCGCATGATCAAATAAAAGAAGATGCCCCTATTATTAAAGAACAGCAACTTACGGTGTTAGCTGGGGACTTATACAGTGGTATTTATTATCAAATGTTGGTAAACACTAAAAATATTGAGTTAGTCCAACGATTGGCAACAGCTATTATTAAAGTAAGTGAAAGCAAAACATCTTTTTTCGAAAAGAATTACAGAACGGTCGAAGAAATCGAACAAGCAATTACCGTTATTGAAACCGAACTTTTAATGTCATTTTATACATTCTATGGTTATACCGAATATGGACCATTAGCAAAAAATGCGCTTCTTTATATACGTTATACTGAAGAGTTAAATCGACTTCAATCTAAACATTACACGCATTTGCTACGTGAGTTAAATACAAATCTAGTCCATGAAAATTATACTAAATACTGGCTAATGGAAAAGTTGGATAGCCTGCATGAACAGATCTTGGCGTCTATCGCCGATTGTGCACTTGATTATGAATTGGCACAATTTCTGCTCCATCAAATAACCCCGCACCAGCATAGAGCTGAGCAGCTGACCCGAGAAGGATGACTGAGATGCCTAAAACGAAAGAACAGAGAGTCCACGAAGTTTTTGAAAAAATATCTGAAAACTACGATCAAATGAATTCAGTGATCAGTTTTCAGCAACATAATAAATGGCGTGAAGATACGATGTCTAAAATGCAAGTACCAAAAGGTGCCTCAGCTATCGATGTTTGCTGCGGAACAGCTGACTGGACAATTGCATTAGGCGAAGCAGTGGGAGAAACTGGACAAGTAATCGGGCTCGATTTTAGTCAGAACATGTTGAATGTTGGTCATGATAAAACAAAAGATATGCCGCAAATTAAATTGATTCAAGGAAATGCAATGTCTCTACCTTATCCGGACAATTCTTTTGATTTTGCAACAATCGGTTTTGGCTTGCGCAATGTACCCGATTATCGTCAAGCGCTAGCTGAAATGCATCGTGTTTTGAAACCAGGGGGCATGATTGCTTGTCTTGAAACATCACAGCCTGAAAATATCGTATTTAAACCATTTTTTAGAATGTATTTCCGTTTTATCATGCCGGTATTCGGTAAGCTTTTTGCTAAAAGTTATAAAGAATACTCATGGTTGCAAGAATCGGCAAAATCATTTCCAGGCATGAAGCAATTAGCGAAATTATTTGTAGAAGTCGGATTTAAAAAAGTAAAATACAAACCTTATACAGGAGGCGCCGCAGCCCTCCATTTAGGAATTAAAAAAGTAAATTAGCGGGAGAAGGATTTTAAGTGGAAAAGATGAAGTTGAAATTGCTCTATTCCGATCTTAAGCCGGAACTAGAAATGATTGAGAAGGAATTGGAACAGGCAGTGGATTCCGAATCTCTCCTTTTAAATGATGCGTCTCTTCATTTATTGCAGGCCGGAGGGAAAAGAATCCGACCTGTTTTTGTTTTGCTTGCAGGAAAATTTGGGAACTATGACATCGATGTGATGAAAAAAGTGGCTGTTCCACTCGAATTAATCCATATGGCTTCACTCGTCCACGATGACGTTATTGATGACTCAGAAATTCGTAGAGGTCAACCAACCGTTAAAGCGCAGTGGAATAATAGTGTAGCAATGTATACGGGTGATTTTATTTTGGCGCGAGCATTAGAACGCATTACTGAAATTGAATCACCGCGGGTACACGAAATTTTATCGAAAACTTTAATAGAAGTTTGTCGGGGCGAAATTATTCAAATTCAAGACAAGTACAGATTAGATCAAAATTTACGTGATTATTTCCGTCGCATAAAACGAAAAACTGCATTATTAATTTCATCAAGCTGTGAACTGGGAGCGCTCGTTTCCGGTACTGATGAAAAAACTGCAGCTCATTTAAGACGTTTTGGTTATTTTATCGGAATGTCGTTTCAAATTATTGATGATATCCTAGACTTCACTTCAACTGATGAAGAGCTAGGAAAACCAGCAGGTAGTGATTTTATCCAAGGGAATATGACGTTGCCGATTTTATGTGCCAGAAAAGATCCTAAACTTTATACGATGTTAAAAGATAATTTAAACAGAGATTTGTCAGATGAAGAGCGTTATAAAGTTGTGGAAGCGGTTCGCAACAGTTCGGGGATTGAAGAAGCAAAGGCGATGAGCGAACGCTACTTGCAAAAGGCTTTGCGTGAACTTTCTTTCTTACCAAAAGGGCAAGGCGTGAAAACGATGCGCAAAATTGCATTTTTTATTGGAAAACGAAAATTTTAAGTTGCTAGTTGACAAATGACTCGACAATGATAGTATTTTTTAAGGTGGGCAAAAAGCCCGAGCTTTTAATAGAGGAGTGTTTACATTGGAAAAAACATTTTTAATGGTTAAACCAGATGGCGTTCAACGCAACGTAATCGGAGAAATCGTCGCACGTTTCGAGAAAAAAGGATATCATTTAGCAGGCGCTAAATTAATGCAAATTCCTACTGAATTGGCTGAAGAGCATTACGGCGAGCACAAAGAGCGTCCTTTCTTCGGTGAATTAGTAGAATTCATCACTTCAGGTCCTGTATTCGCAATGGTATGGGAAGGCGAAAACGTTATTTTGACTGCACGTCAAATGATGGGCGCTACAAACCCTAAAGACGCAGCTCCAGGAACAATCCGCGGCGACTTCGCAGTTACTGTTGGGAAAAACATGATTCACGGTTCAGATTCTGCTGAAAGCGCAAAACGCGAAATCGGTTTGTTCTTCAAAGAAGAAGAATTAGTATCATACGAAAAAACAATGAATAACTGGGTTAACTAATTCACCCTTTGAAAGCCGTCCCTTTTGGGGGCGGTTTTTTTGTTGAATATGAATGTTTAATGAAGATAAAAATTTTCAATTGATTGAAGTTTCACTTTATGTGATTTTAATATAGAATTGAAGAATTATCTTATGGTATAGTGATACATAAATACTTTAGCACGTTGAAGGGAGAAAGTGTAAATGCGTTATTTAACAGCTGGAGAATCACACGGTCCGCAATTGACTGCCATCATAGAGGGGTTGCCGGCGCAGTTGCCTTTGACGGCAGAAATGGTTAATAAAGAACTTAAGAGACGCCAAGGTGGCCACGGTCGTGGCAGAAGAATGCAAATCGAAAAAGATACGGTTGAAATTGTATCTGGTGTACGACATGGTAAAACATTAGGTTCACCTGTCGCTTTAGTCGTCAAAAATGATGATTGGAAACATTGGACATCGATAATGGGAATTGAACCAATTGAAGAAACAGAAGAAGTGAAACGCCAAATAGCTCGTCCACGTCCAGGTCATGCAGATTTAAACGGTGGAATGAAATATGGTCACCGTGACCTTCGAAATGTCTTAGAACGCTCTTCAGCACGTGAAACAACCGTGCGTGTAGCAGTAGGGGCAGTTGCAAAGCAGTTATTAGCAGAACTTGGTATTAAAATTGTTTCTCACGTTACGGAAATCGGTGGTATAAAAGTGGATCCTGAAAGTTATATCGGGAAGTCAGTCGATGATATTCGTGAAATTGTTGAAAATGATGCGGTTTATTGTGCTGATCCAACAGTAACAAAAAAAATGACTGATTTAATTGATCAAACGAAAAAAAATGGAGATTCAATCGGTGGTACTGTCGAAGTTATTGTCGAAGGTATGCCAGCAGGTATTGGAAGCTACGTTCATTATGACCGTAAACTGGATGCGAAACTTGCTGCGGCAATAATGAGCATTAACGCTTTTAAAGGTGTTGAGTTTGGGTTAGGATTTGAGATGGCTAGAAAACCAGGCAGTGAAGTTCATGATGAAATTTTATGGGACAAAGAAAATGGCTATACACGTAACACAAATAATTTAGGTGGATTTGAAGGTGGTATGACGACAGGCATGCCAATTATTGTAAGAGGTGTGATGAAACCAATTCCTACTTTATACAAACCACTAAAAAGTGTAGATATTGAAACAAAAGAACCGTTCCAAGCAAGCATTGAACGTTCAGATAGTTGTGCAGTACCAGCAGCTTCAATTGTTGCGGAACACGTTGTAGCTTGGGAAGTAGCAAACGCATTATTAGATCAGTTTGATGCGGATCAAATGCCGCGTTTGGTTGATAACTTGAAAAACTACATGAATTACACGAAGGAGTTTTAAGCATGAAGCAATTGCAGGTCGAAGCTGATCATCCTTATCTTGTCCATATTGGTGCCGGAGCATTCGATTTGTTTGCGGATACTTATCGCCCTTTACTAGATGCGGCTGACCAGATTGTGGTTATCGCTGATGAAAAAGTGGCCGAGCTTCACTTACAATATTTGTTGAATTATTTAACCGATTGGGACATTCGTGTATTAACGATTCCTGCCGGGGAAAGTGCGAAATCTGTGGAGACCTTTATGGCCTGCCACAGCTTTCTGCTATCTGAAAACTGTTCTCGAAATTCGATATTATTAGCATTTGGCGGAGGAGCTACTGGAGACGTTGCAGGATTTGTTGCATCAACCTTTATGCGCGGCATTCCTTTTATTCAGCTTCCAACGACGATTTTGGCTCATGATAGCGCAGTAGGCGGAAAAACAGCGATCAATCATGAGTTGGGTAAAAATATGATTGGCACATTTTATCAGCCAAAAGCTGTTTTATACGACAGCGCATTATTAAACACTTTACCCCCTGGAGAAGTCCGTTCTGGAATGGCTGAAGTGATCAAACACGCTTTTATATCCAATGAACAATGGCTGTCAGAGCTGTTAGCGATTGAAGATTTTAGTCTTTTGACTGAAGAAGATTTAAATCGTCATTTAGAAAAAGGAATTGCTGTAAAAGCGGCAATTGTTGAAGAGGATGAATTTGAAGGCGGCGTTCGAAAATATTTGAATTTCGGCCATACTTTGGCTCATGCCCTGGAAGGTAATTTAGGGTACGGTAAGATTACACATGGCGAAGCGGTCGTACTTGGAATGTCCTATGCATTATTATTATCAGGCCATAAAAAATTGGATGAATTTATTCAGTGGGCGAAGGTAAATGACTATCCGCTTAACTTGCTACAAGAAATTCAATTTGAAGCATTATTGCCATATATGAAAAAAGATAAAAAGTCATCAAGAGGGGAACTGAATTTTGTTCTTCTTGAACAGACAGGTCAGCCATATGTGGACAAAGTAGATGAACAGCGTGCCTTTGCAGCCTACGAAAAATTAGTTTTACAGATAGGAGAAGTGATTTGATGATACGTGGAGTAAGAGGAGCAATTACGGTTTCTACAGATCAGGCAGAAGAAGTGCTAAAAGAAACAAAACGTCTTGTTTTGGAAATGGCCAAAGAAAATAAAATTGAACCAGACGATGTCGCATCAGTCATCATTTCAACGACAACTGATATTTCATCAGCTTTTCCTGCAAAAGCCGTGCGAACAATAGATAATTGGAATTATGTACCGGTTATGTGCACACATGAAATGGATGTTCCTGGGAGCATGCCTCTATGTATTCGTGTCATGATGCATGTGAATACACAACTAGAGCAAAAAGAAATTCACCATGTTTACTTAAATGAAGCGACGAAACTGCGTCCGGATCTATCAGCAAAAAGCCAGGTGATTTCAAAGTGACCAAGCACGTATTAATCATTGGATTAGGCTTAATCGGTGGATCTTTGGCAAAAGCGCTTCAGCGTAACAAGGATGTCCATGTGGCAGGCTACGATTCAAGTGCATTAACAGCGCGAAAAGCTTTTAAAATGGGCATCATACATAGTTCACCGCCATCGCTCGAACAAGCTGCAGCGGAAGCTGATGTGATTGTTTTTGCTACGCCAGTTGGAGCGACCATTAAACTAATGGAGCAAAGCAAATACTGGAAACTAAAAGACGATGTCATTTTGACAGACACAGGCAGTACGAAATTGAAGATAATGGAAGCTTCTAAAAAGCTAAACCGCCTGTTTATTGGTGGTCACCCAATGGCAGGGTCGCATAAAAGTGGTGTAGAAGCAGCAAAAGAAGTGTTGTTTGAAAATGCTTTTTATATTTTAACACCTGATGAAAAAACTGATGAGAAAAGTCTTCAATTTCTTAAAGATTTACTGTCGGTCACAAAAGCTAAAATCAAAGTGCTAGCAGCAGAAGAACATGATCATATGACAGCGGTGGTTAGTCATTTTCCGCATTTAATCGCAGCTTCACTTGTTCATCAATTAGACCAAGAAAATAAATTTCCATTTGCACGGCAACTGGCAGCTGGTGGTTTTCGAGACACAACGCGTATCGCATCAGCAAATCCAGAAATGTGGCGAGATATCACGACTCAAAACAATGCCATGATTGTTCATCAATTAGACAACTGGATGCAACAAATGGAGCATTTGAAAGAAATGCTCCAACAAAATGATCCCGAACCAATCGAACAATTTTTTAATCATGCAAAAGTCGTTAGAGATGAGCTCCCGATTGCTGGTCACGGGGCGATGTTCTCTGTATTTGATTTATACATAGATATACCGGATGTGCCTGGTATTATTTCTGAACTGACTGGTTATTTAGCAGAAGAACAAATCAGCATTGTCAATATTCGAATTTTAGAAACGCGTGAAGACGTATTTGGTATTCTCGTTATTAGTTTTCAAACAAACGAAGACCGTACGCGTGCGCAAAAATGCATTACTACACGAACAGTTTACGATACATATATTTCCTGAGAGGAAGGGTCACTCTATGGCATTATCGTTAGCATTTAAAAAACCAAGTTTAAAAGGTAGCATACTTGTTCCAGGAGACAAATCTATTTCTCACCGGGCTATTATGTTCGGGTCGATCGCAACTGGTAAGACGACAGTTGAAGGTTTTCTTATGGGAGATGATTGTTTAAGTACGATTGCTTGTTTTAAAAAGCTTGGCGTCAAAATTGACGTTACAGATGAATTAGTGACAATTGAAAGCGAAGGAGAAGAGTTTTGGGAAGAGCCTTCAGAAGTTTTGGATACAGGAAACTCTGGAACGACCACACGCTTAATGCTTGGACTATTAGCCGGCACATCTTTTCATGCAGTGATGGCTGGAGATGAGTCAATCGCTAAACGCCCAATGAAGCGCATCATTAATCCGCTTCGTGAGATGGGTGCGGATATTCGTGGTCGCCAAGACGGACAATATACGCCGTTGGCAGTTCAGGGAACGCCATTAAAAGCAATTGAATACACATTGCCAGTAGCCAGTGCGCAAGTCAAATCAGCCGTTCTACTGGCTGCTTTAAAAGCAGAAGGTGAAACAATCATCCATGAACCTATCGCCTCGCGTGATCATACAGAAATAATGATAGAACATTTTGGCGCAACAATTACACGGGAAGATCATGTAATCAAACTTGAAGGCGGTCAAAAACTGACAGCTGCTCATGTTCAAGTACCCGGTGATATATCTTCTGCGGCATTTATGATAGGAGCTGCTTTAATTACAGAGGATAGTAAAGTTACGTTAAATAATGTTGGCATTAATCCGACACGTACAGGAATTTTAGATGTAGTTGAAAAAATGGGCGCTATTATTGAAATAAAAGAAAAAGAAATTGCAGGCGAGCGTTCAGCAGATTTAACCATTTATTCAAGTGCTTTAAAAGGCATAGAAATTGGTGGAGATTTAATCCCTCGATTAATCGATGAAATTCCATTGATTGCATTGATTGCCACTCAAGCAGAAGGTACGACTGTGATCAAAGATGCAGAAGAGTTGCGAGTAAAAGAAACTGATCGGATTGCCGCAGTTGTAAAAGAATTGTCGAAAATGGGAGCGGATATTGAAGCTACCGAAGACGGCATGATTATTCATGGTCCAACTGTATTATCAGGTGCTGAAATGACTTCTTACGGCGATCATCGTCTAGGAATGATGGCAGCAATTGCCGCACTCGTTGCAACCGATGAAGTTGCGATTGACGATCCGGAATGCATTTCAATATCATATCCGAACTTTTTCGAACAACTGAATTTACTGACAAATTAACTCTCCATTTGGAGAGTTTTTTTATTATGATAATAGAAGTATTTCGTGTAGGATGAAAGTAAGAATGTGAAGGAATAGGTGATAGCATGGCGAATATTGAACAAATACAAAAAGCGGTAGAACAAGGAGACCCAAATCTCTTAAATACATTATTAGATGATTATTTACTAAAAGGTGACCCAGACGAACAATACGGTTTATCTGAATGGTTAGCAGAAATAGGCTTTGTAGAAGAAGCCATAAAAGTAATCGAGCATTTACAATATATTTTCCCAGAAGAAGCACAATTGACGATCGACCGAGCCAATTTATTAATTGATGCTGATCGAGAAGATGATGCATTGAATGCCTTAATGGAAATTCCAAAAGACAACGAATTATATGCACAAGCGCTTGTATCATTAGCAGACTTGTTTCAATTACAAGGCTTGCTTGAAGCAGCTGAGAATCGTTTAAACGAAGCGATAGACTTAATGCCGGAAGAACCTCTATTACAACAAGCAAAAGCTGAACTGCTACTAGATTCTGGACGTTATCTTGAATCGGCAAAAATTTATCAAGAGCTTGAAGCGCAACAGGTAGTTATAGAAGGTGTTAATATCGCAGAAAGACTAGCTGAAGTTTATAGTGCTGGAGCTGCTTACGAAGAAGCTTTACCTTATTACGAAAAAGCGCTTGAAGATTTTGCGACACCCGACGTACTTTTTGGCGCAGCATTTGCGGCATTTCAAACTCGTCAATACGAGATGGCAGTGCGTCGACTTGACGAATTGATTGGCGTTGATCCGGATTACTTTTCTGCCTATTTGCTAAAAGCACAAAGTTATAATATGGCTGAAGATTACCAACCTGCTTATCAGGCAATAAGTGAAGGAATTGCTAGAGATGAATTTGATAAGGAGCTGTACTTATTTGCAGGCAAGCTTGCTTTGAAACTGGGCAAAGCACCTGAAGGTGTAGAACATCTACGTCAAGCAATTGCACTAGATCCTGAATACATGGAGGCCATTTATACATTAGTATCGTACTTTCATGCGCAAGAACAAGATGCAGAAGTTCTTGAACTTGCAGAAATGGTGATTGAAAGTGGAGACGACTGGGCTGGTCTTTATCCAATGGTAGCTGAAGCTTACGAACGCTTAGAAAATTACAAGCAGGCAACTGTTTACTATGAAAAAGCGTATTCATCGTTTAGAGACGATGTTGTATTTTTGAAGAAATATGCCTTATTTTTAATAGAAGAAGGGAAAAGAGAACTCGCTCTCGAAATAATAAAAGAACTGCAAGTGTTAGAACCAGAAAATCCAGAATGGTTTGATTGGCAACAGTCTTTTGAATGAAAGGAGGAAATTTCATGACCGCTTCAATATCAGTAGGTGAAAAAAAGCAATTTGTCCGTTGGTTTTTGCAATCCTACAAGATGAAAAGACGTGAATGCATTTGGATTTTAAATTATATGTTGAGCAATGAAGATCTGCTTGAGAAAACCCATTTTGTTGAAGAAGCGCATTATTGTCCACGCGCAATGGTCATGTCCTCAACAGATTCGAAAGAAATCCCATTCCGTTTTTACAAAGGGAATTTAATGACGGCAGATGCAGAAAAATCATTTCATGATTTGCGTTTAAATCCCGATGAACATTTGTATATCCAATTGAATTTCCCTAGCATTCCGCCACCTCCATTATATTTGTCGGTATTGGAAGAAAATCCATATATACCCGAAGATGCATCTATCGATGAACAAGATCGTCAAATTGCTGAGAAAATTTTAAAGGAAAGCATGTCTGTTTTCCATGAAGAAACAATTTATAAACAAATTGATGAAGCATTAGATGCCAATGATCGCGACCGTTTTTTTGAACTATCAGCGATATTACAGGCGTTCAAAGCTATTAAAAAAGACGGAGAGTGAAAAATCACTATGCATTTTATCGGCAAAGAAATTGATCAATATTTAAGCCAACAAGATTATATCGATACAGCTGTAGTGCCACTTTTGCAGTTGGATTTAAGTGAAGCTGGGATGAAGTCAAGTGCAGGCGCATCTGAATACTTGCAAAACTTAACAGCTTTACTAGAAAAGCAATTTAAAGGGCGGATCCTTTTGCTTCCGCCTATTTCTTATGGCAAAAGAGCAAATCGCCAGCGAATTGCAGATGAACTGTTGGCAGAATTAACGCATACAAAATTTAAACACATTTTTTATTTAACAACAGATTCTGAATGGCGAACAATTGACAGTTTAAAAAATGTTTTATGGCTACCGGCAATTCCGATGGAGGATATGGACCAATCCTTTAAAAATTCGGTCATGGAAGACCAATTGAGACAGGTATTGCCGCTATTTACAAAAGAATGGTCACATCATTCATGAAATGTTCACAAACTGCTTGAATAGGCTATATGCGATATTGACCTTAAGATTTGATTGATATATCATTAGGTTGTCCTAGTAATTATATTTGAATGAGTATGTCCATTGGACTGACCTTGAATGTTAGAGGGGGGAAAAGGATGAGTAATAATCGTGTATCACGACGTCAATTTTTAGGCTACACTTTAACAGGTGTAGGTGGTTTCATGGCAGCAGGTATGTTAATGCCAATGGTTCGTTTTGCAGTAGACCCGATTCTTCAGGAAAAAGAAGGCGGAGACTACGTTTTAACTGATCAAGCTGTAGCTGATATTACGGAAGAGCCAGTACGCGTCGACTTTACATTTGAACAAACAGACGCTTGGTATGTATCTGAAGTAACGAATTCAGCTTGGGTGTATAAAGAAGGCGATAAATTAATCGCACTTTCACCAGTTTGCAAACATTTAGGCTGTACAGTGAACTGGGCCGGAGATCCAGAACACCCGACACAATTCTTCTGTCCATGTCACGCAGGCCGTTATGAGAAAAACGGACAAAACATCCCGGGAACACCGCCGCTTGGACCACTTGATGAGTATAAAGTCAAAGAACAAGATGGTTTTGTTGCAATCGGCGCAGTAAGAGACAACACACTAGTTTAATAGTTAGGGGGTACGACACCAGTGCTAAACAAGTTATATGATTGGGTTGATGAGCGATTAGACATTACGCCTATCTGGCGTGATATTGCTGACCATGAAGTACCTGAGCACGTAAACCCCGCACACCACTTTTCAGCATTTGTTTATTGTTTTGGGGGACTTACATTTTTCATTACAGTAATTCAGATCTTATCCGGTATGTTCTTAACAATGTATTATGTGCCAGATATTGAAAATGCTTGGCAGTCGGTTTACTATCTTCAAAATGAAGTTGCTTTTGGAGAAATCGTGCGTGGGATGCATCACTGGGGAGCTTCACTAGTAGTTGTTATGATCTTCCTTCATACACTACGAGTATTCTTTACAGGTTCTTATAAGAAACCTCGCGAGCTAAACTGGGTAGTAGGCGTACTACTATTCGGCGTAATCCTTGGATTAAGCTTTACAGGCTACTTGCTTCCATGGGATATGAAAGCTTTATTTGCTACAAAAGTTGGGATTGAAATTGCAGCTTCTGTACCGGTAATCGGTGAATCGATCAAAATTCTATTGGCTGGGGATTCAACAATTCTTGGTGCACAGACTTTGACACGATTCTTCGCTATCCACGTCTTCTTCTTACCTGCAGCGTTGCTTGGGTTGCTAGCTGCTCACTTTATCATGATTAGAAGACAAGGTATTTCAGGACCGCTATAATTTATCCCGCAACAAGGATTTTTTTAAGGAGGGAACACTTATGCATCGCGGAAAAGGGATGAAATTTGTAGGGGATTCGCGTGTTCCAAGTATGGAATTCCGTAAGCCGAATGTTCCTAAAGATTACTCCGAATACCCTGGTAAAACAGAAGCTTTCTGGCCAAACTTCCTTTTGAAAGAATGGATGATTGGTGCAGTCTTCTTAATCGGTTATCTGCTTTTGACGGTTGCTCATCCTTCACCTCTTGAAGGTCAGGCTGATCCAACGAATACAGCATATATTCCTTTACCAGACTGGTATTTCTTGTTCTTATATCAATTACTAAAATACGAATTTGCATCTGGACCATTTAACGTGGTTGGAGCTATCATCGTTCCTGGCCTTGCTTTTGGAGCACTTATGTTAGCACCGTTCTTAGACCGCGGTCCGGAAAGACGTCCTTCAAAACGCCCATTACCTACAGGATTTATGATTCTTGCTATCATATCAATCATTTTCCTAACATGGGAATCAGTAGCAAACCATGACTGGGAAGCTGCTGAAGCGCAAGGACAAATTAAAGAAGAAGTGGAAATTGATACGACTGATCCAGGATATGAAGTTTATGCTGGCGCCGCTTGTATTAGTTGCCATGGCGATAATTTAGAAGGAGCAGTTGGACCTTCTCTTGCTGGTACTGGTTTAACTCCTGAAGAAATCGCTGATATTGCTGTTAACGGGATTGAAAAAGACGGCAATCAAGTAATGCCTCCATCTTGGGACGGAACAGATGAAGATCTGCAAGTTCTAGCTGAGTTTATTTCAGGCCTTGAAGCAGAATAATTATTAATAGAAAAAGAGTCGGGAAACCGACTCTTTTTTTCTATCTTGAAAGGAAGAAAAATGATGCTTTCCTTTGCAGTTAAAATTTCAACTTGGTTGATGTATCGACCATTTTTAATTTTGTTATTTATAGTAAACTTAGCAGGTTCGGTATATGGATACATATGGTATGGCTGGCAATTAAAAATTACAGAACCAATTTTTCTGATTTTTGTACCCGATAGCCCGACTGCAAGTTTATTTTTCACTATTGTGCTTGGTTTGTGGATTTTCGGCAAACGCAATCGATTAATTGAAGCCTTGGCTTTTGTCACATTGATTAAGTATGGCCTATGGGCAGTTGTGATGAACTTGCTCACATTATGGGAAACCGGTTCAATTGGCTGGATAGGTTGGATGCTAATAGGCTCACATTTTGCGATGGCGTTACAAGCTGTGCTTTATATCGAACATTATCGTTTTGGTTGGCTATCTGTTGCGTTAACAGCTGTTTGGACATTGCATAACGATGTAATCGATTATGTCTTTGGGCAAATGCCTATATATAGTAGATTAAGTGAGTATAGTAGTCAAATTGGTTATTTTACATTCTGGCTTTCAATTATTTGTGTCGGATTCGCCTTTTATGTTGCTCATTTAAACAAAGCGCAATCCATTTCAGTTGACCAATATTGACTAATTTAAGTAAAATAAGAGTATCAAGTAGAAAGAGGTGTTGATTTAGACATGGGAATAGGCGGTTATATCTTCTATTTTATCCTTTTGCTAATCATCCCATTATGGGCTCAATTTAAATTAAAAAGAACATATGCTAAATACTCAAAAATTCGTTCGACATCAGGTCACACAGGTGCTCAAGTAGCACGTATTATTTTGGATGCTAATGGGTTACAAGATGTTAAAGTCATTGAAAGTCGAGGCATGTTGAGTGATCATTATAATCCGTTAACAAAGATTGTGGCACTCAGTAGCCATAACTATAACGAGGCATCAGTTGCGGGTACTGCGGTAGCGGCTCATGAAGTAGGTCATGCTATTCAAGATGCAGAGGATTATTCGTTCTTGCGTCTGCGACATCGCCTTGTGCCAATCGTTAACGTTTCATCAAATATGTCGTGGATCTTTATTATGATTGGCTTCTTCTCCGCATGGAGTGGCGCGTTATTGATCGGTATTATTTTATTAGCGGCGGGTGTAGTATTCCAGCTGATCACTTTGCCGGTTGAGTTTAACGCTTCAAGTCGAGCGATGGACCAATTACTATCACATAACATTATTCGAAACGAAGAAGAACGCCATGCAAAAAAAGTGTTAAGTGCTGCAGCCATGACTTATGTGGCAGCTACAGCAGTTGCAGTTCTTGAACTTGCTAGATTAATCTTGATCTATACAGGCATGAATCGCTCATAAAAAAACGGCCCAACGCGGGCCGTTTTTTTCGTGGAAAAATTATTCGATTGGTCGTTTTTCTTCATCAAGTGTAAATCCTTCACCCATCACATCGTGAACATCCATTAAGGAAACAAAAGCATGAGGGTCTACAGAGTTAATAATATTTTTTAAGCGCACAATTTCATTTTTTGCTATTACGCAATACAATACTTCTCTTTCTTCTTTAGTAAAGTGGCCATAGCCACGAAGAATTGTAATACCTCGGTCCATTTCAATCGCAATGCGACTAGCGATTTCTTCTTGAGAATTTGAAATAATGAGAGCGCCACGACCAGAATAAGCTCCTTCTTGTACAAAATCAATAACGCGCGCACCTACAAAGACTGCGACAAGCGTATACATCATTGAGCGGTGATCAAGAAATGTCAGCCATGATAACATAATCACGCCTGCATCGAACAAAAACATGGTTTTTCCCATACTCCAGCCTATGTATTTTTGAGCTAAACGCGCTATGATATCAACGCCGCCTGTTGTACCGCCATAACGGAAAATAATTCCGAGTCCAACACCTACAAAAACACCTGCAAATAATGCAGCTAAAAACAAATCATCTTGCAAATTAATTTGTATTTCATAGACAAGGAAAATCTTTAAAAATACAGAAACGGCTACGGTTCCTATGATGGTATAGTGAAAGACTTTTCTGCCAAGAAGTTTCCATCCGATGAAAAACAATGGAATGTTTAATAGAAGGTTCATTAAAGCAGGGTCCCAATTAAAAATAAAGTACAAAATCAATGTAATACCTGCAAAACCGCCTTCTCCTAGTTCATTTTGAATATTAAAATGAACAAAACCGAAACTATAAATAGCAGCTCCTATAAGGATGAAAAAAACATTTTTTAGTTTTAATTCTTTCAATTCCGCCATGCCCCTTTCGTAAATGTCAACCTCTGTATTATCGTTGAAATTTTGTATTTTGACAACATGCATTGTTTTCTTTACGATTGACTGAGGAGCGTGATGATATGAGCGGCGAAAAAACCATGAAACAGCTTCAGCAAGAGGTTGACACATACATTGGACAATTCAAAGAAGGTTATTTTCAACCTATGGAAATGATGGCTCGTTTGACCGAAGAACTTGGTGAACTTTCTAGAGAAGTCATGCACGAGTACGGTCCGAAAAAAAAGAAAAGTTCAGAGGCTGAAAACAGTATCGAAGAAGAGATGGGTGACGTCCTATTCGTTTTAATCTGTATGGCTAACTCAATGAACATAAATTTAGCGGATGCACATGACCGAGTAATTGATAAATTCAGCAGTAGAGACCAAAATCGCTGGACACGAAAAGAGGAACATAAATGACAATTCGCGTAGCAATTGCAGGAGCAAGAGGGAAAATGGGTAAAGAAGCAGTACATACCGTTATGAATCATGCTGAAATGGAACTAGTTTCAGTTTTAGATTACAAAAGAGTAGGCGATACATTAGCTGACACAAACTTATTTCCTTCTAGTTTTACTGCGCCTATCTTTATTGATTTGGAGCAGCTCAACACTGAAACTAGGCCGGACGTACTTGTCGATTTAACTACACCAGAATTTGTTTATGAACACACAAAGCAGGCGTTGGAATTGAAGATTCGTCCAGTTGTTGGTACTACAGGCTTTTCTGATGAACAATTAAAAGAGTTAAAGGCACTTTCGAAAAACTCGGGAATAGGGTGTATTATTGCACCGAATTTTGCAATTGGAGCAGTACTAATGATGAAATTTGCAGAACAAGCGGCGAAATACTTACCCGACATTGAGATTATTGAAATGCATCATGACCAAAAACTTGATGCTCCATCTGGCACTGCGATGAAAACGGCACATCTGATTTCGCAGCAACGTCCGATTCACGAACAAGGACATGTCCACGAAAAAGAAATTCTTGAAGGTGCCCGTGGTGCAAACTATGACGGTATGCGTATCCACAGTGTTCGATTACCTGGTTTGGTAGCTCATCAACAAGTGTTACTTGGCGGAGAAGGACAAATGCTCACACTTCGACATGATTCATTTAATCGAGGCTCATTTATGTCAGGTGTGATTTTATCTATCCAAACTGTGATGGAAAAACAAGAATTGATCTATGGTTTAGAACACATAATCGATTAAAGGGGACGATATTATGAATATAGCTCTAATTGCTCATGACCGTAAAAAAGATGACCTGATTCAATTCTCTTTAGCGTATGAAGAGATTTTATCTGAACACTCGCTTTTTGCAACAGGGACGACAGGACAACGAATTATCGACGAAACCGATTTGGCAGTTACTCGTTTTCGTTCGGGGCCACTGGGTGGCGATCAGCAAATCGGTGCAATGATCGCACAAGATGAAATGGATATGATTATTTTTTTCCGTGATCCATTGACTGCACAACCTCATGAACCAGATGTAACGGCGTTAATCCGTCTGTGCGACGTCTATGGCATTCCTTTAGCTACAAATATGGGGACGGCTGAAGTTCTTCTTAAAGGCTTAAAAGAAGGCTTTATAGACTGGCGCCTGCTTGGAGAAAGAAGAGGATAGGAGAGAATAACGTGCGAAAAATGAAAATCGGCATTACTTGCTATCCTACAGTTGGCGGGTCTGGAGTTATTGCCACAGAGTTGGGAAAAATGTTGGCGGAAAAAGGACACGAAGTTCATTTTATTACGTCAAGCACTCCTTTCCGTTTAAATAAAACATATCCAAATATTTTTAATCATCAAGTTGATATCAATACGTATTCCGTATTTCAATACGCTCCTTACGACATTGCTTTAGCCACTAAAATTTCTGAAGTGATTAAAAATGAAGGGCTGGACCTCCTCCATGTTCATTATGCAATTCCACATGCAGTTTGCGCTATACTCGGACGTGATATGGCAGGGTCGAATATTGGAATAGTGACAACTCTCCATGGAACCGATATTACGGTATTAGGATCGGATTCTTCCCTAAAAGAAGCAATTCGTTATGGGATTGAAAAATCAGATATTGTAACAGCCGTCTCTAATTCACTCAGAGATCAGACTTATGAGCTTATTCAACCCAATAAGAAGATTGAGACAGTTTACAATTTTGTCGATGAAAGAGAGTACCATCCAAAAAACGAAACGAAGTTGAAGGAACAACTTGGCATTGATCCTGCTGAAAAAGTGTTGATACACGTTTCAAACTTCCGCAAAGTTAAGCGGGTACAAGATGTGGTAGAAACTTTTTCGTTGGCCCGTAAACAAATTCAATGCAAATTATTATTAGTAGGCGATGGACCGGAAATGGGGAGAATCATTCAACAAGTGCGCGACCTAAAACTAGAAGAGCATGTATTATTCCTTGGTAAACGAGACGACCTTGCAGAATTTTATAGTATTAGTGACATCAAGCTGTTACTTTCTGAAAAAGAAGCGTTTGGTTTAGTGCTACTTGAAGCAATGGCGTGCGGAGTTCCAGTTATAGGCGCAAACATCGGTGGTATGCCTGAAATTATTAATCCTGGTGTCAATGGATTTCTTGTTGAGCTAGGAGACACAGAACAGGCTGCTCGATATATTGTAGACATGTTGAGTGATGAAACTCAATTGCAAAACTTGCGTCAAGGCGCATTGGATACAGTGTCTGCACATTTTCATTCTTCAAAAATTTTGGAGCAATATGAAGGCTTATACGAACAGCTGATGCCACAGGATGATAATCAATGAATACGGCCACTAAAGTAATTCACACATTAAAAGCAGCGGGATTCGAGGGCTATATTGTAGGTGGAGCGGTGCGCGATTTATTATTAGGAAAGACACCACATGATATGGATGTAGCTACATCAGCTTTGCCCCAGCAAGTAAAAGCATTATTTGACCGTACTGTTGATACAGGTATTGATCACGGAACAGTTTTAGTATTACTGGATGGAGAAGGCATTGAGGTGACGACGTTCCGCACAGAGAGCAGCTATTCCGATAACCGCCGACCAGATTCTGTAGAATTTGTTCTTTCGCTTGAAGAGGATTTGCGCCGTCGTGATTTTACGATCAATGCAATGGCGATGACAGAAGACTTAACGATAATCGATCCTTTTGGTGGAAAAGAAGATTTGCGAAATAAAGTAATTCGTGCAGTTGGTGATCCCGATGAACGTTTTGAAGAAGACGCATTGCGAATGTTACGAGCGATCCGCTTTTCGGGGCAGCTTGATTTTATTATCGATATGAAAACACTTTTATCCATAAGACGACATGCACGTTTAATTCGATTTATTGCTGTTGAACGCTTAAAGTCAGAAATTGATAAAATATTTGTCAATCCAAGTATGCAAAAAAGCATGGCCTACTTGAAAGATTCTGTTTTAACAAGATTTCTGCCAGTAGGCGGTCTTTTTGAAGTGGATTGGATTCCATATCAACCAAATGGCAGACCTACTTATGGCTGGTTTTATTTGTTACATCAACAAAAACGCCAGTTTTCAGATATAAAAGATTATCGTTTTTCAAATGAAGAAAAAAGACTAATTGAAAAAAGTTTAGAATTGACCACGTTAAACACTTGGGATCAATGGACATTTTATAAGTACACATTAGAACAATTAGCAATGGCTTCTCGTGTAATGGGGAAAACGACTGATTTAGCTACTATCAAGCAACAATTACCGATTCAGTCGAGATCTGAGCTTGCAATCGATGGCTGGGATTTAATCGAGTGGACCGGGGTGAAATCCGGGCCATGGATAAAAGTATGGATTGAGAAAATTGAAAGACTAATCGTTTACGGGCTATTGATAAACGACAAAGAACTGATAAAGGACTGGTTTGAAGATGAATATCACAGTCACACTTAAAATAGTAAAACGGTTAATAGAATCGAATGGTGAAGCTGTCTCAGGCCAGCAATTAGCAGATGAATTCGGGATTTCCAGAACGGCTATCTGGAAACATATTAAAGAGCTCGAAGAAAAAGGGTATGAAATTGAATCGGTTAAACGCAAAGGCTATCGCATCATTACCTCTCCAGATACATTAGAGCCTTTAGGTATTCAAACAGGATTGAAAACAAAACGTATTGGACAAGTCATTGAATATGTAGAAAGTTGTGCATCCACTCAAATTATTGCCCATCAACTAGCACAAGAAGGTGCGCCAGATGGAACTGTAGTGTTGACAGAAACTCAGACGGCCGGACGAGGTAGAATGGCTCGGAAATGGGATTCTGCCGCTAAAAAAGGCGTTTGGATGAGTATTATTTTAAGGCCAAATGTAGCACCACAAAAAGCTCCTCAATTCACATTAGTAACTGCTGTAGCAATTGTTCGTGCAATCGAAGAAGTCACTAAATTGCAGCCGAAGATTAAATGGCCAAACGATATTTTACTTGATGGTAAAAAATGCACAGGGATTTTAACCGAACTTCAATCTGATGCAGACGGTATACAAGCTTTGATCATTGGGATCGGATTAAACGTCAATCAAGAAAAAGAAGATTTTGATGTGGAAGTTCAAGAAATCGCGACTTCGTTAAGAATGGCAGATGGAGAAACCATTAATCGTCAAAAACTAGTGCAGTCAGTGTTGTATTACATGGAGCTTTATACACAAATGTATATTGACGAAGGATTTGGCATGTTGAAAATTTTGTGGGAAAGTTATTCAACAACAATAGGACATCCTGTGAGAGCACGAATGACTAATCATACGCTTGAAGGCATCGCAGAAGGAATTACTGATGAAGGAGTACTTCAACTTCGGACATCTGACGGAAAACTTCACGGCATTTATTCAGCTGATATTGAAATGGCTGGTTCTTAAAAAATTCACTTTCTTCTATAGCCTAATGTCACAAAGAGCATAGAATATATTTATTTATGAAATTCTGTTATAGTATTTTTAATGGGCAGTATCGTTTACGAACTGCACCAAACAACCGTAAGACACTTAAAATGAATACTAATATGTTCTGCCTTGATCAAATTCACGACAGGGACGGAGGAAACCTAACGCAAACTTACTGTCCTTCTGTCTTTTTTTAGCAGAAGGGCTTTTTATATGGTTTTCTTCCCGAGAGGAGAGAAAAAATGTTAATTTTACAGACGGTTAACGAATTGAAAGAATGGGTTCGTGATACTAAAGGAGCAGGCAACACCATCGGTTTAGTACCAACTATGGGGTTTCTACATGAAGGGCATCTTTCGCTAATCGAAAAAGCAAAAGCAGAAAACGATAAAGTGGTTATGAGTATATTTGTCAATCCCGCTCAATTTGGACCTAATGAAGATTTTGATCGCTACCCAAGAGACTTAAAACGTGATCAAGAACTTGCTGAATTGGCAGGCACGGATGTTATTTTTGCGCCAAGTGTAGGAGAAATGTATCCGCGTGAAAGTCAAATCCAACTAACTGCAGGGGCGCAGGCAGACGTGCTGTGCGGTGCGAAAAGACCAGGTCATTTTGATGGGGTTTTAAAAGTAGTAACCAAGCTATTTCATTTAGTCCAAGCAGATTTAGCTTATTTTGGTCAAAAAGACGCGCAACAATTAGCAATTATTGAATCGCTAGTGGAAGATTATAATTTTCCAATGGCTATACGGAGAGTCGAAACGGTTCGTGAAGATGACGGACTTGCGAAAAGCTCTCGTAATGTTTACTTGAGCGATGCTGAGCGAAATGAAGCACCTCATTTGAAAAAAGCATTGGAAATGGGCAAAAGTTTATTTTTGCAAGGTAAAGATCCGATTGAACCAATGACTGCCTATTTAACACAACAGACAACTGGAATCATCGATTATATTGAATTGCTCGATTATCCAACATTAACAACTGATATTCAAAAAGATGCCATATTAGCGCTAGCTGTAAAGTTTGAAAAAGCACGTTTAATCGATAACATTATTTTCAATCCAAAGGGGAACTGACTCATGCTTAGAATGATGTTAAATTCAAAAATTCATCGCGCAACTGTAACGGAAGCAGATTTAAATTATGTAGGAAGCATTACGATCGATCAAAATTTACTTGATTCGGTTGGCATGTTGCCAAATGAAAAAGTTCATATAGTCAATAATAATAACGGTGCACGTTTTGAAACGTATATTATTGCAGGAGAGCGTGGCAGTGGCGTTATTTGTGTAAACGGTGCGGCGGCTCGTCTTGTACAACGCGGAGATATCGTCATTATTTTATCGTACGCTTATGTAATGAATGAAAACGCGCGTGACCATAAACCAACAGTTGCCATTATGGATGCCGAAAACCAAATTAAAGAAATTATTCATTACGAACCTGAAGCAACCGTAATGTAAGCTAACAGCTCCCAAAGAGGGAGCTGTTTTATTTTATAGAGCGGAACAAAAAGAAGATTGAATTTTCATCTTGAAAGCTTAAAGCGACAGGATATGTTACAATTTTTCTAGGCAATCACCTAAGAAAGAGGGGCTAAGATGAATACGCAAAAGTATGTCGTTGTCGATATTGAAACAACGGGCCATTCCCCTGCAAAAGGTGACCGGATTATTCAACTTGCGATGGTAACGATTGAAAACGGTGAAATCACCGATACATATACAGAATTTATCAACCCGGGTCGAACGATTCCGTTGTTTATACAAGACTTGACGAATATTACAGACGCTGATGTTGCAGGGGCCAAGTCTTTTGAACATTATGCAGAAACGGTTTATGAAAAAATGCAAGATGCTATTTTTGTAGCGCACAATACTAATTTCGATTTGCCTTTTTTGCAGGCTGAACTTAAACGTAGCGGTTTACCAAAGTGGCAAGGCCTGACAATGGATACGGTCGAATTAGTAAGGTTGATGTATCCTACAGCATTCAGCTTTAAATTACAGGACATTACTTCAGAACTCGGTATACCGTTAGAAAGTGCTCACCGCGCAGATGATGATGCAATGGCAACCGCACTTTTATTTTTACGTGCAAAACAAGATTTAGCGTCATTGCCTTATGCGACATTAGCATTTCTTCACAAACGATCATTCCAATTGAAATCAGATTTGTCTCGTCTTTTTTTTGAATTAACACAGAAAAAAAGAAATGAACAGGCTGATGATTTTGACAGGTTTCAAGGTATCCCATTAAAACCAAGACGTTTATTTGAAGTAGGACAAAACAATAAACAATCCAACTCGCGCGATTGGCGTGAAGGGTTAGAAAAAGTGTTTCCGAATTTCGAGAAAAGACCAAGTCAATACGATATGATGACGTCGATTGAGGACGCATTGACTCAAAAAAAGGAATTGGTAATCGAAGCATCTACAGGGATGGGCAAAACAATTGGCTATTTACTGCCAGCAGTAAACTTTGCGCTCGACACAGGAAAACAAGTATTGATCAGTACCTATACAACACATCTACAAGATCAACTGGTGTTAAAAGAAGGGCAAATGGTCGAAAAATATATTGGTGCACCAGTACGTATCTCGTTAATTAAAGGGGTATCTCATTATATTGATTTGGCACGATTTGTTGAATTGCTGCAAGGTGACGATGAATCTTATGATGAGACGTTTACGATAATGCAGGTGTTGGTTTGGTTAACAGCCACTGAAACTGGAGATTTAAACGAAATCAATGCATCAAGTGGCGGACAATTTGTTCTTGATAAAATTCGTCGATCCCACATTCGAAAACTGAACAAACAAGAAAAACAAGCTGATTTTTATGAGTTTGCATTAAAACAAGCACAACATGCACATGTCATCGTGACAAATCACGCATTCTTACTAAATCAACACTTAAGTAAAAAGTCGATTTTAGCCAATGTCGATGCATATATTTGGGATGAAGCGCATCAAGTTGTGCAAGCAGCAGTTTCTCAACACGAAAAAACATTTGTTTATACACAGTGGAAGTATATTTTTGGCCAAATTGGCAGTTTAGATGATCAACAATTAGCTGCTACATTATTGGAGACGGCACAACGAACTGGATTTTCTACCATAGCTGAGATGTTGAAACTAGAATCCTTGTTTTTGAAATTCACGTCCCTATTTGACGAAATTTCTAATTTAATCGCACATGAATTTGCAACAAAGTTTGCAGCGAGTCGACATAAAAAAAATTCGGCTCTTTTAAGTGAATTATCACTTGAAGACAGTCGCTTTACCGAAATGCTTTTTTACTTAAATGAATGGATTGATTTGTCTCAACTCGTTTTACAAAAAGCTGAACGATTAACTGAAAAAACGATTAAAGATCAATTGACGATAGCCGATTGGCGCTATTGGACAGAGGAAATGATGGTGAAAGCGGTAGAGTTTAGTGAAATATTTGTCTTTCCATTAGCTGGGGAAGTTAGTTGGATAGATGGCGACTTGAGAAGTTTGCCAACGAGTCTCTCTTTATACAAACGCCCTTTTGCAGTAACATCTTTAGTAGACAAAGTAATGAATCCAGCACGAATCGATAAAGCGATTATTTGGCTGTCAGGTACGATGACGGTTCCGGCGAATGAACGATTTATTGTCAACCAAATTGGAATCCCGCAGCACGTTCCTATTATGAAATTTGAACCACCAAAAGGTTTCTATCGTGGCGCACATGTTTATATAGTTGAGGACATGCCTGATATTCAAAATGTTTCTCAACATGAATACATTGAATCGGTAGCAGATGCCGTTATTCAAACAGTACTTGTGACAGAAGGCCGTTGTTTTGTATTGTTTACGTCACAAGATATGTTACGAAAAACAGTAGACTTAATTCAAGATACAGGTTTACTCGATGAATACATGTTATTTGCACAAGGTATTTCATCAGGAAGTCGTATGAAGTTATTGAAATCTTTCCAGCGTTTTCAAAAGTCCGTTCTTTTTGGAACAAATAGTTTCTGGGAAGGAGTAGATGTTCCGGGAGATGCGCTTCGTGCAGTAGTAGTGGTGCGCTTGCCTTTTACATCGCCTGAAGAACCAATTTTCAAAGCGCGATCTGAAGTTATTATGCGACAAGGAGTCAATCCATTTCTACAATATGCTTTACCAGAAGCGGTACTTCGTTTACGTCAAGGGTTTGGGCGTTTAATCCGTTCGAAAAACGATAAAGGCTTATTTATCGTTTTAGACCGAAGAATTGAGACAAAATCATATGGTCGAGAATTTATAAATGCATTGCCTGAAGTCAAAGTGTCCAAAGTGTCATTAGAAAAGATGGTAACCGATATTGAAGCTTGGTATAATAAGCAATGATATAACGAAAGGAAGGCGTAAGCATGGAATCAAAAATCGAAGTGATCTCAACAGTAGAACTTACGTATCAAAAAGATTTATATAAAGTGGTAGACGCCTTAAATCGTACGTTGAAAGATAGAGATTTGATGTTCGGGCTAGCGCTTGATAAAGAGAATGCTGAAAAAGCGATTTTCACAATATATAAAACATAGGTGATTATATGAGACAATGGATTACATTTATACTTGGATTTCTGTCTTTTTTGGCAGTGACTATAATCATCATGGTATTGTTTTTAGGCAATAAACCTTATTCTGAGACTGAAGACCAAGCAATTGAACGCGCAAAAAGTGAACAGTTAATTGAAGATGTAGAGAGAGCATATGTATATACAAATGCTCAAGCATCAGTGACAGTACTTGGAACGAATGCTAAAGGTGAGTTAACGGCAGTTTTTGTACCAGAAGGTGATGGGAAGGTACAAACACTTTCCTTAACAGATAAAATCACGGCTCAACAAGCACGCGAATTGGTTCTTAATGAAATGGACGTCAAAAAAATACTGCATACAAAACTAGGTATGGAAAGTGAAGAGCCAGTATGGGAAGTTGCTTTTGTTGATGAAAAAGACACGTTAAATTATGTTTATTTATCAGCAGACGATGGACAATGGAGAAAACGTATATTGAACTTGTGAAAGGGCGGAAGAACTTTGATCAACTTAGCAAATCGTGTACAAACTTTAACACCTTCTACAACATTAGCAATCACTGCTAAAGCAAATGAGTTAAAAGCACAAGGCGTCGACGTCATCGGTCTTGGAGCAGGTGAGCCTGATTACAATACACCTGAAAACATCCTTGAAGCAGCTTATCAGTCTATGAAAGACGGGAAGACGAAATACACACCAGCTGGAGGTCTTCCGGCATTAAAAGAAGCCATCATCAATAAATTGCAACGTGACCAAGGCTTGAATTATTCGCAAAAAGAAGTAATGGTAGGGATTGGCGCGAAGCATGTGCTTTATACATTGTTCCAAGTGTTATTAAACGAGGGCGATGAAGTAATTATCCCGATTCCGTATTGGGTGAGTTATCCTGAACAAGTGAAATTAGCACAAGGCGTACCTGTATACATAGAAGCAACAGCCAGTCAGGAGTACAAAATATCTCCTCTACAACTTAGAGAAGCTATTACAGACCGGACAAAAGCAGTGATTCTTAATACACCAAGTAATCCAACAGGTATGATTTATTCAAAAGAAGAATTAGAAGCGCTAGCAGAAGTTTGCCGCGAATTTGATATTTTAATCGTATCTGATGAAATTTATGAAAAATTAATTTATGGAGATGTAAAACATACATCTATTGCTACTCTTTCAGAAGACGCAAAAAAACGGACGATTTTAATAAACGGAGTATCAAAATCGCATTCTATGACAGGATGGCGGATTGGCTACGCTGCAGCTGATGCTAGTCTGATAAAAGCAATGACGGATTTAGCAAGTCATTCAACATCAAATCCAGTGACAACGTCTCAATACGCAGCCATTGAAGCCTATAACGGGCCACAAGATGCTGTTGAAGAAATGCGTCAAGCATTTGAAGAACGCTTGAATATTATTTTCCCTAAAGTTCAAGCGATTCCTGGCTTTAAAGTTCTTCGTCCACAAGGTGCATTTTATTTATTGCCAGATGTTTCAGAAGCAGCTACAAAAACAGGATATGCATCTGTTGATGATTTCGTAACGGCTTTGTTAACAGAAGCAAATGTTGCGGTTATCCCAGGTTCAGGATTTGGCGCGAATTCAACAATTCGATTGTCGTATGCGACATCGCTTGAAACCTTAACAGAAGCTGTCGAACGCATTCATCAATTTGTAACATTGAAATGGAAAGACTAAGACAACATTATTCTATGGAGGCTATTGCTAGATGAAAAAAATTACTATTGCCGAAATGGCTAAACATAACGGAGAAACAATTAAATTAGGCGCGTGGATTGCTAACAAACGGTCAAGTGGAAAAATCGCATTCTTACAGCTACGCGACGGTTCAGGATTTGTACAAGGTGTTGTCGTAAAAGCGGAAGTTGGCGATGAGCTATTTGCTACTGCTAAAGGACTGACACAAGAAACTTCAGTTTATGTGACTGGAGAAGTAAAAGAAGACGAGCGCTCTGCTTTTGGTTATGAGCTAGCTGTTACAGGTATCGAAGTTATCCATGAAGCAAAAGATTTCCCTATTACGCCGAAAGAACACGGGCCAGAATTTCTTATGGACAACCGTCACTTATGGTTACGTTCTCGTAAACAACATGCCATTATGAAAGTGCGTAACGAAATTATTCGTGCGACTTATGAATTCTTTAACGATAACGGTTTTGTAAAAGTCGATCCTCCGATCTTAACTGGATCTTCTCCAGAAGGGACTTCTGAATTATTCGCAACAAAATACTTTGACGAAGATGCCTATTTGTCTCAGTCCGGGCAGCTTTATATGGAAGCAGCGGCGATGGCACTTGGAAAAGTATTTTCGTTTGGTCCAACGTTCCGAGCGGAAAAATCTAAAACGCGCCGTCACTTAATCGAGTTTTGGATGATTGAACCGGAAATGGCATTTATCGAACATGCAGAAAGTTTAGAAGTACAAGAGCAATATGTTTCTCATATTGTTCAGTCAGTTTTGAAAAACTGCAAACTAGACTTGGATCGTCTTGGTAGAGACGTATCGAAACTTGAAAAAATTAAAGCGCCATTCCCTCGTGTTTCTTATGATGATGCGATTAAATGGTTAAACGATAATGGATTTGATGATATTAAATGGGGCGAAGATTTTGGTGCACCACACGAAACAGCATTAGCAGAAAGCTATGATATGCCAATATTTATCACTCATTACCCGATCGGCATCAAGCCATTCTACATGCAGCCGCATCCAGATCGTGACGATGTTGTGCTATGTGCAGACATGATTGCCCCAGAAGGATATGGGGAAATTATCGGTGGCTCAGAACGGATTCATGATTATGAATTAATGAAAAAACGCATTCAAGAACATAATTTAGATGAAGAGGCATATGCTTGGTATTTAGACTTAAGTAAATACGGAGCAGTTCCGCATTCTGGATTTGGTTTAGGTCTTGAACGTACAGTAGCTTGGATTAGTGGTGTGGAGCATATTAGAGAGTCCATTCCATTCCCACGTCTATTAAACCGTTTATACCCATAAAAATGAATAATAGGAAAGGTGGTTGGGATATGAAACAACCTAATCGATTACAAACGTGGATTGAGCAGGGGAATGTTACCATTTCCCAGCTTTTTTTTCAGTTTTACAAAGAACTGAAGATTACAGATGAAGAGGCGATGCTGTTAATGCACATTCAATCATTTCAACAAGCTGGAAATCAGTTTCCCACGCCAAATGAAATTGGTGCACGCATGATGACTTCTCAAAAAAGCGTAACGACCATGTTACAAAAATTAATGCAACAAGGTTATTTGTCGATCGAACAAACAACTGAACAGGATGTTTTAACGGAAGTAATTTCTCTACAACCTTTATGGGATCGTTTATTAGACTGTGTTTACAAAGAGCAGCATGAAATAAAAGAAAATACTCAAAAAGAGTTGGAAGGGGAGATCTTCCAGTTATTTGAACAAGAATTTGGACGTTTCTTATCTCCGATGGAAATCGAGACTATTTCGATGTGGATGGACCAAGATGGCCACACACCAGAAGTTATTCGAATGGCGCTTAAAGAAGCAGTTATTTCTGAGAAACTGAGTTTGCGGTATATAGATCGAATTTTATTTGAATGGAAAAAGAAAAATATTAAGACTTCTACACAAGTCACTAAGCATGCAAATTCTTTTAGAGAAAAAAATATCCGGATTCAGCCGACTGAAAATGCAGTGAAAAAAGTTCAATTTTACAATTGGTTGGAAGACCGTAACTAGAAGGTGAAGTAGATGATGTCTAAAAAAGAATGGTTAACTTGTCTAGAAGAGATGGATCTTATGTTTCCAGATGCTCATTGTGAGTTGGTGCACCGCAATCCATTTGATTTATTAATCGCGACTTTGTTATCTGCACAATGTACGGATAAACTCGTCAACCGAGTTACAGCCGATTTATTCCAAAAGTATCATACACCAGAGGACTACGTGGCTGTCTCGATAGAAGAATTACAGCAAGACATCCGCTCGATTGGTTTGTTTCGCAATAAGGCTAAAAACATCCAAGCTCTTAGCCGAATTTTAATCGACGAACACTCTAGCATAGTGCCTGCTGACAGAGACTTATTAATGACGCTCCCAGGAGTTGGGCGTAAGACAGCTAATGTTGTTGTGTCTGTAGCTTTTGGGATTCCGGCTTTAGCTGTAGACACGCATGTTGAACGAGTAGCTAAACGGTTAGGCTTGAGTCGGTGGAAAGATAATCCGCTTCAAGTAGAAGAAACAATCATGAAGAAAACCCCTGCAGACGATTGGTCTAAAACACATCACCAAATTATTTTTTTCGGGCGCTATCATTGCAAATCACAAAATCCGGGTTGTCATATTTGTCCACTTTTTGATCGATGTCGAGAAGGGCAAAAACGCGAGAAAAAAGGATTGGTTAAACGTGAAATCGTCACCGAAGTTAACTAAAGAACAGATAGATCCATATTTTTTAAAATGGAATCACCTTTCAATCCAAATTAATGACATGCATAAATTACGCAATAAAGCTGTTAAGGAAGTTACACAATCCGGTATAGAAGTGTACAAAAAACTGTTGGCTCATTGTCGATGTGCATTAGATGAAGAGAGCTTTGAACCATTAAATGGTGCTGAGCGCTTGTTATTTATCGAGTTTTCTCTAAGTACTTATGCAGCTTATCGTCAACTAGATGAATTATTTTCGGAACTAAAGAAAATAATAGCTAGAAAACGCATTGAACACAAACACTTGAATAAATAACAGGAAAACCCCCGAATGCTTAGGCATTCGGGGGTTTTGTCGATCAATTTGTATTATCGCTATTGGTGTTGGTATCATTTTTGTCACCATTGCCGCTACCATTGTTATTTTCATTTCCGGCATTGTTGTTACCACTGCTATTAGCCGCAGGTGTTTCACTTTCTTCTTCTTCAGTTGGATCTTCCGGTACGTCGATTGGATCTTCCTCAACTGCAGGTTCCTCTTCGACGACAGGTTCTTCTTCAGCCGGTTCTTCCTCAAGCTCTTCTTCAGCCGGCTCTTCTTCAACAGGTTCTTCTTCGACAGGTTCTTCCTCAGGCTCTTCTTCGACAGGTTCTTCCTCAGGCTCTTCTTCCGGTTCTTCAGGAGCGGCAGCAACTTTGACAACAGTCGATGCTGGATCACTACGCTGAGTATCGTTGAATGCGACAACGCGGAAGGTATAAGATTTGCCTTCTTCCAAACCATTGAACGTATAAGATTTACTTGATGATGTAGAGAGCACTGAACGAGACCCATCAACTTCTACAGAAACTTCGAACGATACATCTTTATCACTAGAATCCCATGATAAATTGGCCGAATTACCATCAACATTTGCTCGTAAGCTACTTGGCGTCTTTAAATCTTCGACTACGTAACGCTGCGATACTGAATTGGGTTCAGTGCCACGTGCAAATAGTTCAGAGCTTCTCATATTATACGGCGTAAATGCACTAGCTAGTTTTAATGGGTCAGATCCAACTTCAATAACTTGTTCTGTAACAGAATCTGGTTGCTCAAAGCTAGCTGTTTCAGGTGAAGAAATTTGTGACATCACATTTTTGAATAATCGTTGAGCAAGCAAGCGCTCGTTTGATGCCGTGTCAATTGGTGTTTTTCGATCAGCGTAACCGCTCCACACAGAAATTGAATAATCTGTTGTGAAACCAGCAAACCAAACATCTGGTGCAGAGCTTGCATCTAGACCAAATTCTTTTAGGTTATCAGCTGAGTAATTTGTAGTTCCAGTTTTTCCAGCCATATCGAGTCCGTTAATAGCGACTTCCTTACCTGTAGATCCTGGCGTATTCAAATCTACAACATCTCTTAGCATATCCGTTACCATATAAGCCGTACTATCTTTCATTGCTTGAACAGGTTCAGGGGCTACGATTTGTTCTGTAGATCCATCACGGAAAATAATTTTCTTAATGGTGTGAGGCTTAGTAAAAGATCCTTTGTTACCAAATGCAGCAAAGGCACCTGCCATTTCAACAGTAGAAATATTTTTTTCTGGTGAACCAAGTGCAGCGGATTCATAAATATTACCAAAATCCAATCCTAACTTCTGTGTAAACTCTTCTGCATTTTCCATGCCAACTTCTTGCAAGGTTTTAACAGCAGGAATATTGCGTGAGCGATAAAGCGCTTCGCGAATTGTCATAGTGCCTAAAAATTCTCCATCAACATTCCGGATTTCTTGGTCATTATCATTATATTTATAAGGCTCATCGACTACGGTTTGACCAGTAGACCAATCTAAATATTCGATAGCAGGACCATAATCTACTAAGGGTTTAATAGTAGATCCTATTGGACGATCTTTTGATGTTGCGTAATTATGACGAACATCACCAGTATAATCACGTGCAGCACCGATAGCACTAATTCCGCCAGTTTTCGTGTCGACCACTGTCATAGCTGATTGAACTTCATCATCAAAAAACAAATCAGAAGCCATTGCATCATTTACTTTTTCTTGGACGTAAGGTTCTAAAGTTGTGTAAATTTTTAATCCTTCATCTAGCGAATAATCGCCATCTAGAGTTTCAAGTTCATTTTCTACCATTTCCATAAACGCCGTATATTCAGTATTTGGAACTTGTTGCTGGCGGTCTTCTTCAGCTACTAGCGAGTCTTCAAGAGACGCTTGTCGCGCTTGTTCTTTTTCTTCTGTACTGATTTTGCCATGTTGGTCCATCAATCCTAGCACGATATTACGACGATCTATAGCGCGTTCTGGATTTTTGAAAGGGTTATAACCATTCGGGCTTTGGGGCATTCCAGCCAACAATGCTGTTTCAGCTAAAGTTAATTCTTCAAGAGGCTTGCCATAGAAATACGTTGATGCTGTTCCAAAACCATAAATATTTCCGGACATCAAAATTTTATTGAAATACATCTCAAAAATTTCTTCTTTTTCGTATTCTTGTTCTAATTTATAAGCTAAATAAGCTTCTTGTGCTTTTCGTTTTAATGTTTTGTCATTTGTTAAAAATGAATTTTTAATCACTTGTTGAGTGATTGTGCTCGCACCCTGTGAGCCGAAGCCACCGGTGATATTAGCGATTACAGCACCACCTAGACGAATAAGATCGATTCCAGAATGCTCATAAAAGCGATTATCTTCTGTAGCTAAAATAGCGTCTTCCATTGTTTTCGGAATATCCTCATAATTAATATATTCTCGATTCTCAGCGGTTATATAAGGTATTTCTGTTTCGCCATCCGCTGCATAAAATGTTGGACTAATAGGATCACGTAGCAATTCTTCGTCAATTTCTGGTGCACTGCTTGCATAATAGGCAAACATAGAGGCCCCAAACACAACGCCAGCTAATCCTATAATTACCATCATTAAAACGATGCGCTTAATCCATAGGAATACAGGGGATTTCTTTTTCTTCTTATTGCTATTTTTCTTTTGGCGTTCGATTGCTTTACGGCGTTCTTCACGCGAAATTTGTTTGTCGCTCAAGATTGGTTCCTCGCTTTCGTATACATACTGTTGCTTAAAGCTTGTTTAAAAGGGGCAAATAATCAATACGTGGAAATGCGCCAGGTGTAATTTCAAATGAAGTGTCTTCGATTTCTTGCAAAGTAACCGATTTTCTTCCACCTGACATCATACGGTTCCAAAAAACCTCGAGTTCTTTAAATGGCATGATAAAATACCGCTGCCATGAAGAAAAGCGGATAATCATAAACGCTGTTCCGTTTTGTTTTACTACGCTAGACATGTGATGAATTTGATGATCATGAATATTCTGCAACGGGAATGAAGTTTTGTTTTGTGTTTCTTTTGCTTCAAAATCAATATACCGACCATTCCAAACGCCATTATAATCGGTGGTCGAAGGAGCTTGAAAATAGGCTTCTCGAATTACCGCAGCGCTTCTCGAAGGATACTCCACTTTAACAATTTGGAGTGGTACCGGCTTTTTGTGAATGACAGCTAATCCCAGTTGGAGATAATAATCATTGGTTTCATTTAATTCGTCCTCTAATGTCTTACCCCGATTGCTGAAGGATAAATCTTTTTTCTTTTTAGGGGCAACTGTTTGTTTGGCAGGTTGACCTTTCGGCGGTATGAATTTTTTGCCATTCGGATAATTGATTGCCATTGTGATACACCTCGCTCACTCTATCATATCACAAGCTTTTAGACGACAGATAAGATGAAAGGTTTCAACAATTCGAAACCTATTGACTAGCATTGAAAATATCCAATAAATCAGCTTTAGATATACTTATAATAGCTGATTTTAAAAGCTAATTAAAGAATAAGGAATGCTTGTTCGATAAAGTCGTGTCAATTTAGTGGATATGATAAACTAAAGGCTAATGGAGGGAATGCAAAATGACAGTTAGAGAACTCTCTTCTACATTATATGATGAATGTGGAAAATGCTTAGATCGCTTTTACGAAATGCGTGAATTGGACGCGGTCGCTGATTTTTATGAAGATGTTAAACCATACGCTGATATTTGGCACGGCAAAATAAATGAGTGGCAAAAAGAATCATTACTTTATATACAACAAGAACGACCAAAATATGTGCATAAGCCGCAAATTGATACAGCTGCAGAAGGCATGACACAGTTTTTTGTTCAAAGCTTTTACAAAGAAACAAGCAAAAAGCGCTTTATCCAAACGATTCAAGCAGCACAATATACGTTACAAACTTTTATCATGGCAATAGACGAGAAGAGTAAAAAGCATGATTAAACGAAAAACATTGCCTGTATTGATGGAAGAGTGGAAAACGGAACCAGATATGATGGAGCGAATAGTCCATTGGCATACAAGACAAGAAAAACCTGCCCAGTATGCTGATTTTCCACCGGAGATGCACGATAGCTTAAAAGCGGCTCTGAGAAAAAAAGGCATTGAGCAACTTTATACGCATCAACGTGAAGCTTTTGATTTAGCTACAGCAGGGGATTCGTTCACGGCTGTGACACCTACTGCATCAGGTAAATCGTATTGTTACCACTTGCCCGTCTTGCACAAAATTCTAAATGACCCAGGTGCGCGAGCTCTTTATTTGTTCCCTACAAAAGCATTAGCACAAGATCAAAAAAGTGATCTGCATGATTTGATCGAAAAAACAGAGGAAGAAATTTTGTCTTACACATATGATGGGGACACATCACCAGCTATTCGTACAAAAGTGCGAAAAGCCGGTCAAATTGTCATGACCAATCCAGATATGCTCCATTCAGCCATATTGCCACATCATACGAAATGGGTTTCTCTTTTTGAAAACCTTCATTATATAGTTATTGATGAATTGCATACGTACAAAGGAATATTCGGAACGCACGTAGCACACGTTATTCGTCGACTAAAACGCATTTGTGAGTTTTACGGCAGCAATCCTGTCTTTATATGTACTTCAGCGACAATCGCTAACCCAAAAGAACTGGCAGAAAACTTAACAAATAGTACACATAAATTAATTGACCAGAATGGTGCACCTTCTGGGAAAAAACATATAGTCTTTTATAATCCACCAATTATTCACCCAACCTTTGGTGTTCGCAGAAGTGCGATTCTTGAAGTTCGCGACTTGGCAACACACCTAATCAAAAATGGTATTCAAACTATTGTTTTTGCAAAAAGTCGAGTTCGTGTCGAAATGTTAGTTACTTATTTACAAGCAGTAACGAAAATGAAACTGCAGGACGACTCGATCAAAGGCTACCGAGGAGGCTATTTGCCGACTGAACGGCGCGCGATTGAAAAAGGACTTCGTGATGGGTCGATTCAATGTGTGGTGTCAACTAATGCTTTAGAACTCGGTGTAGATATCGGTCAGCTACAAGCATGTATCATGACAGGATACCCAGGTAATATTGCCAGCGCATGGCAACAGGCAGGGCGCGCAGGCCGTCGTCAAGACGAATCACTCGTTATTTATGTTGCGCAATCTACAGCGCTTGATCAATACATTATTAATCATCCAGAATATTTGCTTGACCAATCCCCAGAAGAAGCGCGTATTCATCCAGAAAATATTATTATTTTAATGGATCATTTGAAATGTGCTTCTTTTGAATTGCCGTTTCGAATTGATGATCAGTATGGAGAATTTGAAGTACAAGAACTTCTCGAATACTTACAAGAAGAAGGCGTGCTTGTACGTACGTCAGATCGTTGGCACTGGATGAGCGACCGCTTCCCAGCGCACGATATTTCTCTGCGCTCTGCTTCACAAGAAAATGTTGTCATCATCGACCAATCGGTTCCAGCAGATACGCGAGTGATTGGTGAAATGGATCGCTTTAGCGCTATGACCTTATTGCACGAAGAAGCCATTTACTTGCATCAGGGGACGCAGTTTCAAGTTGAGATTTTAGACTGGGAAGAAAAAAAGGCTTATGTCAGAGAAGTCGACGTAGATTATTTCACCGATGCTAATTTAGCAGTCGAATTAAAAGTAATGAGCGAAGATAAAGATAAAAAAATGAATGGTTCAGAAGTGTTTTATGGAGATATTGCGGTTCTAGCAATGCCAACCATTTTCAAAAAAATCCGTTTTGACTCACATGACAATATTGGTTCTGGTCCAATTTCTTTGCCACCAGAAGAACTTCATACTTCTTCTACTTGGCTTAGCTTCTCAAAGCCTGAAGATTTTTCGGAATCAGAGTTGTCAGATACTATGACCGGTGCAGCGTATGCGATAGAGTCGTTTATCCCAATATTTGTTCAGTGTGATCGCCGAGATGTTCATGTTGTACCTCAAGTGAAATCACCACATAACGATATGCCAACATTTTTCATTCATGACTCATATCCCGGTGGAATTGGCATTAGCGAACGAATTTACGACTTGTGGAAACCTTTATTAGACAAAGCACTACAGCATGTTTCGGAATGTCCATGCTTAGATGGGTGCCCCGCGTGCATCGGTGCACAAGATGCAGCTATTAGTATGAAAAGTCATGTCATCCGCCTTTTAGATGATCTTCGCAAAGAGGAGTGAAGAACCATGTCATTTGAAAGCAAACTTCTCCAAATGAAAGGCATGTTAAAAAACAAACCCACCCCCAAAAAACAACCAAAACGAGCCGAACGTCCACTCCATGAAGAAAAATGGAAGGATATTGGACTAGAACTTATTGAAAATAAATTTGGTTATGTGTTTCAAAAGAAAATTACGTATCCGTTTACCACGCGTCATGGTTCAGTTATGTTAAGTGAACTAGATCCGGTTTTAAAAGCTTGGGAAAAAACCGATTTTGATCATCCATTCAAACTAAAAGAACAAGATCCACTTTTGTTTTTCGACACGGAAACGACGGGTCTTAGCGGAACCGGCGCGTATATTTTTTTAATTGGAATTTTAGTGAAAAAGAGCGATCATTTTGAAATGATGCAATATATTATGCCTGATCCTTCTCATGAAGCGGCATTTCTGTATGAAACGGGTTTATGGAAATCGGATGACCCAATTATTTTTTCTTATAACGGGAAAAGTTTTGATTGGCCACAACTAACTTCAAGGTGGACGATGCACCGACAAGATTTGCCGAAATTACCAGTACCACGTCAAATCGATTTGTTTCATGGGACAAAACGTATTTGGAAAAATGAATTGGCGCGGATGAAACTGAGTACCATTGAAGAAGAAAAACTTGGATTTGTACGTCAAGGAGATGTACCGGGGTATTTAATCCCGGCCATTTACTTAGATGCAGTAAAAAGTGGATTTCCAGAAGGACTTGCAAAAGTTCTTTATCACAATGAACTAGATATCCTATCACTTGTTTCATTATATGTGCTGTCATCTAATTTGTTGATGGAAGATATGGAGTCTGAAACAAGTGGGGCTTATACAAATATTGGGAAATGGTATGCAGATTTAAAACAGTTTGACCAAAGTGCAGCCTACCTTGAGCATGTAACAAATGATCGAGGTGCTTCATCTGCCTTGGCACGTTACTTATTAGCTATTCAGAAAAAACGAGCTGGTCACCATGAAGAAGCCGTCCGGTTATTTAAAGAAGCAGCTCCTCATTTGCGAGGGAGCATTGAAGTAGAAGCATGGATTCATGCTGCAAAACTTTACGAGCATCAATTACGTGATTTAAACCAAGCGGCTATCATGGCTGGATTTGCAAAAGAAGCTAGCGAACATACAAACGTACGCCTGTCGCTGGTGGCAGATATTGACAAAAGACAAGTGCGTTTGGAAGCGAAAAAGCGAAAAAAACACTTACAAGTTCACGAAGACTAGACACGAAAAATGTGCCATATGCTATACTAAATAAAAGGTATTTTTTTTATGGAAGGACGATTAAAATGGACAATAAATTTACATCTAAGGATATTCTAGAAAAAGATTTTAAAACAGCAATGCGCGGATACAATCAAGATGAGGTAGATCATTTCCTAGATGAAGTTATCCAGGATTATGAAGCTTTCACAAAACGAATTGAACAACTTCAAAATGAAAACCAACGATTACGTTCAGAGTTAGAAAACTCGCCGAAAAAACAAGCTACACCAGCACCTGGCACAACTAATTTTGATATTTTACGCCGGTTGTCACATTTAGAAAACCATGTGTTTGGCAATAAGTTAGACAACAACTAAAACAATTGTTTTCTCTCGTTGAATAGCGTATACTTAATAAGCCATTTGAAATTCTGGCAATCGCTCTGGTGTCGTGCCGGAGAGGAAAGTCCATGCTCGCACGGTTCTGAGATGACCGTAGTGATCGCGCTCAGTGAAACAATAAGCTGAGGCAGCTAGCAATAGCTGACGGCGGGTAGAACGCCTAAGTCTTAGGATATGGTCGGAATACCCTGAAGGTGCCACAGTGACGGAGCTGTATAAGAAATTATACAGGTGGAACGAGGTAAACCCCGTGAGCGAGAAACCCAAATTATGGTAGGGGCACTTTTCTGAAGGAAATGAACTGATGAAGAGGCAGGTGCAAACTTGCAGATAGATGATTGCTGTCCACTAGTACAAGGTGCAAGCCGTTTGAGTACGTGGAAACAAAACATGGCTTATAGAATTTCACATGGTCTTAAAATGCTTATCAATGGCTCTCCTGTCGGGGAGCTTTTCTTCATATTATGATATAAATGAATAAGTTAGACTGATATATTTTAATCTTTTGGATAAACTTTAAACGGTTAGATATAGCGCTAAACGATTTCTCAACATGAAAAAAAAGAGCAAAAGGCGGCGACTCCTGCAGGAAAGCGTCCGCCTGTAGCGATTTCTTTATGCGTATTTAATTTGAAATGTCTAACGATTAAACGTAAAACTGAAATAGTAAATAACTAGAGAGGGAGTCATTATGACAACATTTAAATTGCTCGCAACAGCCGCAATGGGACTTGAGTCGATTGTCGCTAACGAAGTAAAAGAATTAGGGTATGAAACAGAAACAGAAAACGGCAAAGTATTTTTTGAAGGAAACGAGAGAGATATAGCCAAAGCCAACTTATGGCTACGTACTGCTGACCGTGTAAAAATCATCGCGGGTGAATTTAATGCGTATACTTTTGACGAATTGTTTGAACGTACAAAAGAAATCGAATGGGAAAAATTCCTTCCAGTAGATGCTGAGTTTCCGGTTCAAGGGAAATCGGTTAAATCGACCTTACACAGTGTGCCAAACTGTCAATCTATTGTAAAAAAAGCTATTGTTGAACGCTTGAAAAAAGCCTATCAACGCAATTCATTTTTAGATGAAACTGGACCACGCTTTAAAATTGAAGTTTCTATTTTAAAAGACAAAGTTCAATTATCAATCGACACAAGCGGAGCAGGATTACATAAACGCGGCTATCGTTTGGACCAAGGTGAAGCACCATTAAAAGAAACACTTGCTGCGGCACTTGTAAAATTATCTAGATGGACGCCAGACCGTCCGTTCGTAGATCCTTTCTGTGGATCAGGAACTCTCGCGATTGAAGCTGCGATGATCGGTCAAAATTTAGCACCCGGCTATAACCGTGATTTTGATAGCGAAGAATGGCCTTGGATGGGACAAAAACTATGGGATGAAGTTCGCGAAGAAGCGGAAGAATTAGCGAATTATGATCAGCCACTGAATATTTTAGGTACAGACATTGACCACCGTATGTTGACAGTCGCAGAAGAAAATGCGCGTGAAGCCGGCTTTGCGGACTTGATCCGCTTTGAACAGCGTCAAGTAAGGGATTTTGTGGCAACTGAAGAAAATGGCGTTGTTGTAGGTAACCCACCATACGGAGAACGTATTGGGGAGATTGAAGTCATCGAAGAAATGATTGGTGACATGGGGCGTGTATTTGCTAAACACCCAACATGGTCGGTTTATATGTTGTCGTCAATGGGGCGTTTTGAAACACTTTACGGTCAACCAGCTACTAAAAAACGCAAACTATTTAACGGATTTATCCGTACGGATCTTTTCCAATTCTGGGGAGAACGTTCTAAAAAATAAATGAGACGAAACGGAAGGGCACAGGCTCTTCCGTTTCTCTGTGAGGAGAATATATGAGACAACCACTACCATTCGCTTTATCAAAAGACAAAACTTTCTTTGAATCACTCAATGACTGGATTGGTGATGTATTTTACGACGAACTTCCTGAAAAAGGCTATGATCTTCGCGATGAACAAATTTTTATGTCTTTTCAAATTGAACAGGCGTTAAAAGAAAAATCGGTTTTGTTTGCTGAAGCAGGAGTTGGAACTGGAAAAACAATGGCCTATTTGTTACCAGCAATTGCATATGCTCGTTATACAGGAAAACCGGCTTTAATTTCATGTGCAGATGAAACTTTGATCGAGCAATTGGTCAAAAAGGGCGGCGACGTTGATCGGTTAAATGATTTATTTGATTTGAATTTAGATGTTCGACTGGCGAAATCACGTGATCAATATTTATGCCTTCAGCGCTTAGAGGGAGCAAAAAAACGCATTGATGATGATTTTGTATTTGATATAGAAGATAGTTTGCCGGAATTTGTCAACAAAACGTTTTCCATGCAAAATACGTACCCTTACGGAGAACGTTCAAGCTATCCGGAAGTTACAGATGAAGAATGGCAACAAGTTAATTATCATCCGATTCAAAACTGTAATGCTTGTGAATTGAGAAACAAATGTGGACAAACTATTCACCGTAATCATTACCGTCAAGCGACTGATTTGGTTATTTGTTCACATGATTTCCTTATGGAACATATATGGACAAAAGAAACACGTAAACGAGAAGGGCAAACGCCACTGCTTCCTGAATTCTCTCAAATTGTTTTAGATGAAGGTCATTTACTCGAGTTTGCTGCACAACGTGCGTTGACATACGAAGTGCAAGAAAGCACATTGCAAGATGTGACAGAAAGCATTCTTTCAGATGGCATGCGTGAAAAAACATTGAATATGATCGAGCAAACAATCGATCTACACAATGAATTTTTCCGCTTGCTTCGTATCCACACAGTCAAAAGTGATGAAGATCGTAAAGCCATCACAAAAGATCCAGAGTTGATTAAAGTCGGAAATTTGCTAGTGCGTCACATTGATTTGATGATGGAGGAGTTTGTTTTTGAAGGCGAACTTTTTACGATTCCTGAATACGAATTGAGATTGGCCGAAGAGTATTTCGAACAATACACATTTTCGATGCGTTTATTTGTAGAAGAAGGCGACGCGGTAACGTGGTTAGAAATTAAAGACGAAATTGAGACGCTAGTTATTATGCCGCGCCTAGTTACGGATATATTAGACGAAAAATTATTTGATGGCAAAATTCCAATCACTTTTTCTTCTGCTACTTTATCCATTCAAAAAGATTTCACATACTTATCAGATAGCCTTGGAATTGACAAATTCCAGTCGTTTTCTGTGCCATCGCCGTTTGAATACGAAGATGTAATGAAAATCTTTAAGCATCCTTTAGAACAAGATCAGAAATTTGAACGCGTCTACGATTTATTTAGTACGGGAGATCAGACGCTCGTATTGTTTACTTCAAAAGTAGATATGGACAATTTCAAAAAATCACTTCCGTTAGACCACCAATACGCGATTGAATTTGAAGGGGACCGCGAATTATCGACAGTCGTTAAAGAATTCCAGCAAGGGAAATTCCAAATTCTCTGCTCATATCACTTGTGGGAAGGGTTGGATTTACCGGGTGAAGCATTAACGAAAGTAATTATCGTTGATTTGCCATTCCCACCTAAAGATCCTGTTTTTGATGCGAAACGTAAATTCAGCAACAATCCATTAGAAGAAATTGACTTGCCTTTCATGCAGCTCCGCATACAACAAGGAATTGGTCGCTTGATTCGTACTTCAAAAGATCATGGAGAAATTCATTTATTGGTAAACGAAGAAGAGCTACGTGTTGAGCATCTATGGGAAACTATTTTACCGGTGCCTGCTAAAAGCTTTTAAAGCTTAAGCTTAGCTGTGATACAATATTTTCAACAAGTATTGGGGGGATTTAGTTGTCACTTGAAAAACGTTTTAGAGAACACTTTAATAAAGTTAAGGGGTACGAAGAGGCAATTGCCTTATTATTTTGGGATTTACGTACAGGAGCACCCAAAAAAGGCGTAGAACTTCGCTCAGAAACAATCGGTACATTATCTGCAGAAGTTTTTCGTTTATCGACGTCAGATGAATTTGGCGAATTGCTTACTTCTTTAGAAGTAGAGCAATTAGAAAATCCAATTATTCGTCGATCAGTGGAAGAAGCGCGAAAAAACTATGATTTGAGCAAGAAAATTCCTGCTGAAGAATACAAGGAATTTGTTATACTAAAATCTAAAGCTGAATCTATATGGGAAACGGCCAAGGCGAAATCCGATTTTTCATTATTCCTTCCTTACTTAGAGGATTTAGTTGACACTACGAAAAAAATGGTCAGCTATTGGGGTGAGAAAAACGGCAGTATCTACAATACACTGCTCGATCAATACGAACCTGGCATGACTACTGAAATTTTGGATGAAGTTTTTGGCAAGCTGCGCGAACGAATTGTGCCATTGGTACAAAAAATCGCAGAGTCACCAAACAAACCAGAGACGGCATTTTTATACGACCATTTTCCAAAACAAGCGCAGCAAGATTTTAGCCGCGAAATGTTAGACCAACTTGGCTATAACTTTGAAGCGGGTAGACTAGACGAGACAGTTCATCCGTTTATGATATCCATTAACCGTCAAGACATCCGTGTAACAACTAAGTATGATGAAAATGATTTCCGAACAGCGGTATTTGGCACAATTCACGAAGGCGGACATGCAATGTACGAGCAAAACCTCGGAGAAGACTTAGCGGGTTTGCCGATAGAAACAGGTGCATCGATGGGCATTCATGAATCACAATCGTTGTTTTGTGAAAATTTCATCGGACGCAATGAACATTTCTGGCAGAAAAACTTTGAGTTATTGAAAGACTATGCGCCCGATCAATTTGCTTCTGTTGAATTAGTGGATTACTTACGTGCAATTAACGAATCGAAACCATCCTTAATTCGCATCGAAGCAGACGAGTTGTCGTATGCGTTGCATATTATGGTGCGTTACGAACTTGAAAAGGGTTTATTTAATGGAGACCTGAAAGTTAGTGATTTACCACAATTGTGGAACGATAAATACCAAGAGTATTTAGGTGTACGCCCGTCAAACGATGCAGAAGGTGTCTTACAAGACGTTCACTGGGCAGGCGCAAGCTTTGGTTATTTCCCATCTTACGCACTCGGTTACATGTATGCAGCGCAGTTCAAAAACGCGATGTTAAAAGAATTACCGAATTACGATGAATTATTGGCAGAGCGCAACGTTGCACCGATTCGTGAATGGTTAACAGAAAATATTCATCAATATGGTGCATTTAAAAAGCCTTTAGATATTTTACAGGATGTTACGGGCGAAGGCTTAAACCCAGATTATTTAGCAAGCTATTTAGAAGAAAAATATACAAAGATTTACCAACTAAAACAGTAAGCAAAAACCGCCGTGGTAGTTACGGCGGTTTTTTTTATAGTTTATAAAACAGGACAAATAGTGAATGTTGTGATTATAATGACAGTGGAGGCGATACTACATGTTGAAGTCATTTAGTTTAGAAGGTAAGACGGCAATTGTTACAGGTGCCGGCAGGGGAATTGGCAAAGCGATTGCCATAGCACTTGCTGAAGCGGGAGCAAACGTTATGTTAGTAGCAAGGACTGAATCAGACTTGCAGCAAACACAGCAAGACATAAATAATAACCAGACTACATACATAACAGCAGACATTACAAAACGTAGTGACATTCAAGCAGCAATCGATAAAACAGTGGAACATTTTGGTGCGCTTGATATTTTAGTGAACAACGCAGGGATGAATATTCGGTCATCATTAACAGATGCTAATGATGCTGAATGGCATCAAATCATGGATACAAATGCACAAAGTGTTTTTATGTTTTCACAAGAAGCTGTGAAAAAAATGGCTAGCGGTAGTTCTATTATTAACATTAGCTCGGTTGGAGGCGATCGCGCATTAAAGACAGGTGTTATTTACGCGGCGTCTAAAGCGGCCATTATTCAAATGACCAAGGTCATGGCAATGGAATGGGGACCGAAAAACATTCGCGTGAATGCAATCGGACCTTGGTATTTTAAAACACCATTAACAGAAAAGATTTTAAGTGACCCTGAATATTTAGAGTCGATAATCGCGGTTACTCCGATGAAGCGTGTCGGAGAATTACCAGAAGTAGCTTCACCTGTCGTATTTTTAGCTTCAGATGCAGCAAGTTATATTACCGGACAAACACTTTTCGTCGACGGTGGCATGTCGATTCATGGGTTTTCGTGAGAAAAACAACATCCTTCTCAAATTTGAGGAGGATGTTTTTCGTTGCCCTATAAAAATGATATGATAGAGAGCAGTAAGCGGAGAAGGAGATTTCTAAATGACAGTTGTTGATCATAAAAAAGAATTACTTGAAACGGCACATCTCTACAAGATCTTTAAAGATAATGAGGATGTAGAGCGTGAAGCGAAAGCTCATTTATTTGCTAAAAAAATCTTGAAAAATAATTTTATTATTGGTTTTGCCGGACATTTTTCTTCCGGTAAGTCCTCTATGATCAACGCCTTGACGGGTGAGACCTTATTGCCATCGAGTCCGATTCCAACGAGTGCGAATATCGTAAATGTCCAAAAAGCCGATAACGATTTTGCTATCGTTAATATGCGCAATGAAAAACCGGTTTACTTTCCTGAGAATTACGATTTTAACGCGGTTAAAGAATTTTGTAAAAATGGTGATGTGACGCAAATTGATATTGGACACCAAGGATCGGTTTTGCCAAAAGGCATAACGGTCATGGATACACCGGGAGTCGATTCTACAGATGATGCGCATCGCATGTCGACAGAGTCAGCTTTGCATGTAGCCGATATGGTGTTTTATGTCATGGATTATAACCATGTTCAGTCTGAACTGAATTTTAATTTCACAAAAGAATTACAAAAATACACCGAGCTGTATTTAATCGTTAACCAAATTGATAAGCACCAAACTAGTGAAATGAGCTTTGAGGATTTTCAACAATCAGTTCACGATTCGTTCGCAGCATGGGGAGTCGTACCAAAAGGCATTTTCTTTACATCGTTAAAAGATTTTGAATTTCCCGGTAATGATTTTGACCAAGTAAAAGACCTTGTTTCCTCAACGATGAAAGACTGGAAAGGTCATATGGGGTCAGCTTCTGAGTCAGCCTTGAGTCAGTTAAGAGACGAGCATATCAAGTTTTTAGAAGATGAAAAACAAGAATGTTTACAAGCATTTTCAAATGTTTTGGAACCAGAAGAATGGGAAATGCGCGAGGATTTAAAAAAAGAGAATGCGCTAGTATCACGCAGAATGTCAGTACAGGACTTTGAAAACTGGCAAACAAAGTTTGAGAAAAGTCGTAAAGAGCTACTTGAAAACTCGAATATTATGCCTTATGAATTACGTAATGCCTTAACAAGCTATTTAGAATCGGTTCAGCCGAATTTTAAAGTTGGTTTGCTATTTAGCGGTAAAAAGACAGAAGAAGAACGACAAAGACGACAACAAGAAGTGGACGAACGTCTGCAGACGACAGTATCTTCTCAAATTACCAATCACTTAAAAAAATTGATGAAATCGTCGTTAAAAGATGCAGGAATATTAACGGACGATGAATCGTTATCTATTGACGATATGACTTTCAACGTGCCGTTTTCTGTAGTCGAAGAGCAGATACCAACAGGTGCATCCGTGACTGGAGATGCCGTGTTAAATTTTGCTACTAGCATCTCAACAGGGGTTCAGCGCTGGTTCATCCGTGAAACAGATAGTTGGAAAAAACAACAAGAAGAAAAGTTTGAAGGTTTAACGGATGACGCAAATACAGAAATAGATATGAAAGCACAAGCTTTGTCACAAAAAATGCTGGCCATTCAAACGTTAGAGGAAATGGAAAGTAAAATCGATAAAGTGAAAAAATCCTATACTGCGATGTTGCCAAAACAAAAAACAGCAGCGGAGGAAAAAGTCGAGCAGTGGTTAAATGAATTTGAAGTTTCTATCGAGGAAATGACTGAATTTGATCCTGCAATGCTTGAAAAAGATGACCAACTACATGAAAAGCAAGAACAACAAACTCACTCTATGGAAGTGGCATCATTTGATGAAGTAGCTGTACTCGAGCGAGCCAATCGCACTGCAGACGTTATTACTCCGATCAAAGGATTTGCGGAAACGGCGGCTTATTTAAAACGCAAAGCAGGTCGTTTAGAAGGGCAAGAATTCACGATTGCGTTGTTTGGAGCATTTAGTGCGGGGAAATCGTCATTTTCGAATGCATTGATGGGGGAAACGGTATTACCTGTATCACCAAATCCGACAACTGCCACAATTAACCGAATTCGTCCAATTAGCGAGCAGCATCCACATGAAACAGCAGACGTTCGCTTAAAAACGCGCACACAAATGACAGAAGACGTTCAAAACTCTTTCCAAGCTTTAGGCGTGCAAGTCACTTCATTAGAAGATGCTTTTGACAAATCGTCAAAACTACCAGAAGATACGCCAACAGAGCAGCAAGTTCATAAATCATTTATCACTGCCTTTAACAAAGGATATCCAAATTTCAAAGACCGTTTAGGTGAAACCATCCGAACTAATCGTGAAGAATTTGGTTTATATGTGGCGAAAGAAGAAAAAAGTTGTTTTGTTGATGAAATCGATTTTTATTACGATTGCGAACTAACACGTAATGGCGTTACGCTTGTGGATACTCCAGGAGCGGATTCAATTAATGCGAGACATACGAATGTTGCTTTTGAGTATATTCGGAACGCGGATGCAATTCTATTTATCACATACTACAACCATGCTTTTGCACGTGCTGACCGAGAATTTTTGATTCAGCTTGGCCGAGTGAAAGACGCATTTGAAATGGATAAAATGTTCTTTGTCGTGAATGCCATCGACCTTGCTAATGACGAAGAAGAGAAGAATTCAGTCGTTACCTATGTAAAAGATGAACTGCAACGTTTTGGCATTCGTTTTCCACGTTTGTTCGGGGTGTCAAGTCTTCTAGCGCTTCGTGACCCAGAGCATTCGGGCATGCCACAATTCGAAGAAGCCTTCCAACATTTCTTGAAAGAAGAGCTAAAAGGAATGGCTGTTCAATCGCTGGCAGAAGAAGAGCAAAAAGCAGTCGACCGTTTCAGTAGCTTAATTGAACACACAGAAAAGAACTTGTTACGCAAAGACGAACGACTAGACGAGCTAAAACTACTAGAACAGCAATTGCGTAAACTTTTTGGCGCATCGATTGCCAAACTATTAGAGCGCGAAGCTCTTCAAGAATTGGATGAATTACTGTATTACGTTAACCAGCGCGTCTTTTATCGGTTTAATGACTTTTTTAAAGAAGCCTTTAACCCTTCAGTTTTTTCTAACAAATCAGCCCAACAAGCTTTGGATACGGCATTGCACGATTTAAATGAAATGACAGGGTTTGATTTCCAACAAGAATTGCGTGTTACAAATTTCCGACTTGCTCAATTTATTGAAAAGAAATTAGACTCGCGCTTTAAAGAAGACACAAGCAAATTAAAAGAGCAGAACTCGGATTTCTCGTTTACTCCTTATGAAGTACAAGAAGCAGGGACTGTCGAAATTTCAAAACCGTTTGTAAATGCCGATTATTCGTCAGTTAAATCGTATTATAAAAACAATAAGAGCTTTTTTGAGAAAAATGAAAAAGAAAAAATGCGTGACGCATTGCAAGAGCTGATGGAGCCTGACGCACTACGTTATTTAGAACATGAGAAAAAAGAATTGAGTAATTGGGCAACATTTTGGATTGAACAAGAAGCAGAAGGATTACGTCAACATATTCTACGGCAAGCTGTAGATCAGATTGATTCGGAGCGGACATTGCTGCAACAATCTGAGAAATTAGCACAATGGAAAGAGTTATATTCAAATTTGATGAACGGAAGGGTGTAGACGATGTCAGTATTTATCGAAACAACGGATACCGAAACTCACAAATGGATTGATGCACGATTCGATTTGAAAGATTCATCTGCCGGGAAGAAAATGTACGAAAAAGAGCATGTGGCAGGAGCTGTGTTTTGGGATTTAGAAAAAGATATGTCTGATATGGCTGCTCACGAGGGGCGGCATCCGATGCCAGCTGACGAACAGCTAATTCAATTGGTTCGATCAAGCGGTTTAAACTTGGAGGATTCGATTGTAGTTTATGACCAAGGAGGTTCGCCTTATGCAGCGCGAGCTTGGTGGTTATTGAAATATGCAGGATTTGAAAATGTCCACATTAGTCAACAAGGTTTCGATTCGTTAAAACAGCAAGGCGTTACAGTTTCCGGGGAACTCCCGACGACAGTACCATCTACTGTTGCACCTAACTTTGTTCGCGAAATCTTTGCTGACCAAGCATATGTAAAAAAAGTCATTAGTGGTGACGAACTAGGTGTACTAGTCGATGCCCGTTCAGCTGCACGTTTCGCGGGACTTGAAGAACCAATCGATCCAGTTGCCGGACGCATTCCAGGAGCACGTAATTTAGACTGGGCTCAATTTGTTTCGAAAAGAGAATTCCAGTTTAGTAAAGATATTAGTCATGTTGTTCAAAAACACGAACCAACTGTTGTTTATTGCGGGAGCGGGGTTACAGCAGCAGCACTTTATGCCATCATGGCTGAAAAAGGCTTTGACCAATTAAAACTTTACATGGGGAGTTTTTCAGATTGGATAACTGATGCTGAAAACGTTGTAGAGTTTGACCGAGGCGAGCACCCTGAAGCAGCAGATGACCAAACAAAAGCAATATTAGCAAAATTGATCGAAGAAGGTTATTCAGGTGAAATGTTAATGCAGAAATTCCAATATGAAAAATCATTATTAGAAGAAAAATAAAAAATTCCAACAGCAGAAAGTGCTGTTGGAATTTTTTCTAGGTTTTTAGATCTGTATGTCGCGATAACAACACACGAATAATCTGATGGTTTTCCATCTCTCGAACCGTGATGGTGTGATGTGGCAATTCAACCGACTCGCCTTCAGCAATATCCGTATTTTTTAATTGAATCCAGCCGCCTATGGTATCAACATCCTCGCTATCATCAAATTCGATAGCAAAACGATCTTCTAAATCGGATAAAAGTACGCGGCCGTTTAACAAATAGTTGTTAATATCTACAGCTTTAATCTCATCGCGTTCATCTTCATCAAACTCGTCACGAATCTCACCAACGATTTCTTCTAAAATGTCTTCCATTGTAATTACACCCGCTGTTCCGCCGTATTCGTCAACGACAATGGCCATGTGAACATGCTCTTTTTGCATTTTCAATAAAACATCTTGAATCGGTGCCATATCATGAACAAATGGAATATCATGAACGACGATGCTATCATTTAAATCTTGTTGGTATGTGTAATTGGTCAGCATTTCTTTAATGTTGATAAAACCGAGAATATCGTCTTTGTCTCCTTTTTCAGTTACAGGGTAACGCGTGTATTGATGCTCGCGAACAATCTCCATTAAATCGTCATGGCTCATCTCAAGTGAAATGGTCTCCATTTGTGTTCGGGGCAACATAATATCTTTTGCCAATCGTTCATCGAAAGAAAAAATGTTCTGCATATACGATAATTCTGTTTGATTGATTTCGCCGCTATGATAACTTTTAGTCATAATAATTTTCAATTCTTCTTCTGAGTGAGCTTGCTCGTAAGCGGCGGGTTCGATACCAAAAGCACGTAAAAGCAATCTAGCTGATCCATTCATCAACCAGATGAATGGTGCGAGAATCAACCCGAAAAAATAAAGAGGGCGAGCAAAGATTAAGACCATTTTCTCTGCATATTGAATGGCTAACGTTTTAGGCGCCAATTCGCCAATCACGACATGTAAAAAAGTAATAATGCTAAACGCGATCAAAAAAGAAAAAATCGATGCAGTTGTGTCTTCGATTCCAAAGTTTTCAAAAAGCGGATACAAAAGTCGTTCTACAGTCGACTCACCTAGCCAACCAAGTCCAAGTGCTGTTACCGTAATCCCTAATTGGCAAGCGGATAAATAATAATCCAAATTGCTAATGATTTTCTTCGTCAAGTTAGCATTTTTATGCCCTTCTGAAACGAGTTGATCGATGCGGGACATTCTGACGCGAATAATTGAAAACTCCGATCCAACAAATAAAGCGGTTAGCCCAATTAAAAGAGCGACCATAAACAAATTGAGAATGAGTATACTGTCCAATTCGTCCCTCCGACTAGGAGGGTTCACCTCTGCTTTCTATAAGTAAAAACAGTATAACATAAATGAAAGTGCTTTTGCTTTACGTATGAATCATTGGAAATTCAACCTAAACGTGTTGAATGCTAGAGCGATTAAACTTATGATGAGAAGAGAGAAAAGGAGTGGTTAGATGAAAGTGTTATGGCATGGGGGAACAATCTATACAATGGAAGCAGAAAGCGCAACTGCAGAAGCAGTTTTAGTGTCGGATGATCACATAGAAAAAGTTGGGACGTACGAGGAACTAAAAAGTTTTGCCGATAAAGAAATCGATTTGCAAGGAGCGACGATGTATCCTGGATTGGTCGATAGCCATATGCACATGATTGGCCACGGTGAAAAGTTAATGCGTGTTGACTTATCTATCATTGAAAGCTCAGAAGAAATGCGCGAACAATTAATTGAATCCACAAAAGATCTGAAAAAAGATGATTGGTTTATCGGAGAAGGCTGGAATGAAAATAATTTCGCAGACCGTAAAATTTTCCACCGAAACGAACTTGATGAAATCAGCACATCACCCATGTTGTTAAAACGCGTTTGTCGACATGCGATTCTAGCAAATTCTAGCGCTCTGGCGTTAGCAGGTATTACGAAAGACAGTCCAGATCCAGAAGGCGGTTTGATCGTGCGTGATGCGGACGGCGAACCGACCGGTTATTTATTAGATGCAGCACAAGATTTAGTAGCCAGTCAAGTTCCTGAAGTAAGTGTAGATTATTTAACCCGTGCGCTAAAAAAATCAGTAGATCATTTGTTGTCACTCGGGTTAACGGGTGCGCATACAGAAGATATGGGCTATTACGGACATTATTCACGTCCACTTGATGCGTTTAAAAATGTTGTTGGAGATAAAGTGAAGTTCCGTGCACATTTACTTAGAGCTCATATTGCATTTGAAGAAATGATGGAAAATGCAACTTACGCAGAACCATTTATTGATCCGGGTCCAATGAAGATTTTCGCAGATGGCTCAATTGGCGGACGTACTGCGCTTTTAAGTAAACCGTACAATGATGATCCTTCTACGGTTGGAGTTGCCATTCAATCAGACGAAGAACTAAAACGTCTTGTTTCAATTGCTCGTAAACACGAGGAAGCAGTAGCGATTCATGTGATTGGAGATCTTGGTTTAGAAATGGCGCTAGATGCCATTGAAGCACATCCGGTGCCTAAAGGAAAACGTGACCGTCTTATTCATACAATGGTCGTACGAGAAGATTTGGTCGCACGTATGCAGCAAATAGAAGTCGCATTAGATCTTCAACCAAGCTTTGTCACTTCTGATTTCCCATGGGTCGTGGAACGTCTCGGTGAAAATCGTTTAGAATGGTCATATGTATGGAAGAAACTCTTAAATCATGGTCTTATTTGTGCAGGTGGGTCAGATGCTCCTATAGAAGAAGCAGACCCGCGTTTAGGGATTTACGCTGCTGTTACGCGCAGAAAACCATACGAAACACACGAAGGTTATTTGCCAGAAGAAAAACTAACCCGCTTTGAAGCCATTCAGTTGTATACAAGTGGTAGTGCTGCAGCAATTGGCAAAGAAAACGAGCGTGGGGTAATCCGAGAAGGTTTTGATGCGGACTTTACCATCTTCGATCGCGATTTATTTGCAGGCAATGAAGAACAAATTTTAGAAGCTGAACCCGTAATGACGGTCGTAGCAGGTGAAATTATGTATCAAAAAGGTGGGCAATAAGCATGTCAAAAGAAGCTTACATTATAACAGGTGCATCAAAAGGTATCGGTTACGAATGGAGCAAACAACTTATCGGAAAAGGTCATCTGGTAGTTGGAATTGCGCGCACACAACCAGCAAATTGGCCAGGTGAACAATTCGTTTCAGTTGATTTAACCCAACTCGATGCTATAGAAGGAATAATTGAACAAGTGTTAGGTCAATTGCCAAAAGATATAGAACAAATTGTGCTGGTCAATAATGCAGGTACTATTGATCCGATTGGACTGGCTCATTCGAACGGTTCAGCAGACGTCAGTCAAAGTATCGTATTAAATTTGACGGCACCGATGTTACTATGCGGTGCATTTATCCATCAGTTGAAAGATAATCAATGTGAAAAAAGAATTATTAATATATCGTCTGGAGCGGGCCGTAAAGCTTATGAAGGATGGAGTGCCTACTGTGCAGGAAAAGCAGGGCTCGATCATTTTAGCTCGTGCATCGATGTAGAAAACGAAGACATTAAAGTGGTCTCTGTAGCACCCGGAATTATCGATACAGGCATGCAAGAAAAAATTCGCCAAAGCGATGCAGCTGATTTCCCACTCATTGAAAAGTTTCTAGACTACAAAGAAAGTGGCTTACTCAGCAGTCCAGAAGAAACAGCACGATTGTTAATCGAAATGAACGAAAGAACAGATTTTAACGATCTACCAACGATTTTAGACATTCGTAATTTACCACCAGTAAAGGAGTGATGGCATTGAGCAAGACACCAGAAAATATTTTGACGAAACTTGCAGACGCAAACCAAGCAGGCATCAATATGACTAGCCCGAAAGCGGTCGTAACTTATTTGCTAAGCCAAGGTGAAAAAGAATCAATTCTCTATTTCTATAAACAAAACAGTGTAGAATTTGATTTTGATAAATACAATAAAGCGGTAGAGGAAATGAAAGAACGTAAGAATTAAGCAAAACGAAAAGCGTTCGTAAATACCCCGAAAAAATCTGGACGTTCGTAAAGTGGTTAAACACCTTTGCGAACGTGTTTTTTTGATATTTTTTAGGGGTAATTGAGCGTTCGTAAATGTGTACTTTTACGAACGGTTTTTTAGCGAGAAATAATTTATCAACTTCTATCTATAAAACTTAAGAATGGTAAAATAAGTATTATAGAAAAGAGACACAAAAATGAAAGTAAAGGTAAATAGCAGAATGACACATCCATATGAAAAATATGAAAATACAGAGCTATGGAAAAAAGTAGATCAGGTACTAGATGAGTTAGTTGAAAATCAGGACATTGAAGAAATAACAAAGAGAGAATATATTGTCGGATATATCTGCAAGAAGCTCATAGAAGCGGAAGAACCAAAATAACATAAGTATCGAGGAATTGAATGTAACTTATGTGCAATTAAATTACATTCGTAAAGTGAAGGATAAAGGTGGGATGAAATGAACAGAGAAAATAAAAACTTTGCAGAGAGAGCTTTAAAACAATTGCTCATTGGAAGTCAGATTGATGGGTTTCAGTTTGGCAGTAGTCCTGGGGTAGTGCGCGTCTATTTTACACATTTCTCTGAACAAGAGCCGGACATGTTGTGGTTAACCATCGAGATAAGGAAAATCGCTATCATTACCAATTATGAGAGATTAATAACGGTTTCTAAAGAAAACTTAGAAGAACTAGATGATGAAGAATCTTTTCAACTGCTTTTAAGAAACAGAAGAGAAAAAGTTAAAGATGTTTGGTTGGGAGACGATTCGCCGCATCTGCATATTTCGCTTGAGTCCGGAAAAGTATTGTATGTGAATGGGCATGATGAAAACTATGAATGCTGGCAAGTTGGAGATAGAGACGGATATGGGGGTGGCGACTGGTTAATTGTGGCTGTTCCAGAAAATGAAATAGCAACATGGAGTCCTGAGGAATTCAAATAAGGTTACTTATTTAGAGAAACTGAATGTAACTTATTGTGAATTAAGTTACATTCAGATTTAAGGGAAATAAATAGAAATGGTAAATTAGAATGGTGCTAGATGTGGATATAGAAAGACTTGTGGAGATTTTGAAGTGACTTCTTGGGAGGAAAATAGTTTTCGTTCTAAAGACCAGAAAATCGAATTTAACTTTAGTCAACTTCAAAAAAATATTGGTTTAAAAAAGCTTGCCTCAGAATCTCAATATCTTGTTCAACTGATTAAAAGTGATAATGAGTTAAAAACCTATTTAACTTCTATAAGAAAATTGCAAAAAGTGCTATACAATTCAAGAGCATGTAAAAAGTTCGAGGAAATGATTAGTCAAAAGTTATAAAAAGGAAGAAAAGGTACGTTTGAAAGTAGGTGATATCGTATGTTTAATTTGTCCCTAATTCTTATCATAGTTTTTGCCTTAACAGGATTTTGCTTAATTTTGTTTTGGAGTATAAAAGAAGAACCGGGAGACGGTCGGATTCTGTTGTTCTTATCACCCTTGGGCTACTTTTTAGGTATGTTTTTTATCGTTATACCGTTTATTATTTTTGTATGCCGGGTCGATATATACAATGGCGTCTGGATAAAAATCATGATGGGCGCACTTGTTGTGTTTTCTGCAGTGACGCTCTATGTCATCCTTATTGTTCAAAGCTTGATGCATTTCTTGAAAACAGAAGGAGAAAAAGAAGAATGAGAGAAAATATTCTTTTATCCCCTTTTTTCCCTTTTAACTTACAACGGGCTAATCCTTGGATATTTGGTGTTATTTGTTATATCAAAAGGAGAGGTGAAGGTTCATGGAATCTATAGTTGTTATTAGCATTTTTCTAAATCCGATTCTTGCAGTTATTTTTTGTTTGAATTTGATTTCAATTATTAAAAAAAGTAATCGAGATGAGAAAATAAGTACCCAAAAGAATACGATATGGGCAACGATCCCATTTGTTTATATTATTACTTCCTTAACCTGGAGTTTCGTATTCACTCCAATTTAAAAAAGTATCAACAAAATCCAGGAGCAAAAATTCCGGAGTGCCCAGTTGTATACCACCCCAAAGTCGGAATGGTGCCTAAAATCTATTAGTCGCCTTTGGGATATAGAAAAATAAATAAGTGCTTAAGAAAAGTTAATACGTTGAGTATGTTGATATGCTTACGAACGTTCTTTTTGTGATTTTTGTGCTGGGTTTTGGTTGTTCATAAAAGTGTACTTTTACGAACGGTTTAAGTTCCTTAGTATCTCAGAAAGAAAATTAAATATATCTGAAAATTATGATTATTATATAGTTTAAAATGGTAGAGTTGGATTTAATCAAAGTAAGCGAAGCTGAATGTAACTTATTGATAGTTGAGTTATATTTACTTTTTGCAAAATTGGAGGAATAGAGACAGTGGGGAAGAAAAAGAAAATCCTTTTGATTTTGGCAGTCGTAGCGGGAGTCATCATTGTACCAGCTGCCCTTTTTGTCGGTCATCTTTATTCAGCGTTTGCACCGCTTTTTAGCACCGTACCTGATCACATCGTGGAAGATTATGTGGAAGAAAAATATGGGTTTAAAGTTGATATTGTTGAGAAGAATACATATGGAATCGGCTCCGCTACAGAATTTACGGTCTCTCCAGAAAAAGAAGAGCATATTCGATTTACGGTGTCGGTTGACTCAGACGATTATACGGTAATCGAAGATGATTACGCCCTTGCGTTAAATATAGACAAAGAATATGAGAAGCTGAAAATCGTTATTCCAGAAATTGAGAAGTTGGGTATTAGCGGAACAGAAGGAGACCCTATTCGTCTGGATTACATCGAAGATTCCGCCTATCTCTATATGGAAAGCGACAAACCTGTGCGTTTTGACACCTTTGTTAAAGAGGATTTGGACACCTATTACGAACTTTATAAGCTGATTAACAAGAGCCAAGCAGAAATTGTAGCTGTCAGTGTAGCGGGTGCATACAAGGAGAACGAAACTCAAAATGGGATATCCTTTTATTTGGATGCGTCTGGAAAAGAACGAACAAAAGAACAATTTTTGGTTGACTTGAAAAAGACCCATCCGGAAATTGGTGAGTATGAAGTAGAAAGTCGGTTAGTGAAAGAAGTGGATCAACTCAACAATGAACGCTTTCACTTCGGAAGCAAATATGACGACACACATGATGATCCATTTGACAATTGGTTGAGTTGCCAAGGAATCAATGAACAAGGAGAATGCACGTCTGCTGTGCTATCTGTAACATACCAAAAAGGTGGTCTCGATTCAAACAACCCTTATTTGAGTGAAGATTTGACCGCTATTTTTGATTTCGTTGAAACGCACCTAGAACCTGAAATCAAAATTAACCATATCTACCTTAGAGGAGCTGAATATTCGATGGAAGAGTTCGACGTTGGATATGAAGAGCGGATGAAGTATAAGGACACAAATGAACTAATCGAAGAATTGTCGAAAGAACAGTAAAAACTCTACGTTAACGTAGAGTTTTTACTTTTTCCACCCGTTCAACTTAATCGATAATTTACTCTTTAAAAATAAATACTGCGTATCTTTTCAGCTGTGCAAGTACTGCTGGTTCTTCTTGCCGATTATATTTCCGATTAATGCGAATATCAGAATGCCGAAAACCACTACTATGGTTTCTATTAGATCAAAGTACAGAAAAGATGTCAGTGTATTATCCACCCAGCGGTAAACAATCACTGCTCCATAAGAGATGAGAAGGCCACTTGCTGCCCCAGCAACAGTTCCTACTAAGCTAAATCGTTTTGTATCGTGTTTGATGAAAAAGAAACCAATTAGCATACAGAAAAAAGCTATTATATTAGGATATGCATATAGCAATTCACTGTAACTAGGATTTGCCCCAGTCCATTGGACAAAGAGCTCGAGCAAGTGGACGAGCCAAAATCCAAATCCTGCCCCAAGTATGAGACCAAACATATTTAGCCGCTCGTAAGAAACTATGAAAATGATAAATAGTAGCAGCATCAATAGCAACTCACTATAAATTAGAAACACAAACAGCCCGAAATCGGGTACAGACGATGCAGCTTCCGTAGAAGGTACCTGTACAATTTCTTTTAAATAGAAAGTATAGATTCCTTGTATTCCTCTACCTATACTAATTGTTGCCATTATAGCAGCTAATAGTGAAATTAAAATACGCTTAAACCAAATCATAATCAAGCTCCTTTTTTCCATGATTGTAACAAATACTCATTAGCTTTGTGAGCGGATAAGAAAGAAAACTCAGGAAAGGATGAATTAATTCCCAAAAATAGTGATGGAATGTAATGCTATTAGTACTATGGGAGAAAGTTATTTCGACAACAAATTTAGTAGATTAAAATTGCGTAGAAAAACTGATAGTTTACTGATCTTAAAACAGTTGGAAAGTGGATGCCGAGTGACTATCAACTTGAAGAACGAGAAAGTACTTTCGGATTTCGTTTTTCTTTTTTACTGAATCCGATAGTATCGTTTCAAGAAAAACAACGTTAGAACAAGTACTCGAAGGTAAAGATTATACAAAATGGATATAGTTCAATAAAATTAGAGAGATAGAAAAGGTGATAGTAGAAAACATGGTTTATTTAAACAGGAATTAGCAATAAAAGAAATAGAATGGGATAGGGGAAAATTATGTTGAGTGTGTTAGTTGAATTAATTGGAGGACTCTTTAGCGATGTTGGATATAGTGATACTTTAAACACGAGGAAAATTGATCGAAACATTGAACGGTTAAATGAATGCGATTGGTTTAAAAATGTGTACGAGGATAAAAAGTATCATCGTTTGTTTTTTGTAAATAAACGCGTTAGGCATTATTTACAAAGTACAGTTCGTGTAAGGAGAATTATTCGAAGCAAAAAAGCACAAAAAAAGCTGTTGCTTCTTCTTGATAAAGAAATAAAGTCAGTATTTCTTTCTACAAAAAACAGAGACGCTAATTGAGTAAGTAGCAAAACAGAAGGAGCGATAAAAATGTTTTTTCGTAAAAAAACATTTGTCTGTTTGGTATGTGGATACGATCGATTACCAGGACCATTATATAATGTTAAGGGCATACCAGACGTTAGCTTGATTTGTCATTGTTGCGGTTTTCAACCAGGGTACGACGATGACGAACTAGGATATACCATAGAAAGTTATCGGGCGGAGTGGTTAGAAAGCGGCGCAAACTGGTTCACTGAGAAAGAGAAGCCTGAGAATTGGGTGTTTCAAGAACAGATAAGGAACATTAGGATTTAATTCTAGTTCAGTTTATATATCCTGGGTTGTCTGCAGAGAAGAAACTAAAGCATAGATTCGGGGGACGACTATGAATGAGTATATAGTGATTAAAAGTATCATTGATGAACTTGCATTAAAAATCAGACAAGTTTTTATAAAATGGTTTGAGATATTTTTATCAATCGAAAAGTGCTACCCGGTAGCTTTAAAAATATGGGAAGCTACTAAAAAACATAGGGCACTTTTTCATTGAATTTGAATGTAATTTAATGTGAATTAAGTTACATTTATAATATTGCTTATCAAGCAGTCCCGTATAAGTTTTCGAGAGGTAGGAATATGATGGATACGGAATTACAAAAAAAGATTACGACATTGGTAGCTGACCGGAAACTGGAGACAGCTGAACGGTTATTAATCGATTACGTCGAGCAGAATCCCTATGACATCGAGGGATGGAATCGATTAATTGTACTGGAAACGCTCACGCCATTTGAAGATTACGAACAAGCCGCTGACTTTGCTCGGGACGCCTTGTATTACCACCCAACCAATCTGCTTTACTTTATTCTGATTCTTTCTTTTACTCCCTGGTACCAAGGAGAACTGGATGACGAACTGGTGGAGCAAGCCGAAGAAGTACAACACAAAGCAAATCCGGAAATAGCATCCATTATTTCACTGCTGCTTGCCGACCACTATCAGAGTAAAGATAAGGCTCATTACGAATTTTTATTAAAACGGTCAATCCAGGACTACCCATATATTGTTAGAAACTACACAGATTTAGGGCAGCATTATTTAGGATATGGACAAAAGGAATCGGGGAAGGCTTTGATCAAAATAGGCTTAGCAAATGTAAAATTCGTCTACATGGAGGGTGTATTCGACAACCATGACGATCTGGATATTATCCGGTACATCAATGAAATGATAACGGGAGTCTTTACTACAGAATACAGTTATCGTGACTTGGAGAATTTGTTGCAGAATTAAGTAGACCATGTTTGAACGACTTTTACTGATTCTGAATGTAACTTAATAGCAACTAAGTTACATTCAAAACCTTGGAATAGACAGTATCGAGAGATTTGTTATTTATCAACTAATTATAGGTATGTAATAAAAAAACCGCATATATTTATGCGGTTTAAGACGAATTTATATTTCAAAAGGGATAGAATTTCCTTCTCTTTTTCTTAAAAATTCATCTATAAGAAAAAATAATATTGCCATGAACGCAGCTAAAACCATTAATGGACCGAGGAAAAAGAAAGAAAGCAAACCGAATCCAATATGCACTAAAAAAGAAAGGTATACACGATATTTCCTAACATGCGTAGTAACTAAATCAGCCAATAATGAAACAGGTATTCCATAAATAATGTTTCCTAACAAGCAAGATGACAAAACAAATATAGAAAAAATAAAATCAGTGCTGGATCCTGTTATCACTGTCTTTATATCAAAAATCAAAAGTAAAAAGGTGAAAAGCAAAGAAGCATAAAAGGCAACTTTCCCCTTTCTAATCACAAGTAGGGGTTTGTAGAGCTTTTTCCTGGTCTTTGGTAAAAACGTTAACCCAATAATCGCTAAAGCAACTTTTACCGGTAGAGATTCTACTCCAACCCAGATAATAAAAGAAATCAATATAACTACTGATAGATATAGAATAACTTTATACATAATAACCTCTTTTTTAATTTATTATATCAAGAATTCAGTTGTTTCAGAGGTTATAGTGTAAGTCGATGCTAACAGAAGGAATTAAGGAAAAGCTTTCATATTTTTCTTTTTTTGAATGTAACATAATGGAAAGTAAGTTACATTCAAAACCTTGATTCTACTGGCTTCGTCAGAAAATTATTCCGAGTTAATTTTATTAGATAAAATGATACATTCAGAATGTTGTTCTGTAAGGTTTTTAAACTTGAATCTCAAAAGATATAGGTTTACATATCGCAGCTTATCGGAAGCGAAGAAGCATAACCACGAGTTTCTTCTTGTTCTTGTGAATAGGAAAGTGGACTTTACGAAAGGTTCTTTTTTAAGGGAATTATCCTTTCCATATTTCTTCGGAAGAAATCCACTTTTCCTGGTTTAGGTCCAGCGTCCGTTCCTCATCGTGGATTTGCAAGTATATCGGCATCGGATGTTGGGCTCGTCTTCCAACTTTCCAGTTGGAAAGAAACCAGCTAAAAAAGACTTCCTGTTGTTTAGTGTCTATTTCCCATTCATGTTCTTCATAAAACTTCTCGTACTTTTCGAATTCAGAGTTGGACAAGGAAAAGTACGGGATCTCTTGTGAAGATACGTTGCTGACGAAATTTTCACCTTCCAAGAGCCCCATTACCTCATTTGCGTGGTTATCATACGCAAAGAGAACAAAAGTGAGTTCGAACCTGGAAGGTTCGATGTAGAGTGTAAACAGGAGATTCCTTGCATCCAGTGAACTTTCCAGTTCACGAACCTTGCGAAGGTACGTGAGCAAAAGATCATCCTTCTCCACTAAATTACTTGCGACTGAAGCGATATAATCATCGACAACAAACATCTGACACCTGCTTTCAAGGTCTGTTTTTTTCTTCTGCATTCATTATAGAGCATCGTCTTAATTGGGAAACTCTTTTATGAAAATCCCATCTATAGGTGGCTGATAACTTTCCCAAGCAATGGATAGGCAGTTGAATGCCATTTTCTACCTTTCTGATAGGTGGTAGAATGGAGTGTCAGAAGACTGCTGCTACACAAGTCATAACCAGAAGAAGGCGCAAAAAGATGAAAAAAAATGATTACATGATCCAAACCGGTTTAACTAATAAAGGGGACTATGCTGTACAGGTAGAAATCAAGAGCGATGAAACAGAAGAACTGGCCATGGTCTTAGCAGGCATAAAAGCGCTGATTGGTACAATGGACTACACTTCTAGAAAGGATGGAGGAGACAGCACTTCAGAAGAGGATCGAGAAAGGTATAATCAGGCAATGAGAAAAATAATAGGCTATGTTGCGGATGATATCGGGTTAACTACCGGTTATTATATGGAGGAACTTCAGGCAAAGGTGTTTATTGATGAATATGATGAGCACACTGTGAACCCAAATGAGCAAATGGAGCTTATCAAGAAGTATTTTGACTAAAATAACATTACTCCCGCTGGGAATAAAGCTCGTTGAAATTTTTTTGCTAAAAGTAATTTGAATGGAAAGGATTAAAAACAAGTTTACATATCATAAGTTATCGGAAGCTGTAGTAATACTAATCGCAAAATCCAAAAGGGAAAGGCAGTGCTGATCAGCATTGCTTTTCCCTTTTGCCCGTATAAGTGTGATTTTTCGAACACTTAATTATTAAAAATACTAATTTAGTTTTCGTCAAATGAATGAATATAGAACCCGTTTCTAATATAGTTAAAACAAAACGAATTAACCTAAACAGGATACTTATAATGAGACTAGAGAGGTGGAATGAATATGATTTTACTTAATTTTGATTTTATTTACAGTGAATTGATGGAAAATACAATACATTATTTAATCAATGAGGAAGAAAAGAAGAGTCTGCTAAATGAAGGAGAACAACGGGGGTTTAATGGCAGAGGCTTTAAGAATAAAACAAGACTCTTAGAATATATGTACGAAAAGGGATTTTTGAATGAGAAAGAATTTATAAAAAAAATCGAGAGTTCCTCTCGGAGAACAAATCATGAAACAATAAAAAAATTGTACACTCTTTTTAAAAAGGACACGCCGCTTTTTATTGATACGGAAAAATTATATAGGTTAATGCTGTTAAGTAGTAATTTAATGTTCAAGCCAAACGACAAAATTTGCTTTACGATCATACTTGCAAATCCTTATGAATATTGGACAGCGGAGCAAATTGTACAAAGTGCCATCCATAACAATACGTTAACACTCAGTGAGGAAAAGATAGAACAACGTTTAAATTGTTATGTTGACGGTGAGAATCCAATCATAATTAGTCAGAATGATACTGGTGAAATGCAATATGCGCTAAATATTACAAACTTTATTTATTACGTCACACAATTTGATAAGAAAAAATAGTCACAAAAAGTGGGAGTCAATGATGTCTCCAATATTTGATACTATATAACTTATCAAGATAATATCGAAATAAAACACAACAAAAATAAATTTGAAAGAAGGAATGACATGAATATTCCGCTATTTATAGCAAATAATAATTACCAGTATGATTTTAAAAATGAATCTTCTAAAGAAGAAGTCAAGCACGAGGAAAATCCAGTTAAGAAGTTTTTAAAATATAAGATTAGTGGTTCTTCTTTTGACTGTGATAGAAGTGAGTTAGCTAGAAGCTTATATAAAAAAATATGGAGGCTTTCTGATGAACAGCTTGCAAATTATGATTCTGATACTATGAATTCATTTTATCGTATTTATCGTCTATTATTATTGGCTTATGATATTGAACAGGGTAATTCATATTGGAAATCAAGTGGTATTTCCAATTATAAGTTAAGATATAAATGGTTGTTGAACGAATATGATTATTACAAGGAAATAAATGAACATAAAGAAGTACAAAAATTCGCAGCGTTAACACATTCAATCGGAAATTTTACATTAGTTCCGAAAGGCTTCAATACTAAACGAAATACATTATTTGATGATTATTGGGATATAACGCTAGAATACTTTTTAAAAGAGTTTGGTGAAGATACTTTTCTGCAGCATTGCCAAAAGTTTAAATACATAGGAGCATATCTAGATAATAGTGAAATTCAAATGTACTGGGATGGACATGCAATGAACAATAAAAAGTTGCCATCAAATTTTAATACAATACAGATTCTTGAAGTAATCAAGAAAATAAACCGTTCCATTGAAATTCGTGGTAAAGAAATGCTTCAAGAGTTAACCAATATGAAAAACCAATAAGAAATGTAAATAAAAAATACTTATCACTAGTGTTTACGACTACTTTTTTCTAGTGGCTTAGGTTTTCAAATGTATAGATGGAGGTTTTCAATATGAAAGATACGATTAAGGCTTTACTATTTGATTTTACTAAGGAAAACCTGGAGGCGCATGTTGCAGACAAAATAAATATGACTTCTGGAAATAATATACTAAATGATATCATTCAATTTGAAGATGAAAAATTAATTGATAATCCTTTTGCGAAATTAATAGATATAGATTACGAATCTAATCATGGCTACTGGGGCATTAGCAATGAACAAATGAGTAAGGTGCTTGAGATAGATAATAATAACGTTTGTCATTATGAGATTTATAGACGTAGTAGACTATTTTCCGTGATTCAAAAGGTAGCGCTCGATCCTATAATTATCGTAAATAAAGAAATGTTTCAAGAAACTAATGTTCCTATATTTGAAATTAAATTTATTAAAGATGAAACGATCTCATGGCAAGCGATAGCTGGGAAGTTTATTCTTATTCATGGCAGTACACCTAGAGGGATTATAGGAATATATAATCCAATTCGTAAATTCTCCATAGAGGAATTTAAACAAGATTTTCAAATTCGATTTAGTGGTGTAACAATGAATAGATTAGACGAGTCAATAAAACATCCACCCAGAATACACAAAGATCCTTTTAGTTCCGATGTATTAAAAATAATTGATCCAAGTACTTCTCAGATCCTATTTAATTCACAAATAACTAAATATAATTCAAGTGAAAAGAGTTATGAAATTTGGCAGAAATTCGATGAGCGATATAGATAATAATTTCAAATTGCTGTCAGGTAATCGTTTAAGGGAAATTAAAACCCTTGATATGAAGAGCGTAGAATATCTTGTGTGAATGGAATAGAAGAGAGTTTTGATCAGTTACTCAGTTTACATATGACACATTATCGGAAGCTACTTATTGCGAAAAGGAGAGAAGAGGCTGTACGTAGCGCATCTTTTCTCCTTACTGTTCATGATACTCCTATTTTACGAACGATTATTCTGCATACTTTTTAGCAGAGGAGTGAAGCAGGAGTTTATTCTTCCTCTAGAGAATTAAGTAGATAGTGAACTTACATAAAAAAGGCGGTGAATTATGGAACTGAAAAGTAAAGTTAAAGAGTTTATTGATAACCAGTACAGGACGCCAAAGGGCTTAATTGGGACCTATATTGGCGAAAAGATGGTACGGCAACATAAACATGAAACACTATGGACGATTGAATTACTAAATCTGCAACCAGGGGAAAGTGTATTGGAGCTTGGATGTGGTTCAGGTTACGCAATGAAACTTATTTTAGAAAAAAATGTGGTCAAAGAAATAGTAGGTCTGGATCTTTCTCTTGCTGTTATTCGGTCAGCTACGATTAGAAACAAAAAAGCAATGCAAGATAAAAAAGCGAAATTGATACAAGGAAATGTGAAAAGTCTGCCTTGTAGAGACGATCAATTTGAAAAAGTATTCAGTATTCATACCATATATTTTTGGGATGACTTACATGCTACAATAAAAGAAATATTTAGGGTCTTAAAACCTGGCGGTGATTGTATAATTACGCTTTGTAATGGGAAGAATGAGGAAAAGTGGGATGGAATAACTAGCTTAATCGATAATCAGTTAATTCCGCTTATGAAAGACAATGGATTTTTTGACGTAGCATTCGTAGAGGGTCCAAATTCAAGAGGGTTTCATACGGTGGCAGTCTCCGGTACAAAGAATCTTTAGTCAATAGCCAACATTTTTTTAAAAACCGCAGATAGGATCAAGCTTTTTTGAAGCAATCAGATTATCAAAAAAGGTTTACATATTCCGGATTATCAAAAGTAGTTCCTCATCTGTAGAGAAATTTAAATGAAGATAAATAAAGAGGAAGGATTGAAGCAAGTACAAGTGCTTCTGCCTTCCTCTTATTCGTTAGAAGTGTATACTTTAGAGTTTATAAAGCAACGGTATCTTTATCTCTTTTTTGTTATACGTAATTTACTCATTAGATAATGGATTCTTGTACTCCGTTTTGAAAAGCTATCTTCAATTTTTTATAAATTCAATTGGTCTATCTTTCTCTAATTTAAAGGCCAAATCTTGGAAATGGCTTATTTTATCAGGATCAGTGATTTGATAATCAATTTCGCTGATTAATGCATAATACTCACTAAAATCTTTGTCACTTTCTTCAATACCAATTGTTATTTCTAAAGACTCATTTTCATTTTCAAAACGAAAAGCAAGATCATCGTCAGTTAACTCATAGGTTCCTTCTCCATAGACAGTACTTGTTATTGTACTATCGTCTACAAATTCTAACTTCATAATAGAGCTATACTCATTTGGACTGTCAATATCCTCTTCAAGTACTGGCGTATAAGCAACATTGAAAGTTTGCCCAGCTAATTCATCATTGTCGTTACAAGCTGACAGTAGTAGTAATACAGACAAGAGTAATAAAAAAGAAAACCACTTATTCATTATGCGTAACCCCTTTCTTAGAGTATTTTATATTTAGTCTATACATTACTTACGTAAGAGACGTTCTAAAGTTTCGGAATATTCGGTTTAATTTTATTTTTATACTATACTCTTTTGCTAGCTTATAAAGCGTAAGCATTCAGTGCAAATTTATATTCGACAGAAAAGAGGCGTCGTTCTAGTTTTTTACCATTTTTCTTGTTCTTTACAGAATATTTTAAAAGAAGGATAGAAGCCCTAATGTGAGTCCTCCTATCCTTCTTTTTCTTCAATCGGTGATCAAGTCATAAAGTATTCTCGGTAAGTGAAGAAAGTAAAGCCTAATATAAATATAAGATATAAGATCGAGCCGATAAAAATATAGGATCTACCTGACACGTAGTGTTCTTGTTCCATTCGAATCCCCGTCCGTCCTTGAATCGACATATCCAACTGGCGACTGGTCATACCTCCCTTGGATTTGAAAAAGTAAATGAGAATTAGCGCAAATCCAGCAAATGGGATAGCAATATCTAAGAAAGCAAGTTGAAGCGCATAAGCAGCGTTTAATGGTCGTAGAACTCGGAATTCCGTATTCTCGCGCTAAATATTCATACCCCAAAGATTTTTCCACGTACTCCTTCACCAACAGCAGTTTGAAACTCTCACTATATTTCGCCATAGAAAAACACCCCAAAAGTTAGATTTGAACTCTAACTTTTGGGGTGCACCACCGTACTTGGTCACTTCCTAGCAGCTTTTTTGTTTCTATTCGTTTATTAATGGAGTTCCCGCATGGGCGCAAGAACTTCTTTCTGAAATGACCGGAGTCAGAGTTTGAACCGCCGGAACTGAATCAGGATCTTTGATATAGCGAGTCAGTGTTTCTACCATACATTTAGCGATTTCTTCAACAGGTACGCCGACACTAGTCAATGGAATTTCCGTATTTGCCATCTGTGGGATATTGTCGTAGCTGAGGACAGAAATGTCTTTAGGAATAATATAGTTTTTCTGACGTAAAGCTCTAACCAATCCAGCACTTATGTCATAACTTGCACTAATGATTGCTGTAGGATTATAGGAAGATTTTAGTAATTCAATGGTTGCCATATAACCATCGTACCAGCCGAGCCCTTTGGTATCAATTAATCCATTTTCGTGAAAAATACCGAATTTCTTCATACTTTTTTTAAATCCGATAGACTTCTCGATTTGTCTTTCATCATTAGTAGATAGATTTCCAATAAAAGCGATATTCCGATGTCCAAGCTCATAGAGGTATGTGACTGCATCGTTCATCGCGCCTTGATAATTTACATCGATCACAGGAAATGATTTGTTTTTCCCAACGCCATAAGTAACTGCAGGAAGTGTCAGCATATCTTCGACTTCATTATGACCTTCACTAAATAAGATAACACCGTCCACTTGGAAACGCTTGAACATTTCCATGGAACTTTGAACAGAATTTACGGATAAAATCATCGAATAAGAACTTTTGGTGATTTCTTCATTTATGTTGGCTACCAAACTGGTAGGTGCAAGACGCTCTAATGTGGGCCAGATTAATCCGATAACCTTGGACTCTTTTTTAACCAGCCGCTGAGCAGCATAATTCGGTTCATAGCCCATTTCTTTAGCAATTTTTAAAATTTTTTGTTTTGTGTTGGGCTTTACAAGAGGACTGTCATTTAATGCTTTGGATACCGTAGAATAGCTAACGCCAGCAACACGTGCTATATCCTTGATTGTCGTTGTCATAATAAATCCTCCGTTATTCTTTATAATTTAAATTCTATTATACATGATATCAAAACAAAACAACGTTGTTATATAAACTTGTCCAAAGATCTAAATATTCGACCGAATTATGTTAATATTCCAATAAATTAAATAAAATAATAAAAAATTCAAAAAATATGCTTGCTAAAAATAATTATTTCCATTAATATAAAAACATAATAACAACGTTGTTATTTTCGAAAATTAACTCAGTTTTTAAATTTCTTTTTTTTAGGAACAAAATGAAAGCGCTTGCTAGATTCGTGGTAGTTAGTCTATTTTGTAAGCTATTTTCGAAAAAGTGGGCACAGTAAAAATACTTTAATCTAATTAGGAGAAGGAGGAAAATGACAATGAATAAGAAATTCGGTTACATGGCAGCACCATTAATGGCTTCAGTATTACTTTTAGGGGCATGCAGCGATGAGGGTGGATCAGAAGAAACAACTACACTACGTTTAGCGGAAAACCAACCAGAAGATTATCCAACCACTGTGGGAGCAAAAGAATTTGCGCGTTTAGTTAAAGAAAAGACAGATGGTCGATATGAAATTGAAGTTTATGCAGGTGGTCAGCTGGGTGAAGAAACAGAAATTATTGAACAGATTCAACTTGGTTCTATGGACCTTACTCGGGTGAATGCAGTACCGTTAAGCGAATTTAACGATTCATTGGGTGTTTTATCCATGCCTTACCTTTTTGAAGACGATACTAAAAAGTGGGAAAAACTAAATGGTGAAGTTGGACGTGAATTGCTAGACACTTTTGAGGGATCGAACATCTATGGTTTAGCCTTCTATGATTCAGGTGAACGTAGTTTTTATAACTCAGTAAAACCGATTGAAACTCCTTCAGATATGGAAGGGCTTCAAATTCGTGTACAAAACTCGGATCTCGCAATTGATATTATTGAAGCACTAGGTGCATCAGCTACTCCGATGGAATACAGCGAAGTATACTCTGCACTTCAAACAGGTGTAATCGATGGAGCTGAAAACAACTTACCAAGTTATTTCACTTCCAATCATTATGAAATAGCGGAATACTTTACAGTTAATGGTTATCAGGGAGTTCCAGAGGTATTATTAGCTTCAGAGAAACTTTGGGGCAGCTTGAGTGATGAAGATAAAGTCGCTTTCCAAGAAGCTGCACTTGAATCAGTAGATGTTCAACGCGAAACATGGGCTGAACTGACTAATGAAGCTCGTACTACAGTTGAAGAAGCAGGAAGTCAGCTTATAGAAGTGGAAGACCTTTCTGTTTGGAGAGAGGCTGTTCAACCTGTGTACGATAAATATGGTAAAGAGTTCAGTGAATGGATCGAAAAATTATCCGAATAATTAACATCCAAATAAATATGAATGAGAAGAGTGAGGAAACTCACTTTTCTTTTTTTAGGAGGTTATATATTGAAAATTTTAAAAACGGCAAAAAAGAGTATAGACTGGCTCTTGCTTGTCTCATCGCTGACGCTGCTTACAATAATGGTCATCGCCATCATTTATCAGGTGTTTGCTCGACAGGTTCTGCATGATACACCTGCCTGGGCAACGCCATTGGCAAATCTACTATTTGTCTGGGTTAGTTTTCTGGGCATCGCTTATGGATTTAAAGAAAGACTACATATTGGTGTAGGGCTAATCGTCAATATATTTCCAGAGAAAATTCAAGATATCATCGATTATGCGACAAAAATTCTGATTATTGGATTTGGGTTGTTAATGATGTATTACGGATGGCTCTTTACTACTTTAATGGGCGGATCCGGCATATCTGGATTGGGAGTTCCATCAAGCTTTCTTTATGCAGCAGTACCAGTTTCAGGTTTCTTCGTCACTTTTTACGGAGTGGAACTATTGTTTAAAAAAGGGTTGCATCAAACTATGGACGAGGTAAGTGAGGAGTGAAAAAGTAATGGAAGTAATAATTTTAATGGGGAGCTTTTTAGTAATGCTCGTTCTAAGAGTTCCGATTGCGTTGACGCTCATTATATCGTCTTTATTAACAGGTATATATATGGAAATTGAGCAGGCTGCGATTTTACAGCGTATGGTCGGCGGGTTAAATTCCTTCTCTCTATTGGCCATCCCATTTTTCATATTAGCAGGAGAAATTATGAATGAAGGCGGGATTTCTCGTCGATTGATCAATTTGTCGAATGTTATTATTGGTCGTATTCGCGGCGGTTTAGCACTGGTCAATATTTTAGCAAGTACGTTTTTCGGTGGTATTTCAGGTTCTGCAGTAGCGGATACATCTTCTGTTGGAGCTGTAATGATACCGATGATGAAAAAACAAGGATATAAAGCTGAATATGCTACAGCAGTAACAGTTTCGAGTGCAGCTCAAGGTGTCTTAATTCCTCCGAGCCATAATATGATTATCTATTCGACGGCAGCAGGTGGTGTTTCGGTCGGTGCTCTTTTTATGGGGGGGCTTTTACCAGGACTATTATTAGGATTTTCACTTATGGTCTTCGCTTATGTAATGGCTATTAAACAAAATCATCCTAAAGGTGAGGTTGTTCAGAATAAAGACATCCCACGTATTGTATGGGAAGGGTTGTTAGGCTTGCTGACAGCTGTCATTATTATCGGCGGAATTGTAAGTGGGATTTTTACGGCAACTGAATCTGCAGCAATCGGAACGCTTTATGCATTTATCATTACTTTTTTTGTTTATCGAGATATTTCGATCATACGTATGGGCGTCATACTTCAGCGGACCTTTAAGACACTTGCGATGGTTATGTTTTTGATTGCAGCTTCGTCTTCCTTCGGTTGGCTTCTAGCGTTATTAAAAGTACCGGTGATGGTTGCTGAGGCTTTAATCAGTATTTCGCCGAATAATTTTATTACAATCTTATTTATTATGATTATTTTATTAGCACTTGGTACAGTCATGGATATGGCCCCGCTTATCTTAATCGCGACTCCAATCTTATTGCCGGTCGCAATCACAGCCGGTATGGATCCTGTGCATTTCGGTGTTTTGCTTATCTTATGTCTAGCTATCGGGCTGATTACTCCGCCAGTAGGAACCGTGCTATTTGTCGGCTCCGCCATTGGACGAATTTCTATCGAAAAAACGTCAAAAGCGTTATTGCCATTTTATGGCATTATGGTTGTTGTGCTATTGCTTGTAGCCTATATTCCAGGACTAGTCTTATTATTGCCTGATTTATTGATTGAATAAAGGAAGAGAAGAAAAATGGAGGGTTTTCAATGAAGTTCCTAACCGAAGACTTTTTACTCAATACAGAAAGTGCTAAAATTTTATATCATCAGCATGCCAAGGATATGCCATTATATGATTTTCATTGTCATTTAAGCCCTCAGCAGATTGCCGAAGATCATCGCTTTGAAAATATTACTGAAGTCTGGCTAAAAGGTGACCATTACAAATGGAGAGCCATGCGTGCATTCGGAATTGACGAGAAGTTGATTACAGGGAATGCAGGGGATAAAGAGAAGTTTCATGCCTGGATCCGAACAGTTCCCTATACAATGGGCAATCCATTATATCACTGGTCACATTTAGAACTGAAAAAGTATTTTGGTTATGATGATGCGATTAAAGAGGAAAACTGGGAAGAACTTTGGGAGAAGTTAAATCAGATTGTTCAATCAGATAATTTTTCAGCACGTAAACTTATTCAAAGCAGCAATGTGAAAGTCATCTGCACAACTGATGATCCGGCGGATAGCTTGGAATATCATATACAAATCGCCGAAGATGAAACGATTGAGACAAAAGTGTTGCCGACTTTTCGTCCGGACAAAGGACTCGGAATTTCAGCAGCCGATTTCCTAGATTATGTTCGTAAAATGGAAGTTTGTGTAGGCTTTGAAATCAAGGAGTACAAAAGTTTTCTGAAAGCACTGGAAAACAGAGTGGATTTTTTCCACAAAAACGGATGCCGAATTTCGGATCATGGCTTTGAATATTTGCCATATGCGGAAACAACGATGGAAGAAGCATCAAACATTTTTTTGAAAGCGTTGAAGGGTGAAGTAATTTCAAAGTCTGAAGAAGAAAAATACAAAACATTTACAATGCAATTTTTAGGCGAGCTTTATGCAAAGAATGATTGGGTAATGCAATTGCATGTCGGTCCGCTTCGTAATAATAATGACAGGATGTTTGAAAAAAACGGACCCGATGCCGGTTTTGACTCGATCAATGATTTTGAACTGGCTCGTCCACTTAATCAGTTTTTAAACAGCCTAGATGCAAAACAGGTCTTACCAAGAACGATTATATATCCTTTGAATCCAGTCCACTTTGAAATGGTAGCGAGCACAATTGGCAATTTTCAGTCAGGCGGAATTAAAGGAAAAGTTCAGTTTGGCTCTGGTTGGTGGTTTAACGATACAAAAGAAGGTATGATTCGGCAGATGAAAGAATTAGCAAATGCAGGACTGTTGAGTTTATTTGTTGGAATGTTAACAGATTCACGGAGCTTCTTATCATATACTCGACACGATTATTTTAGGAGAATACTTTGCCAATTAGTCGGTTCATGGATTGAAGAAGGAGAACTACCTGCAGATTATGAGTTTATTGGTCAGCTGATACAAGATATTTGTTATAACAATGCTAAAGAATACTTTGCAATTGAACTAGACTGACAGGCACATTTCTCGCCTGCCAAGTTTTTGGAAAAGAGCTGCTGAAAAGTAAATCGCTAAAGTTCATTTATCAATCGATGATTAGCGCCTGTCCACGATTTACAAAATTCCAGCATACAATGATTTATTAATGGACAAAGATGACAAAGCAACAGCGCGCACGCAAAAGATTTCAAAAACGACTCTGATGAATAAATTCGTCGACCCCCAAAACTTACTCGGCGTAGTGTTCTATATGGCTGACGAATCATACTCCTCATTTGTAGCAGGGGCAATGATAGCGGTTTATGGAAGGTTTATGGTGTTTACCGGAGTTTAAGCAGTTAAATAAATACAATAAACCGGATCTAAGAGAAGTTTTCTTAAATCCGGTTTTTATTATGTAAAAAGCTTTATATGAACTGAATACAATTTCCGCAGAATTTTTCTGTTCTAATAAGTTTATGTAATTTTCTCTAAATTGAATTGACGTTGATGAGTGTGTTCGGTAAAGTTTAACAAGAAGAGATAATTGTTAATTAAAGTAAAAATATTTTAATTGTTTACAAATGTTTTAAATTAAAGATTTGAAATCTAAAAGGAACAATAGAAATGTATACATAAAAAGGAGGATAACAAAACGATGAACAAAAAATTTTGGAACAAAACAGCAAAGGCATTATTAGCAATAGGATTGGCTGCAGGTTTATGGATGCCGAGTTCACAACTAACGGTCCAAGCAGCAACGCCAGCAAGCGACCTTTTTATTTCGGAATATGTCGAAGGCAGCAGCTTAAATAAGGCAATCGAAATTTATAACGGGACTGGCGGAGCAATCGAATTAAGCCCTTATTCAGTGGCGCTGTACACTAATGGTAGCACGTTGGCTCAGAGCGAAGTGCAGCTTTCAGGTACTGTTGCAAGCGGCGACACAGTAGTGATGTATCACAGTGGCGCAGATGTGGCGATTCAGAACAAAGGAGATCTGCAAAACAACAGTGTAGTCAACTTTAACGGCGATGATGCATTGGTGCTTGAAAAAAGTGGAGTTCCAATTGATTCGATTGGTCAAGTAGGTGCGCGTATTGAAAATATGAAAGACGTTACGTTGGTCCGGAATCCGAATGTTTATGCTGGGGATAGCGTAGTAGATGACGCCTTTAATCCATCGACTGAATGGATTGCCTATCCGGTTGATACGTTTGATTATTTAGGGAGCCACACAATGGATGGGCACGGTGAAACTCCTGTTCCTACTCCAGACACTTCCGCTTATTACGAAACAACAAATGGTTTACAGGGCGAAGCGTTAAAAGCGGAACTCCATGAAATTATCGATAATCATAATCAACTTAGTTATTCGCAAGTGTGGGATGCATTAAAAATAACAGACGAAGATCCAACTAATTCAAATAATGTTCTTTTATTGTATAGCGGAGAATCGCGTTCAAAATCGTTGAATGGCGGCAATGTGGGAGACTGGAACCGTGAGCATACATGGGCAAAATCTCACGGTAACTTTGGAACAGCGATGGGAGCGGGGACAGATATCCATCATTTACGTCCGACAGACGTGCAAGTAAATGGATTGCGCGGCAACCTAGACTTTAATTATGGTGGTTCTACTGTGAATGGTTGTGATGGGTGTTTGCGAACTTCTACGTCGTGGGAACCACCTAATGAAGTAAAAGGTGATGTTGCTCGTATGTTGTTTTATATGGCCGTTCGTTACGAATCAGGTGACGGGGTAGACTTGGAGCTGAATGACATCGTGAATAATGGTTCAACGCCTTATCACGGCAAAATTTCCGTTTTGCTGGAGTGGCATGCACAAGATCCTGTAAGCAATTGGGAACAACAGCGCAACGAGAAAATTGAAGACATTCAAGGCAACCGTAATCCGTTTGTTGACCATCCGGAATGGGCTGAGTCGATTTGGTAGGTAGACGATAAGTCTTTATTAACCAGGTCAAGTATTTCATTATCAAGAGGATTTTTTATTCATATGTTAGCTAAAAATAAAAGTTGACAAACGATCCTAAATTTTTGGGGAATCAGATTTGTAGAGTTCCGATTTAATCATAGAAAAAGAGCACTAAACAAATAAGCATACACTGAGTTTGTCGAATCGGAAGGTTAATTTGACAAAATTAAGAAAACGCCATTCTACATAGGAATGGCGTTTTCTTATTGAGTTCGTAAAAGAAATTATCCTCGACCTGCTAAAAATGTAAGAGCATCTAAATTACTGTCAATTGGAAACCAATGAATATTCCTGAACCTGCAATTATAGTTAAGCAAAGTAGCAATAGAACTCGAAAATTCAATTGACTCATTCAAAGTACCTCGATAGGATTCTAAATTTAATTTTTAAAACTTATTTTATAAACAAGTATCATTATAATATTGTTAATAACCTTTTATATGTTTATAAGAGATAATGTACCAACGAAAAGAATTAGTGAGGAGCTTAATAGCTAAAACTTCAAGCTAGATAAGGCTTATTGAGTTCAGTAAGTAACGAATTTGCAAACAAACTAGGTCAATCTGCAAACAACTGTCGTTATCGCGCAAAAAAACTAAGTAGATCTGCAAACAAACCAAGAAGTTGCGCAAACAAGTATTATTATCCCGCAAACAACTGCCTACTATTAAAGTTTCTAAGAACCTGATAAGCGAAGAGTCCTGATAGAGAGCGTCAAGAATTATGTGTAAATAAGTAAATCCTTTTCTTGTATGTATATCCATTAAGATTGCTTGAACATCTCAGCCAGCTCTGCACGGGCTTGATCGAATCCGATATGGCAACGGGTGGAGAATTTCTGGTTATAGATTTCAAATTGGGAAACCAAGAAGCGATCTAAGGAATCTTCGTTCGGAAATTGCTCCTTGCGTTTGCTGTATTTCTTTACGTTCTTGTTGAACGATTCGATCAGGTTCGTCGAATAGATGCTTCGCCAAATGGATTTTGGGAAACTGTAGAAGGTGAAAATATAGGGATTCGCTTCCAACGATTTCGTCACTTTGGGATAGGCCGTTTTCCATTTATCGACAAAGACTTTCAACGCTTTTTCACCCAGTTCCCGGTTCTCTGCCCGATAGACCGATTTGAAATCATCAAGAATTTCCTTGCGATTGGTGACGCGAACTTTGTGTCGGATACCACGCGACAGGTGGACGCAGCACGCCTGATATTGAGCATCGGGAAAGACCGAAAAGATGCGATCAGTGATGCCTTTCAAGCCGTCGGAGATAAACAAAAGCACCTCTTCGACACCGCGCTCTTTCAAGTCCAACAGGACTTCTTCCCAAACGAATGCGGATTCCGTAGGGGCCACTGTATAGGCCAACACTTCTTTTGAGCCGTCCTCTCGGATGCCAACAGTAATATAGACAGCTTCCTTCGAGACCGTGTCGCGCTTGAGAGAAATGTAAGTTGCATCGAGATAGACGCAAGCATAGCGCTGATCTAATGGACGAGATTTAAACGCTTCGACCTGTTCGCTCATCACTTTCGTCATATTAGAAATGGTTTGTGGCGTGTAATGATGACCGTACATCTTCTCGATCAAATCCGATATTTCGGACATCGTCACGCCTTTTTGGAACATATGAATAACGAAGGCTTCCAGCGTATCGTTTGAGCGCTTGTACGGAGCGACCGTCTGTTGGTTGAATTCGCCGTTCCGGTCCCGTGGCATCGAAAGCTCCAAATCCCCATACTCCGTATGGAGTGTCCGCGTGTAGACACCGTTGCGTGAGTTGCCGGAATTGAAACCGATGCGGTCGTATTTTTCGTAATCCAGGAAAGCTGTAAGTTCTGTTTGGAGGAGCGTATTGACCGCCGTCTCCAGGTGCTTACGGAAAACTTCGGAGATGTCTTCTTTTTTTACTAGAGCTTGCATAATATCTGTTGTAAACTGAGTCATAGGGAAGGCCTCTTTTCTGTGAATTGGTTGTGGTGACTTAATTCTACAAGAAAAGGTCTTCCTTTTTCTATTTATTCATTTACACAAGATATTTTACGCTCTCTCCTGATATGATTACAAATTATAAAGAGTAACTACCATAGAGAGTTATCTTGTTCGAAATAGTAGTCATATATTATGCAGTGTCTGTCATTTTGGAAGAGGAACAATCGGTATTAGAAAAGAGTGATAGAATCCTATTTGTATTTCTCTTCATCTTACTCTTGAAAGTCTTCGTTTTAATAGAAACATACGTTAAAGTAAAATAGATTTATGAAATTAAATATTGTGCAAATTGAACTTAATCTCCATAGAAGAACTAACAGGAATTGTTACTTTCTGAATAGTGTGATAAATTTAGACTACATTGTATTAGTCAGTAGATTTTAACAAATCAACTAATCGGATAAATGTGAGGAGGAATTCGAGTGAGCCAACATTCATGGTTACCAACTTTAAAAACGAACACACCTGAAGAAGGATACGAACTAGCTGTTAAACTAGCGCGAAAAGCGGTTGGAATGACGCAACCAGACGAAAATGTGCGCAAACAACTGCGTCCAGACTATGCAAATAATGCAGATAGTTTAACGTTAGCATCCCAAGTGGTTGCGATTAATTTTCAGACGGTAGCAGCTGCGAATAATTATTGGAATAACTAGAGCACTGAAAAAAAACTATGAACCGAAACCCTAGAATAGGATCCTGGGTTTCGGTTTTTTATAGTTTGTGAGATTAATCAAGCTGTTAAAAGGGTATAAATAAGTTTGTAGAAAATTTATCTGAAAGTACTTTTCGAATACTGTTGGATTTGAAAGACTTTTGATAAAGTAGGAAAAGGGGGATATAGTTTGTTCAGTATTTATAAATCGTTACCCAATGGAAACTTAGAAACGATAGAGCAATTTGACAAGAACTGTTGGGTCAATATCACGGCACCGTCACAAGAAGAGCTTGAAAAAGTATCTCAGCATTTTAATATACCTATGGACTTTTTAATAGATCCATTAGATTTGGAAGAAACAGCACGCATTGAGTTTGATGACGAAACAAATAGTACCTTACTTATAAATGATTTTCCAATTCCAGATACAACAAACGATCGCTTTCATTCGTTTATCACGATTCCAATCGGAATCATTATCGGAAGTGACTACATAGTAACCATATGTCAACAACCAAGTAGTTTTTTGACTGGGCTTATCAAAAAGAATGTAAATACATTAATGCGAAGTCGCTTTGCTTTAGAGGCTTTATTGTCTATCTCGACTTTATACTTAGCCAATTTGAAAACACTCAACAAACAGCGACTTAAAATAGAAAGCAATTTACGCGAGTCGTTTACCAACAAACAATTGTATGACTTAATGGAAATCGAGAAAAGCTTAGTTTATTTTCTCACGTCATTAAAGTCCAATGGAGACGTAATTACGAAGCTGTTTCGCGTACATTCCATCAAACTGTATGAGGAAGATCAAGATCTCCTAGAAGATGTGAAAATAGAAAACAATCAAGGAATTGAAACGACCGAATTGTATACGAGAATTTTGGATAGTATTACGAGTTCGTATTCTTCGCTCATCTCGAATGAGTTAAATAATACGATGAAGACACTCACTTTATTTACCGTATTCTTAACTCTTCCTACACTTGTATTTAGCTTTTTTGGAATGAATGTAGCTTTACCTATAACCGATGACAACCCATCTTCTTGGATGAGTACACTAGCGATTTCGTTAGTTTTTGTTGCAATGATCGGCTGGGCATTATGGAAAAGACGAATATTTTAATAGTGTATACATACAAAAACAGTCGAACCATTATGGATCGACTGTTTTTGTATGTAAATTATTTAAGTTTAAACATAAAGCAGTTTAGCTGATTCCAAACGATTCCTAACTAAAATACCAATCCAGGCAGCAAGTGCGGCTTTAATAAGTCCCACTAAAATAAATGGAAGAAATCCGCCCATAAATGCGCCGGTCCATGAAAGATTAGCGAAGATCATTAACCAAACCGTGCCAAATGTTAGTGTAATAAACATGCCAATTATGTTCGCAATCAAAGCGTTCATAAACGTATAGCTTGTTTTCTCGAGGTAATAGCCAATAATAAATGCGGCTGGAAGAAATCCGATTAAATAGCCACCAGTTGGTCCAAATAAGCTTCCAAGGCCACCTGACATTTGTGCGAAAACTGGAATACCAACTGCTCCAAGTCCTAAATAAACTAAAACAGAAAGCGTCCCATATTTAGCACCTAAAATTGTAGCAGCCAAGCCAATGGCAAGTGTTTGTCCTGTAATAGGAACAAGTGGGAGTGGGATGGTAATTTGTGCGAAAATACCGATGATAGCTGCGAATAATGATGTAACAATCATCATTCTAAGTTTTACGTTTGATGTGGTCATAAGACACCTCTTTATTTTAGTTAACCTTTTTAATATATAGGTTAACTAAAATGTTAGCACAGATAAATAACAACCGTCAATAGACTGGAAAAAAGTAATAACTACGATAAATAAAACCCCCAGTGAAATTTATTCGCTGGGGGTTTTAAGATATAGCGATGAAGAAAACTAAGCCAATTTATTGATCGCTACTGCTATATCATTTAGTCGCTAATCAATTAACTCCTACAGCTGTAAATGCAGCTTTGACACTTGCAACTTCTGCACTCGAAGCTCCATAAAGATCAGTTGCTGCTTGGATCGTCGAAACGCGGAAATGACTATAGTTTGAGTTAGGCGTTAAATATTGAGTTAATGTGCGGTAATAAATAGCGCCCGCTTTATTATTGCCAATCGCGTTTACACTAACACCATAATGCGTACCGCCGTTAGCTAATAAATATGCCGCTTTATTACTAATTCCAGAATTAATGTGAACGCCGCCGTTATCGCCTGTTCCAGTATAACGTTTCGAATAATGATCAGGATCACCACTTAAAGTTGGATCTTGCATTGAGCGAAGTGCATCACCTGCAATATTCGGCGTATAAATATCTTCTCCAACTTGCCAATCCGGATTGTTATTGAAATGGTACTCAACTAAAGTTCCAAAAATATCAGACATTGACTCGTTAATTGCGCCTGATTCGTTTTGATAAATTAAGTCCGCCGTAGTATCTGTTACAGCGTGTGTCAGTTCATGAGCGATTACATCAAGTGCACCGGATAACGGGACAAATGTATTGCCGTCACCATCACCGTACACCATTTGAGATCCACTCCAGAAAGCATTGTTGTAGTTCCGGCCATAATGGACTGTAGATACTAAATCGGCTCCGTTGCCATCGTAACTATTGCGGTTGTGGACATTTTTGAAGTAGTCATATGTTTGACCTGCATAAGCATGTGCATCTACAGCAGCACCATCATATGCAGCGTTATAAACATTATCGCTATCAAGCCATAAAGTACCTGGTGTCCGTGTACGATTTTTAGCATCGTATGTGAAAATCCCATTTCCACGAGTTCGATCCACCAAATAAGAACCGCTGCTGTTAGTCAAGGTATTAAAGGTTTTGGTGTCTCCTAAAACTCCTTTACCTGTACCAGTTGTGTCGCTACCAGTTAAGCTAGGACCGCCAGACGAGGGCTTTGCTTCATGGATTTGATTGTACGAATCTAAAATTTCTCCTGTTTTAGCATCAATAATATACTGATAGTTGCCGGGTTCCGGATACAGGAATTCAAATTCTGCACTGTATGCATAATTTGCATTACCATCTTTGTAGTAAACAACTAATTCAGGTGTCACTTCAGATTCAAGCTCTGGAGAACTGCCAATTTTTTTAGTTAAGGCAGCTTTTGCTTTTTCAAGTGCTGCATCTGCTTTTAAAGTCGCACCTTTTTTCAATGATTGCTTATCATATAATTCCGGGGTTAAATTCCCTGAAACAGAAGTTAACACACCATCTTGGTCTACATGCGCATTAATCACCGATCCAAATACAGGAACGCCTTTAAACACTTGTTGCATTTTCAGTTTTGTAAAGCCAAGCTCATCTTTATCTTGGCTGACAACTTTAAAATTAGAAAGTTCCTTTTTGCCGAATTTATAGAGATCTTCTTTTTGTTCCAAATATGTAAACACAATTTCCTTGGCAGATTTATTGGATGGAGTCGTAAGTTTTCCATAAATCATATCAGGCGATTGTGTTTCTTTATTGACATGAACCTTTTCTGTTGTTTCTTGTGTAGGGACGGTATTTGCGGAAACCGCAGTTGCTGATAACGCTAGTGATGCTGCCAAACTTAAAGTCAGTAATTTTTTCTTGTTCATCAAATTCACTCCTTCTCGTTTTACCGGCATCGAAGCTCGGTGTAATCAGCATAACTTTTTAAGTATTCTGAATACATAGGGTGGATTATGTGTTTTTATAGTGCAGAAAAAGTGAATATTTAACCGTTGTAAATTAATGGTGAAAAATAAATGTATGTTTTATAGGTAGATGTAATTTGGATAATTCGAGCTCCGTTATATAGTTACAAAAATCAAATAAAAAAACATGATTAAAGTGAATAATTAGATAAGTTACATTTGTTTAACATGACTTTCATTTCACTAGGTTGAACTAAACCTTGGAATCTACAAAGGTAGGTTTAATCAAGTGGAAATTAATGTTAATATTAATTGGTAGAATATTTGCTGTTTAAGCTAACGACACTTTGAGATATAAGGAGAGTATGGAGTGATAAAACAAATTCTAGATAAGTTTGAATTACAACCAGTCGAACTAAAAGAAGTAGAAGATTCTTTTAGTTCGACCGTGTATAAATGCACGCTAGACACAGGTAAATCTGTGTATGTGAAAATACCTTATACAAAATTGAAGTATCAACGAGAATTAGATGCTTATCATTTTTTAACAGGCAAGGTATCCATCCCTGTGATGCTAGATAGCTGGTCGGGTAATAGTAAATGTCCAGGTGCTTTTTTACTTTCTGAATTAAAAGGAAAACCTTTGACTATAGATGTTTCTTCAGAAGTGGCGTTTCAAGTGGGTGTTTTACACGCCCAAATGCATGCAATCCATCCACCGGTAGATCAGGAGACATCCAGAATTGAAAACGAATTTGCTAATTGGTTTAGTTTTATCGAATCAAAATTTCTTGATTTTGCTGAAGATGTTAAAGAAATTATTGAGGACGATTTATATGCGAAAAGTATGAAGAAATTTGTTGAACTAAAACAGCAACTTCCTGCTCCTGAAGGTCCGAGTTTTATCCATATGGATTTTCGTCCTGCGAATATTATTGTCGATGGGGATAAGGTTTCGGGAATGATTGACTTTGAGAGCGTACGATTTGGTTCAACAGATATCGATTTCACAAAATTATATCGAGATTTTTTGGGTTTTGATGACGCTTTGTACCAAGCTTACAAACAAGGTTATCAGAGCATTCGGCTAATGTCGGATTTAGAAAAGGTCTTGCCGTTTTATCAATTTTTAGATGCTTTTAATAGCATTGGTTGGTGTAGACGTAGAGGTATTGAAAAGAACGGTGCGTTTTTAAAAGACAATCTAGCTATTTTAAACAGAATAGTTAATTGAGTACTTAATCTGGATAAAAAAACAGGGAAGGGGTCTTCATAGTGACGGATGTTCAAAGGTTAGATCCAATTGAGGCGACCAGGCTATTTATAAAAGAAAATTTTCCGCGTTGCCAAGCGGCGCTATTAGCTGGGAGTGTGGTTCGTGGCGAAAGTACAGAAACATCGGATTTAGATATTGTCGTATTTGACGAAAAATTTTCCTCTTCTTACCGGGAGTCTTTTTTTAAATACGGTTGGCGTATTGAAGTATTTGTTCATAACTTAACGTCGTATAAGTCCTATTTTTTGAGTGATATTAAAAGAGCTAGACCATCGTTGCCACAAATGGTAGTTGAAGGCGTGATTATAAAAGATGAGGGCCTTGTAACAAAGTTAAAAGAAGAAGCAAATATTCTTCTAAATAAAGGGCCCGAAGAATGGTCAGCTCGAACGATAGTCGAAAAACGTTATTTTTTAACAGATTCTCTAGACGACTTTACTGGTTGCAATGACCGAGCTGAAGAAATTTTTATCGTAGCTACATTGGCTGAGCTAGTTAGTGAGTTTGTTTTAAGAACCAATAACTGTTGGATCGGTAACTCTAAATGGATGGTTCGTTCTTTAAAAATGTATGATATCAAATTTACCGATGACTTCGTAACCGCTTTTGATGAGTATTATCGAACAGGTGATAAACTTACAGTTATTCAACTTGTAGATGCGGTATTAGAGCCACACGGTGGACGCTTGTTCGAAGGGTTTTCGAGTGGAAAAGTCTAGTCTATTAACAAAAGTGGAATTGAGGTGTTACTCATGAGGTTAAACCATATACAAATGAGCAGAAAGATAGCGGTTGAAATACTAAGGTGGCAGTATTATTCCCCTTACGACTTTTACAACAATGAGTTAACAGAAGAAGCAGTGGCAGAAATGATGGATGGATCACATTATGCTATTTATAATCGCACAAAAGAACTTATCGGTTTTTTCTGCATCGGAGAAAGCGCTCAAGTACCGGTTGGTCGTCGATACGGAATATACGAAAGGGGTAATATCGATTTCGGAATAGGGATGAACCCGCAATTGGTCGGACAAGGTCATGGGTATGGATTTTGTACATACATTCTTGAGTGGATAAAGCAATGTTCACCAAACAAACCAATTCGATTAACAGTAGCTAGGTTTAACGAAAGAGCAGTTGCCTTATATGAAAAATTGGGATTTCAAGCTAAAAATACATTTAGCTCAGATTTAGCAGATTTTATAACGATGGTAAAGCAAAACTAAGTGGGCAGGAGGAAGGTGATGGAGAAAATGAGATTAGAAGCAGCACTTGAACATTCAGAGGTCGAGTTAGTGAGTTTTCTTGGTGAAGGCGCATGGCATCATGCGTGGCAAGTACAAAAAGGCAAAGAGAAATTAGTTTTGCGAATTCCGAAAACGATAGCTTACGGGAAGAACATTCTATTTGATAAAGCGGCGTTAATAGCAGAATATGCTGCAACTAACCTTTACTATCAGGCTGTAAATAAAGTCGAAGAAGGATCGGCGCCGAAATATTTTGATTATCATGTCTCACCCGACATGACATATACAATCGAATCTTATGGTGGAAGTCAAATTGATTTGCATACAATGTCGCTTGAAAGGGCCTATCATCTAGGGATAGAAATAGGGAGTATTCATAAAAAAACAGAAGAAATTCCTCACAACTTAGATGGGTTTGGTTACTTAAAGTGGTCGGAAGAAAAAGGATTGCATGGTGCATTAGCGGGTGACATTAGCAACTTTATATCTGAAGAAAGCGAAGAACATTTAGCAGATTATCGAGCTCTTTACACTGCGATTCCCGAATATGAAGACGAACAAGTAAAGAAGGCGCTTCAAAGGGCTGTAATCATGAGAAAAAAAGCATTCAAGAAACCACTTTTAGGCAATCAAGATGCATCACCAGAAAATATTTTATGGCGCGATGGAAAGGTATGTTTGATTGATCCTTATCCAAGCATCTATTATGCCAGAGGAATGGCTGGGAATTTTATGAACTTATATGAAACGTATTTTGTCGCTTTAGCTTATACAGATCGCTATAAAAAACATCGCTTTCAAGAGTGCAAAGACGTTTTGAAAATGATAGCTAATGGATTTATCAAAGGATACAGCGCGGGAAACCGACAAATAATTAGTGAAGTAAGAGGAGAACAGTTGCTTCAATTGCTAGAAACGGCACATAGCCACTTTTGTTTGCTTTCAGAAGATATGGAGAAAGAAATCGAAATTCGCTATGGCAATAAGATAGAAATCGAAAAAAGACTTGCAAGGCTATGTAATGAGTTAAAAGAGTTTGCAGCTACTCAGATTGAGGTGCTCACGTAATATCAAGTGCTCGATAGTTACGAGTCATTTGTAAATCAAAGACTGCTCGAAAATTTAAAGTAGGTGAAGAAGTGACAGAGAATCCATTAGAAGCAATACACATACAACAAATTACGCAGATGTACGAAGCAGAGGCTAGGAAACTAATACTAAAAGGGTTAGAAGAGCGTTTTGGGTTTATAGATGCTACTTGCAATCCGGACTTAGAAAGTATCTTACATAGCTATAGCCAGGAGAAAACTATTTTTCTAATAGGAGTTTATAGAGGAGAAGTAAATTGTACAGGCGCGATTACATATGAAACAGCGGAAGTTGGTAGAGTTGAGCGTGTATCAGTTGTTCGAAAATATCGCAGAACTGGGTTAGCGAAAAAAATGATGGATTCACTAGAGACATGGGCTAAAAGACAAGATTATCGTCAATTGGTTTTAGAGACAAATAATGACTGGTATAGCGCAATCAAATTTTATGAAAATAGACACTATAACCTCTATTTAAATGATGGATCGTGTAGTCACTTTGAGAAAATTTTGTAGTAAGACATTCAAACTAAAAGAAAAATCGGAACGGAGTTATATCATGAGTAGATTTGTTGTCATGACAAGCGGTGAAACACATATGTTGACTACACAGTTAACCAAACCACCTGCCACATTATTTTATGTAACGCTAATCGCAATCTCGAAGAACGATCAAAGCTACTTAGCTATTTTAAAGAAAATAATTTCATCTGTATTCTAATCCATTTTGAAATTCCTGACCAAATTCTAGAGGCAAGAGTGAAAGACAGTAAAGAGGATAAAAATATACTTAGAACAGCCTCATCTTTCGAAGAAGTGCTGATCCAGCAAAATAGAGAAACATCCTTAGAGAAAAAGAATACCCCTACAGAAAAAGAGGTAGATCATTTGTTTCATGTAAAGAATCCAGCTGATTACGATTTAGTAGGATCAAAAATTGTCGAATTACTGATTGAGAGTTGATAATAAGGCTCTAGGAGGAAGTTTAATGGGATCTAGAATCATGCATTTAATCATTGCAGATCGACTTTCAACAGAATTACCTATTAAAAACAAGGCTTTATTTCTTTTAGGCGGAATTGCGCCAGATGCAACTTATTCGAGAGATATGAAAACAGCGTCGCATTTTTTAGAAGGGAGTTTAGAGAACGGAACTAGATTTGTAAGTTACCAAAGCTTTGTTCAGAAATACGCTGCTCTTACTAATAATGATTATATGCTTGGGTATTTAACACATCTAATAGCTGACGACGTCTGGCTAAAGCAAATTTATTTTAAATATAATTTCAAAAATCGCGTGGACGCAGATCCGAGCTTGTTGGAAAGATGGCATAACGATTTCAGAATTTTAAACGGAAAGTTAATCGAATGGTTTAAATGCACAGGTTTAAAAAATGAGTTAGAAGCAATACATCTTGCTGTACCGAATATAGAAGAAATTGAGCCTGAAAATCTTCAGGATTTTAAAGAAGAGACTTTAGTGGATTTTAATTATACTGCTGCAGATTTGGAGAGAGAATTAGAAGTTTATACGTTCGAACAAATTCTAGATTATATTAATGTATCAGTTAATGAAGTACTAAATAACGAAGACGTGGTTAATTTGTTCGAAAGGAGAAATGATATGAGCGGAAAAGAAATACTTTCTAAATTCAAGAATGATCTAAATAAGTATTCTCCAGAGCAGCTAAGACATATTCAAGAGCCAGGCGTTTGGTCTATCGGACAGATGTATGACCATATTATTTTAGTAGCACATGAGTATCTCGATCATGCTGATGAATGTACTAGATTAACCGAGGAACAGGTTTTAGGGAAAACACAAATGGGTGAGCAATTGATAAAAGACGGAGGATTTCCTCCTGTCAAAATAAAACTTCCAGACAATATGAATGCCCCGCCAAATAATACAGCAAGTAAAGAAATGCTTGCAAACAGAATTGACAAAGTTATCGAAAGGCTAGAAGTTTGGGATGCAAAAGTAGATTCAGTAAATCCAACTTACAAAATTGAACACGGTGGATTTGGTTGGTTAAATGCGAAAGAATGGGTGGAACTTGTTGAAATGCATTCGCGGCATCACCTGCGCCAACAAATAGAACTAGAACGTTTTATATAGTTGTGAGAATAAAACTAAAAAACACGAATTTCTTTATTTTTTTAACTGCCAAATTCAAAAGTAGCGACTTCAAGAACTAGAGGACCAGGGGGGAGAATTTAAAATTTTATATCGCATCAAGTTTGAAAAATAAAAAACAAGTTCAATACGTTAGTAAGCAATTAACTATAAAAGGGTTTTCACATGCATTCGACTGGACAAAACATGAACGTGCTTCGACCATAAAAGAGTTACAAAAAATTGGTGTTCAAGAAAAGATGCTGTTATGAAATCAGATGTTGTAATTATTTTGTTACCCGGAGGAAAAGGAACCCATGTTGAATTAGGAATTGCTATAGCTTTAGGAAAGAACATTTTTCTTTATTCTCCGAACGATGAAATTGATGACTTGGCATTAACAAGCACTTTTTATCAGTTACCGGAATTACAGAAAGTAATCGGAACATTAGACGAACTAATCATAAGGATTTGTTTAAAATCGTGAAGTAGATACAATAATGGAATGATAATAAGTAGAAACTAATGAGGAGGAATAATTGTGAATATAAATATCGAAGCGAATAAAAAAAGTGCTAGAGATTTTTACGAAATGGCTTATTTGGGAGATCCGGCTGAAGCTGTTAAAAGATATGTAGGAGTGGAATATATTCAACACAATCCGGATGTTGAAAATGGAAAAGAAGGATTTATCGCGTACTTTGAGAAAATGCATAAAGAGTATCCTGATAAAAGTATTGATTTTGTTAGGATGATTGCAGAAGATGATTTGGTGTCTCTTCATACACATCAAAATTGGCCGGATGAGGAAGAATATATCACAATGGACTTTTTCAGATTTAATGAGAATGGAAAAATTGTTGAGCATTGGGATGCCATTCAAAAAATCCCGCATACATCAAAGTCGGGAAATCCAATGTACTAATTTATTTAAGCTGAATGGTAATAGGCATGGATTTATAATAACTGGTATTTACAAATGTTCTTACAAATAAAATTAAAAATTGTTTTAATGTATAAGCGATCTGGAGAAAGTGTTTTCTTCTGATCGTTCTTTATATATATATGCTTAGAAATATCTGAAATTCCAGAATTAAATTACTTCCAGTAAAAGGAATTCAAGATGTTAAATAGAAAATAAATATATTATTATATCTTAATTTTCAGATAATATGGTATTATATAATTGAAAGAAGAAAAAAACAGGTTTATAGTTGTGGTTCTATTAAACCAGTCTTCTTAATGAGTCTAAAGACTTTGGTGCGGCAATAATAGTATCAGTTTAGTTTAAGACTATTCAATATTTTTAGTGTTAGACAAATTACTAAAATAAAGAAATTAACAGGATAAGAAGGGCGATGAGAATATGAACGTTAAAGGAAAAAAAGTAATGCTTCGAGCATTAGAAAGAACAGACATGGAAGAATTGAGAAGTTATTATAATGACCCAGATATTGCACACCTACTTGGAGGATGGACAATTCCGATATCTTCTGAGCAACAAAATCGTTGGTTTGATCGACTAGAATTCGATAACCGAAATTTACGTTTAGCAATTGAAACAGAAGAAGACGGTTTTATTGGCATCTCAAATATCTTGAATATTGATTATCGAAATCGATCTGCACATCACGGAATTATTATTGGTAAAAAGAATATGCGTGGACATGGTTACGGCCGCGACACAGTCATGACCACAATGAAATACGCATTTGAGGAACTTCAACTACATCGATTAGAAGGAGATATTCTTGAGCATAATATTCCTTCATATAATTTATTTTTAAAAAAATGTGGTTGGGTTGAAGAAGGAAGAAAACGAGATTATGCGTACCGCAACAATCGTTATTATGACCAAGTCATCGTCAGTATTTTAAAAGCTGAGTACGATCAATTATGTCATGAACATGGGTATTGGAATGTGACAGATAAATAAGATTAAACGTTTTTGTTTGGGGGGAGAGAAATGTCAGAGAAGTTACTAGGCAAAGTTGCGGTAATTACTGGGGCTGCAGGAGATCTAGGAAAGGCTGTAGCAGAAGCTTTTTTAAGAGAAGGAGCAAAAGTCGCTTTAGTAGATCGAGATCAGCGTGCTTTATTAAAGTGTGAAGAAGCACTTGCTCATATAGGAGAAGTATTCGGAGTAGTTGCAGACGTTACTTCTGAATTAGAAGTAAGCTCTTATGTAGATCAAGTGGTAAAAAAATGGGGCAAAATTGATGTTTTTGTCAATAATGCTGGTATTTTAGGGAAAGTTGCTCCTTTGGTCGAACAAACAGTAGAAGATTTTGATGCGATTTTAAATGTTAATGTCAAAGGAGTTTTTCTTGGCCTCAAAAAAGTGATGCCGGTGATGATTCAACAAAAATCTGGCAGCATCATTAATACTTCATCTGTTTCAGGATTAATGGGGAGTAGCGGGAATTCACTTTATGCTGCTACTAAACATGCAGTTGTAGGTTTGACAAAGACGGCAGCTTTAGAAGCGGGGTATCACTCCGTTAGAGTGAATTCTATTCATCCCGCACCGCTAGATTCGACAATGATGAGAAAAAATGAAGAAAGTATAAACAGTGATAATCCTTCAGAAGTTCGAAAAGTGATATCCTCTCGTATTCCATTAGGGAGGTACGGCGCAATGTCTGAAGTAGCGAAACTCATTTTATTTTTAGCAAGCGATGATTCACTGTTTATAACAGGTAGCCAATACCGAATTGACGGTGGCATGGGTGCACGGTGAGATAGTCTAGCTACAAGATTAGCAGCGGCTTTTCTAAGCGTTAAAATAAAAGGGGATGAGGTTATGAAAGTAGGAATCATGCAGCCATATTTCTTTCCTTATATCGGTTACTGGCAATTGATAAAAGCAGTTGATAAATATGTGATTTACGATGATGTGAATTATAAAAAACGAGGCTGGATCAATAAAAATAATATTTTAGTAAATGGAGAAGCGAAACCAATTTCCTTAAGAACATTGAAAGTTAGTCAGAATAAGCGCATAAACGAAATTGAAATTGATCATGATATGATTTACAAAAAAAAGTTGTTAAAAACAATTAAAGAAGCATATAGCAAAGCACCTTATTTTGAGGATGTTTTTAAATTTGTTGAAAAAATTATAAATCAAACTGAATCAAATTTAGCTATGTACCTAACTAATTCAATTAAAGAAATCTGTGCATATTTAGATATTCATACAGAAATTATCCGTTCGTCTGAATTAGTGAAAAATGAGCACCATCGTGGTCAGGAAAAAATATTGGAAATTTGTGATCTTTTATCAGCAGATGAGTACTTAAATGCTGCTGGCGGAATTTTGTTATACTCAGCTCAAGATTTTCAAGCAAGGGGTATTGAGTTGGAAATAATTAATACCAATCATATAAGTTATCAACAACGAGATGCAAAAGAGTTTGTTCCTAATTTATCAATTATCGATGTCATGATGTTTAATAGCCCTGAAGAAATTAATGCCATGCTGTCTGATTTCAGTGTCCTAAATAACTTTTCTGATGTTCTGTAAGCTAGAACAAATTGTAATGTAGATGTTTATTAAACGACGACAATAAAGGGTGAAAGATAATGGAAAAAGCTGTTTTGGTAAGTGTGGATTGTTTAGCATACAATCATGAAAACTTTATAGCCGAAGCAATCGAAAGTTTTTTAATGCAAAGAACATCCTTCAATTTTGAAATCTTAATACATGATGATGCCTCTACGGATAAAACTGCCTCCATCATAAAAAAATATGAAGAAAAATACCCAGATTTGATAAGACCTCTCTATCAAAAACAAAACCTATTTTCTCAAGGCGCTACGATGCTACAAATTAATCAGCGCAGAGCAAAAGGAAAATATATTGCTATATGTGAAGGAGATGACTTCTGGACTGATGCATACAAATTGCAAAAGCAAGTGGATTATTTAGAAGCGAATCCAGAATGCGATCTATGTGTTCATGCTGCTTATCAATATTCAGAAGCCTTAAACAAAGTCGTAGGAAAAGTACGACCAAGTCATAAAAGCCGAATGTTTACAACTGAAGAAGCTATTTTAGGTGGGGGGGAGCTATTTCCTACCAATTCAATGATGTATCGTCGAGAAAAAGCTGATGATGTACCACTCTTTTATTTTGATGCAGGGTACGGAGACTATCCTTTAGCGATCCATCTAGCGAATAATGGACAAGTTTATTACATGGATGAGGAAATGTCTATGTATCGGATCGATGTAAAAGGAGCGTGGTCTGAAAAAACCTTGACTAACTCTAGTAATGCTATAAAACAAAATGAGGCAACTGCCGACTTGTTGGACAAGATTAATCGTCATACAAACTTCCAATACAATCAAACAATTGAAACAACTAAAAAGAAAAATAATTTTTACTTATTTATAAGACAACAAAAATACAAAGATACGTTTACTAAAGAATATGCAAAATTTTATCTAGAAGCTGAGTTCGTAAAACGCATTTTGAAAAAAATAATGAAAACTCAACATTACCTAAAAGAAAAGGCAGATTCATTATGGGTGAAACCGCGAAAAAAGTTGACTAATGTAAATCTAAAAGGAAACGATAAATATAAGATTAAATGACGCACCTCCAATATATTCGATTGTCATGAGTACTTCATGAAATTGAATACTATTGTAGGTGCTTTATTTTGAAATAATCAAACTTCAGTTTTTTAGATTAGTTGACGAGTTGCTATGTAAAAAATTACAAAAAACTTTTTTGAAAAGTAATTATTTGAAATGTTAATAACGTATACTATAAAGATAGAAAAATATTTTGCTATACGTAAAGTAATCATGATTTTTCTAAAAAGTATTAAAATAGAAATGGCTAGACATCAAGGAGGAACTAAATGCGGAATTCAAAAGAAAAAGGAATTAGACATAAATATCTGAAGCTAACTTTTTCATCGGTATTTATTTGTACATTAATTATTGTTGGGATCTATTTTTATATGAACGCTCAACAGCAAATATTAGAAGATGAATATACAGAACTAAGAGAGAAGCAAGAAACTTTTAGAGATCTTTCACAATCGTTAGACCAGCTATTTTTTAGAACTAGAGGTTTCTATGCTTTTCAAAATGAACAAGAGTTGGAAATGGCTTTCGAAGAATTAGAAATCTTAAAAAATTCGATTACTAAAATGAATAGTCTATCAATAACGCGACAAGAACGATTACAAATTATTGAACTTAGTAATTTTATTCGCTTATTTGAAGAAGATGTATTTCCTGCTGCAGTGGCATTAGTTCGCGAAGGTGATTATGAGGGATTACGAAATTTATCTAGTGGCGGAACAAATTCAACAGTGAATGAATTTGTGGCATTTTCAAATGAAAACGAAGCTGTCATAAGACTAGCACTTCAACAAGTAAATGAAAGCATGTTAGCGAAAGCTGAAAGCCTTTCTTTTGTTTTGATTTCACTATTTATTCTTTTATTCATTATTACAGCATGGATTATTTTAAGAGCGCTTAATGATATTGTAAAACCAGTAGAAGAAATGCGCGAATCAATAGAGGGGTTTGTAAAGGGTGATGAATTGTCCTATACGCCACTTAAACGTTCGGATGAGCTTGGTATTTTATCTATGACTTTTTATAATATGATTAACACCATTCAAACAAATCAAGAAAAACTTACTTCTCAAAATGAAGCTTTAATGCTGAGTAAAAGTGAGTTGCAGCAACAGCAAAATAGATTAAGAGAGTCGTTAGTCGAAACGGAACAAACAAAAGACCGATTGATTCGATATAATGATTTAAATCACATTTTGTCTTTTACATTAGATAAACAAAAGCTAATCGAGGCAACGCTCGAGTATTTTAGTGAAACTTACGAAATTGATACAGGAGCATTATGGCTACAAAAATCCGGCGAATACGCTTTAAAAGGATTTACACCTGAAATGTTTGAACAATTAAAAGATGAGCGAAGCGGATATCTTTTAACTCGCTTAAAAGAATGTGAAACATTCACAGTAAAAAGAGAAGCGCAACTGGAAAAAGGATTTGCATTAGAAACCGTATATATTCACGACTTATACGCTACTGTAAAAAATGAGAATCAAGAAAGTGTTGCATTGATTGGTTTGTCACGTGTGGGAAGAACGTTTTCAACTGAAGAAGAGCTGGACATTAGTGGACTTTTAAAACGGATTCACTTGGCTATCGATCGCATTCAATTATATGATGCCGCTGTCCATGAACGTACGCTGAATGAACGAATTATCAATAATATCAATGAAGGTATTCAATTTATTTCGAAAGACGGAGATATGGTTCAACATAATGCAACTATGTGTACGATGTTGAACTGCGGAAACGGACCACTTGATGCGTCAATTTCTCAAGAAATATGGATAAATCAAATGGCTGAGCAGACAACAACTCCTGAATCGATGTTTGAGTTTTTAAGCAGTTGTATTCATGAGAAAGACAAAGAAGCCAATACTTTCCGTTACACCGTAAAAGAGCCTTATGAACGTGTTATAGACGTATATAGTACACCGGTAATGGTTGAAAATGAGAAAAAAGGAACCATCTTTGTTCATCGAGACATTACGCGAGAGCATGAAGTGGATAAGATGAAGTCCGAACTTGTGAGCACCGTAAGTCACGAACTTCGTACGCCATTATCAAGTGTTCTTGGGTTTACAGAGTTGTTGTTAAATAAACAACTTAAGCCCGAAAAACAAGAACGTTATTTAAAAACGATTTATAAAGAAGCAAAACGTTTAACAAACTTAATAAATGATTTCCTCGATTTACAACGAATGGAATCTGGTGATCAAGTATATCGTATGGATAAATTACCAGTAAATGAGTTGATCATTGAAACGATTGAAAAATTCCGTACTCAAAATATGCATTCAATCGTTTTTATTGATGATGCGTCAGACGTAATTGTAGAGGGAGATCGTGAGCGTATCGCTCAAGTATTGATGAACTTAATTGGTAATGCTATTAAGTTTTCTCCTCAAGGTGGAAAAGTGACGATTTCTATGAAAAATGATTTGAACAACCTACGAGTTACGATAGAAGATGAGGGAATTGGTATTTCTACCGAAGATATACCAAAGTTATTTTCAAAATTCCAGCGCATTGATAATAGCTCAAGACGTAAAATTGGAGGCACTGGTCTTGGTCTTGCAATATGTCAGGAAATCATTCTCCAACATGATGGGAAAATTTGGATAGAATCAAAAGAAGAACATGGCACAACTGTTCACTTTGAATTACCGCTCGTTACAAAACCGCATGAACATACAAATTATGAAGGTGCAGAGGAAAACCCACCGGTTATGATTGTAGAAGACGATATGAGTCTTGCGTTGTTACTATCTGAAGAATTGAAAGTGAACGGATTTAAAGTAATTTATCATACAAATCCAAAAGAAGCTTTTAACGAGGCAAAACGTACACCTCTCGTTGGGGCGGTAGTTGATATCATGTTAGGTGAAGAATTAAGTGGTTGGGATCTTGTCGATATGATGAAAGAAGACCCGTTGACAAAAGATATACCAATCGTTATTTCTTCAGCTTTGGATCCATCATCGGATGCTCAGAAAATAAATAAAATCAGTCATTATTTAACGAAACCCTATGCTCCAACAAATTTATCAAAAGTGATGAAAAAATTACTAGATGCTCAAAATCGTGATGGTGCTATTTATTACGCATCGAAAGATTATCAAGAAACGGAAATATGATTTTAAGCCAAAAACGTACAAGCCCTCAAAGGACTTGTACGTTTTTTATGATGCCAATATATTTTCAACTAGTGATAATAATTCCATTGGACTAAATGGTTTAGACATAAAATAGTCTGCTCCTGTAGAAATAGCTTTTTCTCTATCAGTATCTTGTGCTTTAGCTGTCAACATTAAAACTTTTGTATAGTTTTGATCTTTTCTTACTTCTTCTAATACTTCTAATCCGGTTAGATGCGGCATCATATAGTCGAGAACTATTAAGTCATAATCATTATCTCTAATTTTTTGCAATGCCTCTTTACCATCTTCAGCTTCCTCGATTTCAAAATCATCTTCGAGCGTATCGGCTATCAAAATTCGTAAAATATCTTCATCGTCCGCTATTAATATTTTTTTCACTATAAATTGCCTCCTAACTTAACTGGAAATACCTTTACGTTTCATATCACCCCAATGAGCTTTTTTGCGAAATGCGGCAAAAATTCCTTGGATCCTCCAAACAATCATAAGTGGACGGTACCAAAAAGCTTCTGTTAAAGCCCAAAAGTATAGGCGTATCAAATGGGATACTTTCGGATATTTATGGAGAGTTAATTCTTCTAATAAAACCGCTAATGCAGAAATCAGAGAGCCATATAAAACGGTCACAATAAACATAATGGCTGCAATAGTTGGGTCGACAAGTGAGAAGAAAAATCCGCCAAAAATGATGAAGTAGCCTAAAAATTCAAATACTGCTCCAAGCAATTCGATAAAAAGAAAGTAAGGCATTGAAAGCATCCCAACGGCACCATATTTCGGATTAAACATCATTTTTCTATGAGTCCATAAAGTTTCAAATAATCCGCGCTGCCAGCGTATACGTTGGGATCTGAGTACTTCTAGCGACTCAGGTGCTTCTGTCCAACAAACCGGATCCGGTACATACTCGATTCTTTGCTTGGATTTTTCTTCTCGTAGTAGTCGGTGTAACCGGACTACCAATTCCATATCTTCGCCAACTGTATTTTTATTATATCCACCGGCTTGAATGACACGTTCTTTGTTAAAAACGCCAAAAGCGCCAGAGACGATAAGTAAAATGTTTAACCGACTTAACGCTAACCGACCAATTAAAAATGCGCGGAAATATTCTACAATTTGCATAATGACGACTGGATGTCTAGGAAGGTCAATGATTTCAACCTTACTCCTTGAGATAGTAGAACCATTTGCGATTCGAACCGATCCACCAGTGACAATAACTTGTCCATCGGATTCAATGATTGGTTTCATTGTTTTATATAATCCATCACTTTCTAAAATAGAATCCCCATCAATTGCACAAAAGTAAGGGAAAGAAGATAAGTTAATCCCCGCATTTAAGGCATCAGCTTTTCCTCCATTTGCCTTTTTAATAAGGCGGATATAGGGGAATATAGAAGACTGGTAAATAGCAATAATTTCGGCAGTCGGAATATGCGTTCGAAATGCGAATGGGATTTGAACCATTTTGAATTCTTTTATCATTTGTTCAGATGTCATATCTTTTGACCCATCATCGATTACTATAACTTCTTTTTGAGGGTACTCAAGCGCCAACAATGATCTTACAGTGCTAACAACACCAATTTCTTCATTATAAGCTGGAACAAGAATTGAAACTGGATATGTGTTTTGGTTTCTTGAAAGTCCTTCTGTTGACTCTCGTTGAACAAGATTATTTTCTCTTTTTACCTTACGGAAAGCGAGCATAAAAAGACCTAAATAACTTAAGCTTGAAAAAAGTAAATAAGCAATAATGAAATAAGATAGTATCGAGAAAAATGTATACATTATTCGTCACTTCCTAAAAGGGAGGCTTCCCATTGCGTAGCCATATCTCGTGCATAACGATCTGGATGATTCTCAGACAAATGACTTAGTAAAATATCGCCATCGGAAAACTGAGTCAATGCTTCAGCAGATGAATAACGAACCCACCACACAGAATCCCCAATCAATTCACTCAATACTTCTTGGTATCTTGATAATTGAAGCTTTCCAGCTATGCGGGCCGCAAACATTCTCTCTTGCCATGAAGAAGAATGAAAAAATGGCGTTAACAAATTGGGAGATGAAATATATTGTAAGTGTTGAATTGATTTTAAGGCTTGAATTCTTAACTCCTCATCATCACTTTGTAATTCTTCCTCTATGCGAGGAAGGAATTCGATTAATCCTATCATTCCAATATAGGAGATAGCAGCATGTTTAAGAACTTTGTTATTCTTTTCATTTTTTAAAGCAGCATCTAACTCTTTTAATTGAATGTCCATTTCAAGTCTTTTAAATACGTCGATATACAATCTTACAGGTGCGTCCGAATATTGAGCCAAGACAGATAGAGTCATTGGTTCATTTAAAGAAGTTAAAGTTCGAATAAGTTGCTGTGTTTCTTGGTCTAGTCGAGATGATTTTTGTAACTTTTCTTTAAGCAATGGCGAAAGAGATTTCATATGAAAATCTTCAATAAAATACAGTGTATTCATCCGTATGGCCCATTCTCTACGGTTAAGCCTTTTTTTATAAATTTTAGTTAAATATTTTTCGGATAATTGAGCAACTTGTGGAGAATTGGTACTGCCTCTTGTAACAGCTACATAATGATTTAATAAACGTTCTAAAACGACGGTTTGGTTAGAAGTCGTCCTGATTTCTTCAAGAAATCTGTCATCGGTCGGGTCCAACATATATGAGCTGAAAGATTCAGTTAACAGTTCATATTGTTGATTGATCGTTCTTTCTCTTTTGTTTAGTAGTAGCTTTCGTAAAGACAAAACTAATAACAAAAGAATTTGGGCAAGGACTAAAATTACAATAACTAGCCAGAAAAAATAAATGTTCATGAAAACAGCCTCATTGTTAGACGTTGTACTCGTGCAACGACTTCCTGTGCATAGAATGGTTTCAAAATATAATCATCTGCACCACTTCGTAATGCAAGAACAATATCCGATTCATTTGAACGCGAGGTAAGCATTGATATAACAATGTTGTCATTTGGATACTGATCACGTACATGATTTAAAACTTCTAAACCATCCATCTTCGGCATCACTCCATCAAGTAATATCATGTAATTTTCCTCTGGCTTGTACCAATCCGACTCAATAAAACTAACACCATCTGCAAACTCTTCTATATTTATGTCGAAATCATCAGGTTTCCAACCAGAGAATTGTTTTGAAATTAGCTTACGTACAAGTGAGTCGTCATCTACGATGATAATGTTAAGTTGACGTCTTAATTCATTATCAGCGACTTCAAACAGCATTGTCTGATTTCGGCCATTTTTTTTCGCTTGGTACAAAGCTTGATCGGCTTTAGTTACTAATGTGTCTTGCTTATAACGATACTCACTTATCCCAGCTGAAAATGTTACGTGAAATTGTTCATTAGATTGATCGGTGAAAGGAATTTCAGCAAACTCTAATCGAATTTCTTCTACCATAGATATAGCAGTATGTGCGGTAGTATCTGGAAGGATTAACGCAAACTCTTCGCCTCCATACCTAAAAAAGTAATCCGACTCTCGTTTCATCTTCAATAATAATTGGCTAAAAGCTTGCAAAACCTCGTCCCCTACAGGATGCCCATAACTATCGTTTACTTTTTTGAAATGATCCAAATCGAATAGGACTAGTGTGAAAGTTTTCTTGGTTTTCTCTGACAGTGTAGTCATTTGTGCCAGCACATCATTAAAGTATTTTCTATTACCAGCACCAGTTAATTCGTCAAAAAGTGTTTCTTGTAGAATCATTTTTTGATGTCGTAAACGATTTAAAACATAAGGGACAAATAAAGACATATTCAAAGGTTTAGAAATGAAATCTGTAGCACCTATTTCCATCGCTTTTATTTGATTTTCGATATGATCCTCCGTACTTGTAATTGCAAGTGGAACATATAAATTTTTAGCGGGTTCGTAAATTCTAGAAACCAAATCAAATCCATCTACATCCGGCAGTTGGAGGTCTATAATAACCATTTGAGGCCGCAATGTATAAAATAATTCAATTCCTTTTTTACCGTCTAGCGCAATAATTACTTGAATTCCATATTCTTGCAATGATTCTTTAATATAAGATGCTAATTCAGCATCGGCATCAATTACTAAAACAAACGAGTCGTTAGTAGGAATGTCTTTTTTTAACTTTACAGTTAGATCTGTACTATCAGCAACAGTTTCTTCTTCAATAAAATAACTTCTTAAGGAGAACATTAAATTCTCTAAGGAGTCGATTGGCAGTAAGATTTCACTGTTCTCCTCAAAAAACTCTAATTGTGTTCCGCAAAAAATTGACACATCTAGTAAACCAATTGTGCCTGCTGTGCCCTTCATCGTATGTAGAAAACGATACACATCTCGCTCTTGAATTTCTTTTTGTTTTGTCCATTTCAAAAAATCTTTTTCCATTCGATCCCAGAGCATAACTTTATAATTTGTTTTAGACATGTTTACACCTTCTTAAAAAATAATATCTATATACTTCCACTATACTATAAAAATTCCTATTTTGCGTTTCTTGGTAACTGTTAAATATCAGTTTCAATGTGTACATAGAATATAGCTATTGTCAATTATATGAAAATAAGAATAGTTTAAGTAATAGATTGAATGGGAAACTAGAGAATAGTAAATGACAAAGATAAATAACTAGGTACTTCGCGCAATTAAAGGTAATGTATTATTATAGGCGGGCTTAAACTAAATATAGAAAAAAGAATAGTGGAAATCAAAAGTAGGAGGTAAATATATGGAGAAACCAATTATTATTGTAGGTGCGGGTTTGAGCGGATTACGCGCTGCCTCATTGCTTGAAGAACAAGGCATTTCATATAAAGTAGTCGAAGCAAGAGATAGAATAGGTGGTAGGGTATTAAGTGAGTCTGTTCCTAACCAAGAGAATTTAGGGAGATATGATCTTGGACCAACTTGGTTTTGGCCACAATATGAGCCGATGATAGCAAGCTTTGTTAAGGATCTAAATTTGGAAACGTTTGTTCAACAAAATGATGGAGATTTACTTGTTGAACGATTTCAACGAAAACCACCTGAACGCTGTGCAATGCAAGAAAACGTTCATGAAAGAGGCGTACGGATCAAGGGAGGGATGCAATCATTAATTGATGCAGTGGCCTTAAAAATCCCTTCCTCTATGATTAAACTAAAAACACGCATTAAAAAAATCTATTTAGACCAAGCAGGTGAGATAGTTGTTGAAGTAGTAAAAGAAGAGGGAGAGACAGAACAACTTTGTGCTGCTCAAGTCATTTTGGCATTGCCGCCCCGACTTATAGCTAAGCATATAGAATTTTCTCCAGCTTTACCTGAAGATCTCATGATAGATATTTCAGAAAAACCAACCTGGATGGGTTCACAAGCTAAAGCAGTTGCAGTCTACGATCGACCATTTTGGAGAGAGTCCGGACTATCTGGTCTTGTGCTAAGCTCAGCAGGTCCTTTGCAAGAAATCTACGATGCTTCACCTCAAGAAGGCGCAGGAGCGTTATTCGGCTTTTTTGGGATAAATTCAGAAGTACGTCAACAAATGGGGCAAGAAAAAATCACTGAATTGGTTACCAATCAATTGATCAAGCTTTTTGGTAGCGGAGCTGAAAAGCCGCAAGCTATTCTGTATAAAGACTGGTCAAGCGATGCAGAAACTGCAGTGAACGAAGACTCGAGTCCGTTTAAAAATTACGGAAGCTACGGTCAACCGCCGACTTCTGGCATATGGCATGAAAAGTTACTATTCGCCGGAACAGAAACAAACGCACAATTTAGTGGCCATCTTGAAGGCGCACTACATTCTGCTGAAACGGTGGTAGAGAAAATCATTTCTTTACGAAAGTAGTTTATTTTTTATTTTTTTGCAGAGGCGGAAAGGTAATGCACTTTTCTTATAATAAGTTAGAGACGAAAGGGAAGTTTAGAAGAACGGTGTTGTTTAACTTTTTTACAGTCCTGCTTATCATCCTGCTATTTTTAACATCGCAACTAATATTTGAAGTAAAAATACTCCTATCACTTGTTTTAATTGGCGTAGGAATTTATCAAACTAGAAGAGATTATTTAAATCTAAAAAAGATCAATGTAATAGTTCCATAGCAGACAACTAATTAGTTTATAATAAAAACCTTCTGAGCTCTATCGGTCAGAAGGTTTTTGACGTTTATTTAAGTTGCTCGCCTTGTACAAAAACTGCAACGATATTATGACGCTGTGTCATATATAATATTTTTTGGAAAATATCTTCAAGTGAATTAAAGCCATCAAAAATGGGCATAGATGCGTCAGTAATTTGCGTATCAATAATCTGTGCATCAAAAGCATAAGTTTCCGCTAATCGACCAACTGGCAGACTAATGCTTTCTCCACCACCCGCTGTCGCAAAATAAAATGCTTCATTCACCGTAATGCGGGAATTAGCTCGACCGCGTTCACTTGCTTGTTTAGACGTATCGACCCCATCTTCTAGCATTCGTGAAGAAATAACCGCCTGACGAATAGCAGAGTAAATGCTAGGGTCGTAGCCTGCTGATAAGTCAGTACCAAGTGCTATTTCCACACCCATTTCAGAAAAATGTTTGATAGGAATAACGCTATTTGCAAAATAAGCGTTGGAAATAGGGCAGTGAGCTATGGCAGTGCCTTGTCGAAGATAGGTTTCGGCATCATCATCGCTTAGAAAATTAGAGTGCGCCATGATCGCTTTTTCAGTCAATAAACCAAAACCATCCAATACTTGCGCATCGTTTATACCGAAACGTTCTTTTACGTGGTCATGTGCCCAATCACTTTCGCTGCAATGAGAGGTAATATGTACGTCATACTGTGCCGCAATTTTACCTAAGCCCGATAATGCTTCAGTTGTACAACTCGGTACAAATCGCGGTGTTACAACTGGATATACACCTTGTTTGGTTGTGTTATTTAATAGTTGTACACGTTTAATAAACCGCTCTGTTCCGGCTAACGCCTCATCTAAACTCTGATCTCGGTAAAATTCTGGATTTTGAGAAGGTTCGTCCATCACAACTTTACCAACAAGACCGCGTTGCCCTTTTTTAGCACAAATTTCAGCGAGTAAATAACTCGCTTCTTCGTGAATCGTCGCAAAATATAAAGCGGTAGTCGTACCATTTGCTAGCAGGGTATCGACTAGGTGACTGTATGTCTTTTTTGCAAAACTAATATCCGAGAACTTTGCTTCTAGTGGAAATGTATACGTATTAAGCCATTCATAGAGCGGTAAATCAAGTGCGGTACCAGTTTGCGCCCATTGAGGTGCATGAATATGAAGATCGACAAATCCAGGAAGTAAGTATTGACCTTGCGTAAGTTCAAGAAAGTTTGCGTTCTTTTGAGCTTGCCGGATAACGGTCTCGTAATCAGCTTCATTTGGAGAAATACGTCGAGCAATAAAGCCTTCATCATTAATACAGAAAAGATGATTTTCTAATATCTCAACATCTTGTTTGGTTAGACTCGAAAAAGCTGTCCCTTTGATTACTTTTATCATAAAATTAGCAGCCTCACTCTTCTTGTCAATACATTTATTTTTCGACTGTTTCTAATGCTACTTCTACCATATCATTGAAAGTCGTTTGTCGTTCTTCAGATGTGGTTTGTTCACCAGTTAGGATATGATCGCTAACCGTCAACAAAGACAAACCATTCACACCAAATTTAGTGGACAAATAATAAAGTGCAGCCGTTTCCATTTCAACAGCTAATACACCGTGCTTGCTTAATTTCTTCATTTCTTCTTGGTCTTCTGTGTAGAAACTATCAGAAGAAAATACATTACCTACATGAAGGTGCAGTCCTTTTGCTGTTCCAATGTCATACGCATTCTTTATTAAGTCAAAGTTTCCAATTTGGGGGAAATCAACGCCAGGAAAGTTTTTTCTAATGAGTGCTGAATCAGTTGCTGCTGCTTGTGCAATAATGATATCACGGATGTTTACATGCTGTTGGATAGCCCCGCATGTGCCGATACGCACTAGATTTTTAACGTGATAATCGTTGATTAACTCGTGAATATAAATTGATGCAGAAGGCATACCCATTCCGGTACCTTGAACGGAAACGCGGTTTCCTTTATATGTTCCTGTATAACCCAGCATATTACGAACAGTGTTGTGGCAAACGACATTTTCAAGGAAATTTTCGGCAATGTATTTTGCACGTAAAGGATCTCCTGGTAATAACACAGATTCAGCAATTTCTCCTGCTTTTGCTTCAAGATGAAAACTCATTGTAAAACCTCCATATTTGTTTTTAATACTATACAGAACATAGTAGCACGGAAGTTAAAAATCGCCTGTAAACAAAATCACCTTGTTTTTGTGAACTATTTCACAAAAAAAGGTGATGAGAGGGGACGTGTATAACTTTGTTTATAAGCTATTCCATTTGCGAAGCATTTGAATTTCTTCTGCTTGCTGGCAAATAGACTCTAACTTTTTCATATCTAAAATATAAATATTCTTTTCGCGGATCTCAATTAATTTCTCCTCTTGAAATTCGTTTAAAGTTTTTGACATAGATTCTCGTGTAATGCCAAGCATCGTTGCGAGCAACGATTGATTGATTTTCACATCTACTTTGTAACTATCTTTTGTTTGCTCACCGAAATTAAAATAAAAATCGATAAGTAAATTTGCTACCTTTGTTCGAACATCATACAAACTCAAATATCGGATAAGACGATTTAAAATGCGCGTGCGTTCGACGAGAATCATATAAGCGTTTCTCAATATCGTTGGATATTTTTCAACAAGTTCTAAAAAATCTTTTTTTCGGATTTGCCAAGCAGCTACACTTTCCAAAGCTTCTATTGAAGAAATTCGATAATTAACGAGTGATAAAGCTTCAACTTCTCCAAGGATTTCGCCTGGTAGTGCAAAGCTAAGAACGATTTCTTTGTCTTCATGCAATCGGAAAATTTTCAGTTTGCCTGATCGGATAATGTATATATCTTCACTTTCATCATTTTCAAACATCAGCATATGATTTTTCTTGAATTGACGTTCTTTTAATAAAGGAAAAATATCATTTAAATCACTCTCTGGAATTCCTGTGAAGATGGGGGTTTCTGATAGGTTTTCAAGCATTGTGTAGGCATCCTTTCAAAGAGTCAGCTTCCTATTGATTACGACGACTTTCTTTGCCTTTATGGTATTCAGCTAGAAATTTTTCGTGTCTTTTATTTTCTGCATAAGTCCAAACGAGATAAACTAAAATTGCACCAACTAGAGAAAAAATTGTCATATAAAATAGAAAATCGATATCAATCGCTTTAGTAATCGTTGGCTCGCTTAGCGAATCGGTTCCTGAATACGTATAAGTTGTCCAAGGTGTTTCATAATCAAAAAATAATGCAGTAACGATTATTCCTAATAAAATACCTGCTATTAGTGATATCGATACTTTTTTCATTTTAATCGGCTCCTTTTAAAGAAGATTATACACTGAAGAAAATGGGAATTATATGGTCAAAAAAAACTGTGAATATTATCGCAATTTAATTTTATAATTAAGAAATTTGTTAGCTAGCTTACATTTTTATTTTGAAAGATAAGGTACATTAGTAGAAAAGAAGGGGTGAGAAACATGGTAATGCCACAACAAACATCCAGTGTTTCTAACTATACGAGTATTGTGAAGGCTGCTTTAATCGGCAGTACAGTTGCAGGTTTCCTGTTTGGGATTTTCATGCAAATGATGGGGATGATTACAGTAATCGCATCAATGGCTGGTAGTGACAGCTTAGTTGTGGGATGGATTATGCACATGATGATTAGTTGGATTTTCGGCCTTGGGTATGGAGCAATGACCTATTTTTCATCTCGTTACTATATATTAGGGGTAATTCACGGTGTAATCATTTGGATAGTAGGACCACTTCTTGTCATGCCAATCATGATGGGCATGGGTCCAATGTTTGGGCAAATGTTTGCTAGTGATCAATTGATGAGTTTAGTTACTCACTTAGCATTTTCGTTAATCTTAGCGGCGGTATTCAGCCGTCTCGTAAACAAACATGCATAAAGAAAAATGAAAACCTTTCAAAAAATACCTAGCAATATATAGGGTAGTTTGCGAAAGGTTTTTTCTTACCTAAAAATAGTTAGTTACAGTCAATATTCTTCTATGACAAACTAGTCCATAATGATCTTTTTAATTTCATCTGCTTTTATCGAGTATCCTAAAAGGTTTTTCTTAAGCAAACCCTCTTTTTTTAATTTACTCATTAATAGAGAAATGGTTTCCCTTGAAGACCCGACCATTGTGGCAATATCTTCATGCGTAATTCTGATATGAATAGTTTGCCATTCCTTTTCGCGTTTACCACTTTTTTCACTCATTTTTAATAATAGAAAAAGTGTGCGAAATCGAATATCTCCCAATGCTATTTTTTCACTTATATCATGTGTTTCTTTTAATTGATTCGATAAAATTTGGATGAGCTTAAACGATACTTCGGGAGTAGCTTTTATAAAGGCTTCAAACTTAGCTTTGTTCATCGTGCACAAATAGCAGTTAGTCATAGCTTCGGCGTACGTTTCTTTATCTGTCAGCATAAAAGATTCCGTTTCACCAAAGACATTGCCATCGATTAAGATATCAGTAGTGAATTGTTTTCCTTGTGAAGTCATTCGATACAAACGAACCTGCCCTTTTTTTAGAAAAAACAATACATCTAGCGGCTGTTCAGGTATTAAAATTTGCGTACCTTTTTTCACAGGTGTCATTGTGCTGTTTTTATCAATTATTTTAATATCTTTCATCGGCAGTTCATCAAATAGGTTTATTTGCGAAAGGAGCGTCAATTTATCCATGATTAAATCCCCCTTTTCTTCAATAAAGACTCCAGAATATGTGAATATACTTTTTGTCATACCTGGGTGCACAAAATGCATAGAAATAGAAAGCAAGTTGGCAGGACTTAATGTTGTTTTTCAAGTATACAATATTTTCGAACATCGTTCTTTGCTACAGAATGTACCAATCGAAATAAAAAGGCAAGGTTTTCCTCTTTTAAAATGCTTGGATACCTATTATTCTTACACAGATTTATCCGATAACTAGTAAATCTAAAAAAGCTCATTAAAATGTGTAAGTTACACTTTAATGAGCTTTTTTCTTAAAGGTAAATATAAAAGTTATAATAATAGAATGAAAATTCAGAATTAGGGTATAAGATTTTGAAAGAACAAGTCGAAGATCTAAGCAATCAACAATAGGAGGAATGAGAATGTACAAAAAGTTGTTGGGGACGTCCATAATCGTTGCGGTCACCATTTCGGGATGCAATTCGGCAGAAGAAGAAAAGGATCCACTGGTTATTGGAGGAAAGCCTTGGACTGAGCAATATATTTTGCCTTATATTTTGGGTGAATACATAGAGGCTAATTCAGACTATACGGTTAAATATGAAGACGGCTTAGGAGAAGTGGCAATTCTTACACCAGCTTTAGAAAAAGGCGATATAGATATGTACGTTGAATATACTGGAACAGGATTTAAAGACGTGCTGAAACTACAGGCAGAACCAGGACAAACATCTGAAGAAGTGCTTCAAGCGGTTCGAGAAGGCTATGAACAAGAACTGGGTGCAACATGGTTAGAACCATTAGGATTTGAGAACGGTTATACGCTAGCTTATTCTAAAGAAAGTGGCATTGATGCGACAAGTTATTCTGAACTGGCAGAACTCACTCGTTCTCAAGATATCTCTTTTGGGGGACCTCATTCTTTTTATGAACGAGCGGGAGATGGCTACGAGGATTTGAAAAAAGCTTATGACTTTAATTTTTCTGCTACGGAAAGTTTTGATCCTTCGATTATGTACGAAGCAGTAAAAAATGGGGATGTAAACGTTATACCGGCCTTTACAACAGATAGTCGAATCGATTTGTTTGAATTAATAACAACAAAAGACGATTTGAATTTCTTTCCGAAATACGATGCTGTTCCGGTAGTTCGATTGGAAACATTAGAAGAGTACCCGGACTTGAAAGATGTTTTAAATAAGCTTGGTGGTCAAATTAGTGCTGAGGAAATGTTGGTGATGAATGCGAAAGTGGATATCGATAAACTCAAGCCAGACGATGTAGCCCGTGAGTTTCTTATCCAAAAAGAACTCATTAAAGAATAGGACTGAAGAACTTAGTCAATAAAAATATACAAAAGCAGGCAACCGCCGGAAGCGGGTTGTCTGCTTTTTTTTTTTGTATAAAGTGTGAGTTTTTTATTGCAATTTCTCTAAAAGAGAGTATTATAACTTAATAGATGTTTCGTATCCATAATGGATAAACAAAATAGATGAAAAGAGGTAATAACTATGCAGTTAACTAAAGGTGTAGAACAAGCAATCTGCATAATCGTGTTATTAGCAACACAAGAAAGCAGTGCACCCCTTGCTTCAGATGAAATTAGTAAAAGGCTAGGGGTATCGCCTTCTTATATGAAGAAAATTACAAGAAAGCTGGTTGTAAAAGGAATTGCCGTGTCGGTATCAGGAAATAACGGGGGCGTTTCTTTAGCAAAACCAGCGACGGATATTACTATGCTCGACGTGATTGAGGCGATGGAAGGTCCAATCAAGCTTTATCCGGATACCGGGTTGATTCGACATGCTTTTAAAGATGGTGTATTAGCACAAAAAGGACAAGAAATTCTTCAAAATGTTTTTGAACGAGGAGATCGCTTGTTAATCGAGTACCTTTCTAAAGTAACGGCGGCAGATCTTTTAAAGGAAGGGCTTGGAATGTCGAACTTGCCATCATTAAACTGGAACCAAGAAACCTTGAGCGATGTATTGAACAAAGAACAGGATGATCAGAAGTGAACATGTTGAAAAAAGAATGGAAACAATTATTTTCAAAACCATTATTACTAGGAACGATGATTGTAATGATGTTTATACCGATTATTTATAGTGGATTTTTCTTAGGTTCTTCATGGGATCCTTATGGAAAGACAGATAGATTACCGGTAGCGGTAGTAAATGAAGACGTACCAGCAGAATATGAAGAGGAAACCTTATCTATAGGTGATGAACTAGTTGGAAACTTAAAAGAAAACGACTCTCTTGATTGGTATTTTACAAATGCTAAAGATGCTGAAAAAGGTATGGACGATGGAAAGTATTTTATGGTATTAACCATTCCTCAAGACTTTTCAGCAAACGCTGCATCGGTGATGACCGACCAACCTAAACGGATGAATTTACAATATGAAACCAATCCTGGACGTGGTTTTTTTATTGAATCAGTAAGTAAACAAGCAACGACAAGTATAAAAGAAGAAATTGCTGAAAGCGTAACAAAAGAATACGTAAAAGCAGTATTCACACAAATTGAAACAATTGGTGAAGGAATGGAAGAGGCAGCTGATGGAGCTGAGAAAATCGATTCCGGAACTGTACAATTGCAAGAGGGAAATGCCGAATTGATTGCAGGACTGGGGACTCTTTCGGAAGGTAGTTTGAGCTTTCAAGAAGGCGCTGAGAAATTAGAAGTTGGCGTGAGCCAGTTTGCAGTGGGAGCAACAGAATTAAATGAAGGAGCTAACCATTTAAACAAAGGAATCATATCGTATACAGCAGGTGTAGGCGAACTGCAAACCGGAATAAATGGTCTAGCTGAAGGAACTGCAGAGCTAACAGATAAAGGTCCACAACTTGTCCAAGGCTCTCAAAAACTGACACAAGGTCTTAGCTCACTTGTTCCTGGAGCTGAAAGATTAAATCAAGGGCTTTCGGAAACTCAAAATGGCAGTGCTCAGTTAACAAATGGGTTGAAAGAGTTACAAGAACAGACAAGTCAGTTGACAAGTAGCTCTAGTGGCATACAGCAATTGGTATCTGGTCAAGAAGCATTAGGGGATGGACTTTCTGAACTCTCTTCGGGTAGTTTAGCACTTCAAGAAGGACTTGAATCGTTAAAAGGTCAACTTCCTTCAGCAGATCAAATCGCTAGTTTACAGCAAGGACTTACAGCGATTCAAGAAAGTACAAACCAATTAAATAATGTTGTTTCTGTTGGTAGTACAGAAGGTATTTCGAACACTCAAGCCAATTTGGCGGCCGCACAACAGGCAGTTAGTGAGCTTCAAGGAACATCTTCTCAAGCTGCTATTGCGGCTCTAGAAGCAACCCCCACTTTTACTAGCTTAACGGCTGAACAGCAAGCTGAATTAACTACTGCGATAAGTGGGAGCTTAGAAAATCAAGCAGCAGCTCAACAAAATACAATCGATAAGCTGAAAGAGAGTCTGGCAGCAATTTCGACGAATATCAATGAGCAACTAGTTCCAACGTTTCAGTCTCTCGGGGCTTTACCAGAGAAAGTGGCTGAGCTAAATAACGCGATAGTCAGAGTGAACCCAGCAGCATCAACAGCGCTTGGCGGTTATTCAAGCATTCAAAATGCTCTTTCTACACAACTCATCCCAGGAGCAAAAACCTTGCATAATGGAACGGTTCAGGCAGTAGGAGCAAACGAACAACTTCAAGCTGGTATAAATAAAACGGCAGAAAATTTACCGCAACTCGCTTCAGCGGTTGATCGCTTAGCACAAGGGAGTTCTTCGTTGACTGAAGGTGTATCTTCACTTGCTTCTGGTTCAAAAGGGCTAGTAGAAGGTGCAAATTCATTGCAACAAGGATCTGAGGAGCTTGAAAAAGGAGCAGCTGCGTACACAGCTGGAGTATCTAAAGCGGCACAAGGAGCAGATCAACTTCAACAAGGCACAGCTGAACTTGCTGCCAACTCTGGGAAATTAAGTTCCGGCTCTGCTGACTTGGCAACTGGTACGGAACGTCTAACAGAAGGCGTTCATGCATTGTCGGGCGGTGCAGGTGAACTCGCAGGTGGAGCAGCTGACATACACAGTGGTGCAAGCAAACTTGAAGAAGGTTCAGGCGAATTGGGCAATGGTATTGGAGAGCTCGAAGAAGGTGCTGCTGAACTAGCAGACAAACTCTCAGAAGGAGCAGATGACATAGGAGATGCTCTTGTATCGGATGAGAATTTCGAGATGATTGCCGCACCTGCAACCGCAACCGAAAGCAAAAAGAGTGAAGTGCCAAACTATGGTCATGCGTTAGCACCTTATATTTTGTCATTATCACTTTTCGTTGGGGCTTTATCATTTAACTTAGTATTTCCAATAAACGCTCCAGCAGGACGCCCGACTTCAGGGTTTGCTTGGTGGCTCAGCAAATTTTCTCTTGGGTTTATCCAGGCAACCTCTGCCGCATTAATTGTGGATGCGATTATGTTGTTTGGCTTTAATCTTCAAGTCGAACATGTAGGTCAGTTTATCCTAGTTTCTATTGTGACTTCACTTACCTATATGTTCTTGATTATGTTTTTAAGTATCACTTTTGGAAACCCAGGCCGCTTTGCCGCTATGATTCTCCTCGTTCTTCAATTAGGTTCGAGTGGTGGGATGTTCCCGGTTGAATTGACAAACAAATTCTTCCAAAGTGTTCATGATTTTGTTCCGATGAGCTACGCAATTTTAGGTTTTCGAGAAGCCATGTCTTCGGCATATGGAACTGACACATTGATGATGAGTCTTTCCATATTAGGAGCTTTCATTTTAGTATTCAATATACTATTGTGGGGAGTCTTAAGTTTGAGAAGCCGAAAAGCATTTAAATTAGCAGAAGAAACGTAATAGAAGAAACTGTAAAAAGTTCTGCGATTTATAAACTGTAGTCAGCTTGATATTCGAGCTGGCTACAGTTTTTTTGTATCAAGTGACTTTGCGGATAGTATGTATTTATTACTTTAATAAATACTGATATCTTGATTTTTAAAGAGGTACTTTTACATGAGAAAGCGAAATAAAGCTGTGGGGAAAAATTTTGAATGAATTTCTAAATCGAGTTAAAGGTGTGAGGTACAAATGCCGTTTGTTCAGACAGAACGATTATCTTTAGTAACATTTACTGTAGAAATGATGCAAGCTGCGATAATAAATAAGTCAGAGCTTTCTAGTGTAAGCTCTTATCAAGTGGCTGATGAATATCCATCTGAACTATACAAAGAAATTATTCCATACAAACTTAAAAGATATAGCGTATATCCAGATGAAGTCGAATGGGAAGGAATTATTATACATAAGTTAGATCAAACAATAATAGGTGATATGGGATTTAGAAAAACAAGCGAAGAAAAAAGTCAGTTGGAATTAGGATATAGCATTGTTCCAAGCTATCAAGGGTTTGGTTATGCAACTGAAATGGCACAAGCGATGGTAAAATGGGGATTAAAACAAAAAGGGATAACAAGTATTGTGGCAAGCTGTGATAGTAGCAATATTGCTTCTATGCGAGTATTGCAAAAGGCTGGATTAATAGAAATAAAAGAAAAGCACGATAAAAAATATTGGTCAATCGAAAAGTGAGAAAGCGGCCAGTGTCTATTTTCTTAAAAGATACTGACCGCTCATCTAAATGAATTATTCACCAGGTGCTTTATTAGCCTCTTTTTCCACGAAGACACTAAATTCATCGCCCCAGTCACAAATGGAAGTGACGACGGGTTCTAATTGAAGACCAATTTCGCTTAATTCGTACTCAACTTTAGGGGGGACAACGGGATAAACATACCTTGTCACGATTTTATCTTCTTCTAGTTCTCTTAATTGTCTAATCAACATACGCTGATTGGCTTGTGGAAGTTTTTTTTGTATTTCACTTAATCTTAATGGTGAGTCGTGTAATAAACACCAAATGACTGCTATTTTCCAACGACCGCCAATTGCTGACAAGGCCAAATCCTTCCCAGAAAAATAAACTTTATCTTTATAATGAATTTCCAAGTGATTTCACTCCTTTGTGTTAATAATAACTCATAGTGACAAAAAGGTCAGTATTGTTTTAAGTTAAATGGTGTGTGATTATGTTTGTAAATGATATAAAGCATAGAAGTGAGGGAGAACAAATGAAAAAAAGAGGTGCTCTATTAGTTGAACAGAAAGAAACTGATCTTAAAAAGACCAGACTTGATAAAGATAAAACCATATGTGAAATAAATGAACGGACGATTATTGGACTCAAGCATCTTTATTTGTATCTCGCTTAAGAATTGAGTTTTATAGTGACAAAAACGTCAGTATTGTTTAATGCATTTTTGTATGTGAACATGGGTATAGACTAAAGTAGAAAAAACAGAAAGTAGGAATATAACTATGAAGAGTAAAGCAGCAGTCGCATTTAAAGCAGGAGAGCCCCTGCAAATCGTAGAAATCGATGTTGAAGAACCAAAAGCAAAAGAAGTCATGGTCAAAATCTTGTACACATCGGTGTGTCATACGGACGCATTCACGTTATCAGGCGATGATCCAGAAGGCGTGTTCCCGGCCGTATTAGGACATGAAGGCGGCGGTGTTGTCGTTTCAGTTGGTGAAGGCGTAACATCGGTGAAACCTGGCGATCACGTGATCCCCCTTTACACAGCGGAATGTGGCAAATGTAAATTCTGTCTTTCTGGTAAAACGAACTTGTGTAGTGCTGTTCGTGAAACACAAGGAAAAGGCTTAATGACCGATGGCACAACACGCTTCTCTTATAACGGCGAGCCCGTATATCATTACATGGGCACGAGCACATTTAGCGAATATACGGTCGTTAACGAAGTTAGTCTGGCAAAAGTCGATGAAAACGCACCGTTAGACAAAGTTTGCTTGCTTGGCTGTGGCGTTACAACAGGTATGGGCGCAGTGAAAAACACTGCAAAAGTAGAAGAAGGTGCAGTCGCAGCGGTATTTGGTTTAGGCGCAATTGGTTTAGCGGTTATTCAAGGACTAGTAAAAGCAAAAGCAAGCCGCATTATTGCAATCGATTTAAACGAAGACAAATTTGAATTGGCGAAGAAAATGGGCGCAACGGATTTTATTAACCCATCGAAATTCGATCGACCGATTCAAGAAGTGATTGTCGAGATGACTGATGGCGGTGTGGATTACAGCTTTGAGTGTATCGGAAACGTTAATGTCATGCGTTCAGCGCTTGAATGTTGCCACAAAGGATGGGGCGAAAGCATTATCCTCGGAGTTGCAGGTGCTGGAAAAGAAATTAGCACTCGTCCGTTCCAATTGGTGACAGGACGTGTATGGCGCGGGTCGGCATTTGGCGGAGTAAAAGGGCGTACAGAATTACCAGGTATGGTCCTAGACTATATGGACGGCAACATCGATTTAGAGTCGTTCATCACGCATCAATTAGATTTTCAAGATATCAACAAAGCATTTGAACTCTTACACAATGGCGAGTCGATTCGCACAATCTTAACATATGGAGAGTGAAAAGATGAGTCTCAATCTTAGTGAAACAAAAATCGCATTTGGTGGAGAACAACGTAAATACACTCATTTTTCGGATGTCTTGCAATGCGATATGACATTTAGCATCTACTTACCGTCTAATAAAGATCAACAAGAAATCCCTCTTATTTGGTGGTTGTCAGGCTTAACTTGTACAGACGATAATTTTAGTCAGAAAAGTGGCTTTCAGCGTTTAGCAGATCAACATCAAGTGGCAGTTATAATTCCTGACACATCCCCTCGTGGAGATAGTGTTGCAAATGACGATGCATATGACCTTGGACAAGGTGCAGGTTTTTATGTAGATGCTACTGAAAAACCATGGTCAGAACATTATAAAATGTATACGTATATTACAGAAGAATTAGCTGAAATTGCTTCTACTTTAGTTCCTAATTTCTCAGGTAAAGAAAGTATCATGGGACACTCGATGGGTGGTCACGGGGCATTAGTAATTGGATTGAAAAATGGACAACGCTTTAAAGCTATCTCAGCATTTTCACCAATTTTAAATCCAGTCAAAGTGCCGTGGGGGATTAAAGCCTTTTCGACATATTTAGGAGAAGATCAAACAGCTTGGAAATCTTGGGATGCTTCAGAATTGATTAAAAAAATGGAAGCTCCGCCAATTATGATTTCGCAAGGTACACAAGATGGCTTTTATCCAGAGCAGTTAGATGAGTCAAGTTTCCTGAAAAATGCTCATGAAAATAATCAATCTGTAGAATATACGAAAAAAGACGGTTACGATCACAGCTATTTCTTTATTTCGACGTTCTTGGATGATCATTTTGCTTTCCACATGAAGCATTTAAAATAAAAGCTAAAATGGGACAACCCTACATTTTACTTAAATGTAGGGTTGTCCCATTACTTTGAAATTCTAAACCATTCTAAGTTCAATTAAATGCATAGGCAATAAAAAGGAAGTTAGACTTAGGGTAAGGTATAATCAGCTTATATTGTTTTGAAAATAATAGAGTTATGTAATTAAATATTAAGCCCCAAAACATGTAAACTAAAAGGTTGTGATAATGTGGATATAAAAAAATTATTAGAAAACGATCGTGTAAAGCCCTATGTGTTAAAAGCCCGTTATGGTCTTGAAAAAGAAGGTCAACGAGTTGATATGACAGGACAGTTGGTTAACACGGATCATCCAGAAACCATTTCAAAAAGTGATGATCACCCCTACATAAAACGGGATTTTGCAGAAACACAAATGGAATTAGTTACACCTGTTTTAGAAACCTTAAAAGAGCTATTTGACTATTTAGAGTCAATTCATGAAGTAGCTTATCGATCTATGGATAAGAATGAAATGATTTGGCCTTTAAGTATGCCTCCAGAACTCCCAGAAAAAGAAGAAGATATTATCATTGCTAAACTAGCAGATGCTGAAAGCGTCCGGTACCGTCATTCATTAGCCGAGTCTTATGGTCGGCGTAAGCAAATGATCAGTGGAATCCATTATAATTTTGAGTTTAGTGAAGAATTACTTCGAGCTTTATTTGAAGCTCAAACTGAAATTACAGAGTTCCCTCAGTTTAAAACTGAAATCTATATGAAACTTACTAGAAACTATTTGCATTATCGTTGGTTAATAACGTATTTATATGGCGCTTCACCTAGTAGTGAAAAGAATTTCTTTGAAGACAATTCTTTAGTCGAACCGGTAAGAAGCATTAGAAGTAGTAAATACGGATATGTGAATCGTGACAATGTACAAGTTTCCTACAGCAGTTTGAATAAATACATCACGGACATAGCGACACTTGTCGAAAAAGAAATATTAGTAGAAGAGAAAGAGTTTTACTCAGCTGTTCGTCTACGAGGTGGAAACCAAGTTGCAGATTTAGAGGATCAAGGCATTGGCTATATCGAATTAAGAAATATCGACATTAATCCTTTTGATATTAACGGAATCAGTTATGAACAAGCAGAATTTCTGAATCTGTTTTTAGTTTATCTACTATGGAAAGATGAAAGTATTCATCATGACAAGTGGGTAAAAGAAGGCGAGCTTAATAATGAGAAAGTTGCACTTGAGCATCCTCTAGAACAAACTCAGTTTAAAGCAGAAGCTCAAACTATTTTAGATGAAATGGAGCAGTTGGTGAAAACTTTAGACCTCTCTGTTTCAGAAGAGCTATTTGTCAATGAGAGAGCTATGTTGGATGACCCTAGTAAAACGATAGCTGGTAGACTTTATAAAGAAAGTCAAGAAAGCAGTCAAAGTCAAGTAGCGGTTAACATTGCTAAAAAATACCATGAAAAAGCTTGGGATATGCCCTATCAATTGACGGCTTATACGGATATGGAATTGTCCACACAATTATTAATGTTCGATGCGATTCAACTAGGTATACAAGTAGAAATTGTGGATCGTCAAGATCAATTTTTGAAACTGAAGTTGAATGATCAGATTGAATACGTTAAAAACGGCAATATGACGAGTAAAGATAGTTATATCGCTACCTTAATTATGGAAAACAAAACTGTTACGAAAAAAATTCTTCAAAAACAGGGCTTCCGTGTACCTTCAGGTGATGAATTTAATAATATTGAAGAGGCTTTGCGTTCTTATGCTTTATTTGCTAAAGAAGCTTTTGTCGTAAAGCCAAAATCAACAAATTACGGACTAGGAATTTCAATTTTTAAAGATGGTGCAGCCTACGATGATTATGAGCAAGCTTTGAAAATTGCCTTTAAAGAAGATTCTTCTGTATTAATAGAAGAGTTTCTATCTGGTACGGAATATCGCTTTTTTGTCATAAATGATCAAGTAGTAGCAGTCATGGCTCGAATCCCCGCAAACATAATGGGGGATGGAAAAAAGACTATCGAAGAGCTAGTCGCTAAAAAAAATGAAGACCCGTTAAGAGGGAGAGACCATCGAACGCCACTTGAGAAAATTCAATTAGGCGAATTGGAAATTTTGATGCTTAAAGGTCAAGGAAAGCAAATAGATTCCATACCAGAAAAAGGCGAAGTTCTCTATTTGCGTGAAAACTCCAATGTAAGTACAGGTGGAGATTCAATTGATGTTACCGACCAAATTAGCGAAGATTATAAAAAAATAGCTATAGATTCAGTTGCAGCTCTTGGTGCGAAGATTAGTGGGCTTGATTTAATCATTGAGGATATTGAAGTGCCTGCTTCAAATGACAAAGCATATGGAATTATTGAAGCAAACTTCAATCCATCCATGTATATGCATGTTTTTCCGTATAAAGGAAAATCTCGTCGTTTAACAATGAATTTACTTCATTATTTATTCCCTGAGCTCGATAAAACGAAATAAAAATAAAGGCCGCCGGCAAACTACCGGTGGCCTTTATTTTTATTGAAAATTTATTTATTAAAAATTCGAACTTAAATTACATGTTTATTCAAAAGCAACGTTATGTTGAACTTGATCTTGATTTGTCCAAACAATGGTTGTTCCTGGAGCAACAGTAATCGACTCTTCACTAAAATCATAGTCTGCGATATCAACTTCTATGCTATCCATCGCTTCTGCACCTTCTTCTACGATTACAGTCATTTGCATGACAGGGTGTGGTTCACAGAAAATCGCAAATTCCCCAGGTTCGTTAAAAACAAAGCTTGTTGTTTCGCCATTAGATAGAAGGTTTGAAGCAGTACCACTCATCGCTTCAGGTGCATTTTCTTGTGCTGGTTCTTCTTCCGTAGTTTCCTCAGCAGGCTCTTCTTCGGTAACTTCTTCTTCGGAAGCTTCTTCAGTTACTTCTTCTTCCGGTTCTTCTGTTGTTTCTTCAGTCGTAGTTGATTGTTCTTCTGTCGCCGGTTCTGCTGGTTCCTCGGTTACTGGTTGTTCTTGACCACAAGCGGCTAGTGATAATAAACCTGCAGCAAGAATAAAGCTGAATTTTTTGTTAATCATTTTATTTCCTCCTCGTTTTTTGTTCTTATTAATAGAACGCAGAAAGATGAGAAATAGATTACTTTTGGAGAAAAAACTTTAAAAATGCTTTTCTTCTATATAAGGAGGCTAAAAACTAGGGTTATATTTTGTTCATTGATTCAAACTGAAATAATAAACTCAAATTAATTTCAAAAAAAGTGATCTAAAGTAAATCCCTTTGCGTTATGCCTGTATAACGAAAAAAAAAACAAACAAAGGGAGCGATTTTAGATGAAATTAAACAAAGTACTTTTAGCCTTACCACTTAGCCTAGCATTATTGGTACCAACAGCAGCACTTGCCGACAGCCACGGAGGACATTCGACAGCGAGCGAAGCTTCAATGGAAATGGCCACAGCGACACCCGCTGGAGAACTACGCATCGCACTTGATACGACGTTAACCGAGCATGCATTCCTTGCAATCGAAGCCATGCGTAAAGGCGTCGACGGCGCAGAAGATTTCGACCAAGCAGCAGGCGCGTTACTGGCGAACGCTGACGACTTATCCGCAGCAGTTGGATCGGTTTATGGCGAAGAAGGCGCAGCGCAATTTGACGAAGTATGGAAATCACATATCGGGTATTTCGTGGATTACGTAACAGCGACTGCTGAAGACAACCAAGAAGGCAAAGACCAAGCCCTAGCAGAACTGGAAAAATACAAAGTTGAACAATCTGAGTTTTTTGATACAGCAACAGGTGGCTTACTGCCAGCGGCAGCTGTTCAAGAAGGATTGGACATGCACGTTGATCAGTTGATCATGGCATTTGACGCATACGTGGCGGGCGATTTCGAAAAAGCTTACTCATTAGAGCGTGAAGGAATTCAACACATGAGCATGTTCGCAGAAAGCTTGTCTATTGCGATCACAACTCAATTCCCAGACAAATTTGAAAACACAAGTGCCGATACACCAGCAATTGACTTGCGTGCAACATTAAACCAAACGTTCACTGAACACGCAGGACTTGCGGTAATGGCAATGCAAGACGGCGCTGACGGCGCAGAAAGTTTTGACCAAGCAGCAGGCGCGTTACTAGCGAACGCTGACGACTTGTCGGCAGCTGTTGGATCGGTATACGGCGAAGAAGCGGGTGCACAATTTGAGGAAACATGGAAGTCACACATTGGCTACTTTGTGGATTATGTAACAGCAACAGGTGAAGGCAACAAAGAAGGCCAAGAACAAGCACGTGCAGAACTTGACCAATATATTGTGGACCAAGCCGCATTCTTAGATGCAGCAACAGAAGGACGCGTACCGGCGGATGCACTTGAAGAAGGCTTGACAGCACACGTTGGCCAACTCCTAGCCGCATTTGACTCATACGTAGCCGGCGATTTTGATGCAGCGTACAGCTCGATTCGCGAAGCATACGCACACATGCAAATGCCAGCAGCTGGCTTGTCAGCAGCAATCGTAGATCAGTTCCCAGACCAATTCGGTGCAACTGAAATGCCATCTGAAATGCCAAAAACAGGCATGGGCGGAATGGCTGACGAAGGTTCATTCCCAATCATGTGGGTACTAATCGGCTTAATGCTTGCGACATTGACAACAGTTGTAGCAGTTCGTACACGCAAACAATAATTAGACAGATAACAAAAAAGTTAGCCTAATCGGCTAGCTTTTTTTTGCTTCAGTAATAGAAAAAACCTCTAAGCATTTTTTGTGCTAGAGGTTTTGTTGATTTAATTTGATTGATAGCTTTGATCGTTTAAACAGTTTCTCTTTTAATCAATTTAACAAACAGTTCTTCGTGGTTAACTGCTCGAGGATTGATAGCTTGGCGCAATAAGTTTGAACCCATGTCAGTTAAAGGCATTTCAAATGTGGTTAGTTTCATTACTTTTGAGATGGGTTGATTGTCAAAACCGAGTATCGCCAAATCCTCCGGCACCGCTATATTGTTCTCTTTGCAGCAAACCAATATACCAGCTGCTACTTGGTCACTCGTAACGATTAAAGCGGTAGGGGGATTTGACATCGCATTTAAGCTTCTAATTATTTCTTGACCGTCTTCAAAATTCAAGCAGTCGTAAAATCGGTAATTGGATTCAAAAGGTTCGTTAATTTTTTTTAGAAAATCACGATAAGCTTTTTCGCGAGAACGACTATTAGAACCTTTTCTTCTAGCGAGACAGTAACCGATTTTTTTATGTCCTATAGTGTGGAGATAGTTTAAAGCTTCCGAAAAACTTTTGTAGTGGTCTATGAAAGTAGAGGAGATATTCTTTCCCCGAGTATCCTCACAAAGTATGATGGGGCCGTATTCCGTGTATTCATCTAGTAAAGTGAATGGGGAATTGCGAGAGCAAAAAATTAACGCGTCTACTTGTTTATGTTTCAGCATTTTTAATGCTTCAAGTTCTCTTTGTCCTTCATAATTTGTTTGAAAGAGAATTAATTTATAGTTATTTTTAACAGCTTCATTAGCTATTCCTTCTAGTAGTAATCCAAAATAAGGATGATTTGCATAAGGAATCACAACGCCAATGAGATTTGTCTCACCTTTGCTTAAATGTACAGCATTCATATTTCGTTGGTAATTTGTTTCTTTAATGGCTTTTTCAACGGCAATTCTTTTATCAACACTTACATATGGGTGGTTGTTTAAAACGCGAGATACTGTTGTTACAGAGACTTTTGCTATTTGGGCAATTTCTTTTATATTGGCGATATTGATCACTCCAGTAAATATAATGAAATTCTTTCTTGCTCTGAAACCCGTTTCATATTCTATGATGCATATATCAGAAGGAGGTATTTGATGTCTATATTACTAGGTATGGTCAGTTTAGCAATGATCTGTGCTTTTGTCCTTATTTTCGCAAGTTGCTCGATATCTGAATACAATAAAAACCACACTACAGTGAAAAAAGAAAAACTGAGTGAAGATTGTTATGCCTATTTGTTTAAAGTATATGATTAAACAAATAGGCATGAAAAAAAGCGCTACCCTAAAAAGTTGTATCAACTTTTTGGATAGCGCTTTTTGCTATATTATTTCATTTTTTTTAATTCTTCTACAACGGTTGATGGTTCTACACGATCTCTATAATCTGATTTTGTGTATTCATAGGCGATCGTTCCATCTGTATTAATAATGTATGTCGCAGATACAGGAAGTTTCCATGAATCTTCACCATTATACTTATCAACATTTAAACCGCTACTTTTGTAAATATCTACTAAGTAATCAGGTAATTGGAAGACCAAGTTAAATTGATTGGCTACTTCATTGTTTTCATCACTTAAAACGATGTATTCCAAATCATGCTTTTCTTGTATAGACATAGATTGATCTGGAGTTTGAGGGCTAATGGCAATCAATTCAGCATTTTGACCGTGAATCTCACCGATTACTTGCTGATAAGCACGGAGCTCCATATTGCAATACGGGCACCAGTTACCGCGGTAAAACGTTAAGACGACTGGCCCTTGTTTCAGCTGTTCGTATAGCTCAACTGTTTCTCCTGTAGCATTCGGTAAACTAAAGTTTGGCGCTTTTTCGCCTGTTTTTAATCCGTTACCTTGGTCAGAAGCTTCTAGCTCGTCAATTGCATTTTGCATCTGCTGTTGCGCTTCAATTGGTTTATTTTTCTTAAAGTTCTCAATGTATTCCTGAATTTCTTCTCTCATCTTAGTCGCCATTAACAAAAACTCCTTTTCGTAATAAAATAATTTAGGTTATTAAAAATGCATATGAACCCATTAGTAACTGTGTAAGTTAGATGTGTTTTTGAGCGATTGCAAGAATTTCATCTTTTTGTTGGAAGCCAACAGATTGCTCCATCAATTCACCATTTTTAAAGAAAAGAAGTGTTGGGATGCTCATAACCCCATACTTTTGTGCGATTTCTTGATTGTTATCGATATCTACTTGAACTACGCTTATGTTGTTTTGCTGATCTTCGTTGATTTCTTCTAAAGCAGGAGCGATCATTTTGCAAGGAGCACACCATGCTGCACCAAGTTCGGCAATTACAAAACCTTCTTTTGTTTCGTCGACAAATGTTGAATCTGTAACGTCTTTAATAGACATAGTATCTCTCCTTTATCGTCTTTTCTAACCTCTTGAATAATTCAAGTGGTTAGAAATAAACTTTACGATATGTTATGATAGAAGTCAATCATTCAGTCTCAATAAAAAAGGAGAAATGATCATGACCAATGTAGATGAAAATTATTATTCCTATATAAGTGACTATTTATTTATAAATTTTTTAAATACAATCAATATCAAAAAAATAGCGGTAACAGATTTTCTGGAAGAAGAAAATGGATTAGAAGATTGGCTATCGTTTATGACGAAACAAGGCATATTGACTTCCCAGCAAGTAGAGCAACTCGGAAAGTCCTTGATTGATGTAAAAAAGATAAAAGAATTTCGTGATCAGTGGAGAAGTTATTTAGAGAAACCGCTAGAAATACAAAATGCTTTTGAATCTTTAGCTATGCGTACAAAACAAACTCCGTTGTATTTTGATAAATCACTTAAACCAATTCCAAGTACAGGAGGGACAGCTGGTTTGCTTTCTATGCTTGCGTTTGAAATGCTTCAAGCCTATCATAATGGCATTTTCAATAGACTAAAGAAATGCGAGAGTTCCGTATGCTATGCATTTTTTATCGATACAAGTGGCAAGCGCAAATGGTGTTCGATGGAAGTTTGCGGAAATCGCGAAAAAGCGAGAAGAAACTATGCTAAAAAATTAAATTCCTAAATTTTTAACAACAAAAAGACAAAGCGCATGTTAAACGCGTTTTGTCTTTTTTGTATGCAAATATACAGAAGTGTGCAAAATCTTTTTTGTTTACATTCTTACATATAAAGTATAAACTATAGAAAAGTTTCCTTAAGGAAAGACATTTTAAAAAAGAAAATAAATGGCGGAGGGGAAGTAACATGATTCCTGCAATTAAATTACAAAATGTTGACGTCTCCTATTACGGTAGAACCGCAATTGAAGGTGTAGACTTAACACTTGAGCAAGGAAAAGTTCTTGGCATTATTGGTCCTAACGGTGCTGGGAAATCTACGCTGCTAAAAGCGCTGTTAAATCTAGTTTCTATCGACAAAGGTAGCATTGAAATACTAGGAGAGACGTTGAAAGAAAACCGCAAGCGAATAGCTTATGTACCGCAACGCAATGAGTATGACTGGGACTTTCCGATTCATGTTCTTGATGCTGTACTAATAGGTACTTATCCAAACTTAGGTATTTTCAAGCGCCCGAAGAAAAAAGATAAAGAATGGGCATATGAATGTTTGAAAAAAGTAGGTATGGAAAATTTTGCTCATCGTCAAATTGGCGAGTTATCTGGAGGACAGCAACAACGCGTCTTTCTTGCAAGAGCACTTGCTCAAAAGGCAGATATTTTCTTTTTAGATGAACCATTTGTGGGGATTGATGTATCAAGCGAGCAAATGATCGTTAAACTATTAAAAGATTTGCGTGATCAAGGAAAGACAGTTGTAGTCGTTCACCATGACTTGAGTAAAGCGAACGAATACTTTGATGAATTATTATTACTAAACAAACAAGTAATTGAGTATGGAAGTCCGCAACAAGTATTGAAACCAGAAATTATGCGGAGAGCATATGAAAGTGAATTATCTTTTTTGTATGAAGTTGGGGTGAACTGAATATGGCTTTTATCGAGGGACTTATTGAATACGACTTTTTGCAAAAAGCTTTACTTACATCAATAATGGTAGGAATTATTTGTGGAGTCATTGGATGTTTTATCATTTTAAGAGGTATGGCATTAATGGGAGATGCAATTTCACATGCGGTTTTACCTGGAGTAGCCATCTCATATGCCCTAGGTATCAACTTCTTTTTCGGAGCCGTATTTACGGGTGTGTTAACGGCAATTGGTATCGGTTTTGTTAGTCAAAACAGCCGGATTAAGCAAGATACTTCTATAGGTATTATGTTTACTGCAGCCTTTGCATTAGGCGTAATTCTTATTACGGTTCTTGAAAGTAGTACCGATTTGTATCATATTCTATTTGGTAACGTGTTGGCAGTGAGACCCTCAGACATGTGGATTACGCTTGGAACGGGACTCGTAGTTTTAGTTTCTGTTTTTGTCTTTTATAAAGAACTTTTGGTTACATCATTTGATGCGACAATGGCAGAAGTATACGGACTGCCAGTGAGATTGATTCACTACTTTTTAATGACGCTTTTAACAATGGTTACAGTTGCTTCACTTCAAACTGTTGGGATTGTGCTCGTAGTTGCGATGCTAATCACACCGGCCGCTACAGCGTATTTACTGACAGATCGTTTATCAACGATGATTTTTATTTCGGCAACTGTTGGAGCAAGTGCAGCAGTAATCGGCTTGTACTTTAGTTTCACATATAACTTAGCATCGGGTGCTACCATCGTGCTTGCAGCAACGACGTTGTTCTTTTTAGCATTTGTCTTCTCGCCAAAGCAAGGGTTGCTATGGCGCAAATTAAATGCCGCGAAAAAAAGAACAGCAATAAATTAATTTTTTCCAAAGGGAGAGTCATTATGCTGAAAAAGAACAAAGTTCTCATTCTTGGCGTAGTTCTGTTGTTTTTATTAGCAGGGTGTTCAAGTGATGAAAATGGAGATAGTGAGTCAAAAAATAGTAAATTACAAGTAGTCACAACATATTCGATTCTTTACGATATTGTAAAAAATGTCGGAGGAGATCAAATTGACATTCATAGTTTAGCGCCGATTGGTTCAAATCCACATGAATATGAAACGTTACCTTTAGATGTGCAAAAAGCTACAGATGCTGATGTGGTTTTCTACAATGGCTTAAATTTAGAAGCAGGTAACTCATGGTTTGAGAAGTTAATGGACACAGCTGGAAAATCAGGAGATTCAGCACCTGTCTATATGATGAGTGAAGGTGTAGAACCGATGTATTTAACCACTGAAGGAAAAGAAGGCGAAGAAGATCCTCATGCTTGGTTAGATGTTCAGAATGGCATTAAATATGCCGAGAATGCACGAGATGCACTCATCAAAGTAGATCCAGACAATAAAAAAGCATACGAAGAAAATGCACAAGCATATATTAGTGAGTTAGAAACACTTCATCAAGAAGCTGTCGACCAATACAGCAAAATTCCAAAAGAAAAACGGATTTTTGTAACGAGTGAAGGGGCCTTTAAATACTTTAGTAAAGCTTATGATTTTCAAGCCGAGTATATTTGGGAGATCAACCAAGAAAACCAAGGAACACCATCACAAATTACGAAAGTGCTTGATTTGATAAAAGAACAACAAATTCAAGGCTTGTTTTTAGAAACAAGTGTTGACCCGCGTAGCATGGAAATGGTTGCGAGAGAAACAGGTATGGACATTAAAGGGAAAGTATTTACGGATTCAATTGGGAAACCAGGAGAAGATGGCGATACGTATATTAAAATGATGGAATGGAATATTGATACCATCTATAAAGGATTAACGGAGTAATAGGGAGAAGTCGACAAAAGTCGGCTTCTTTTTTATTCAAAGAATAATTTTTAATACATGGGCTAAACTTCTAATCGGCGCTTAAATAACAGGGCAGTGGAGGTTAAAAAGAGATGAGAATTGTTAAATTAGAACGAGGAAATAGTGAGTTAGAGACTCATGTAAGTATTCAACTTGTCATAGAAAAAGGGAGATTAGGATTTAAACAAAAATATATGTTATGTGCTAAAGAAAAGGGCTAATCCATAAAGGATTAGCCCTTTTCAATACAGTAATCATTTTTTTTGTTCTTTTTTCGAAACCTCATCCATTAAAGCGGCAAGTAATTGTGCTTCTTGCTTTTCTTTTAATCTTAAATGAGCTTTCGTGTAACTAGGATTAATCGAACCGCTTCCTAGCCCCTCGTTAATCATTTGATCTATGGCATTAAACCGATCCAAAGCTGTTTGATGTTGTTCATTCATTTTTTGCCCCTCCTTTACATTAATAAATGTTTTAAAAGAATAAGCTTTCCGTTTATTTATTATAACATATTTTTGTAATATTCTGATAATGTTAATATGATTTGTTGAACTTTTATAAGATATTTATTTAGTTGGATAAGAACCAAATCGTTATTAATTCTTCAATTTATGAGTCTGTCCGTGTTATACTAAAGAACTTAGGGTAGATATGATTTTGCTCTTTAGTGAACGGATGCCAAAAAGCCTCCGCTTACCGTTAGTATATGGAGGTGTAACAAATGAACAAACGATGGAATATTAAAGAAATAAAAGCATTTGTCGAAAAAAATTCAGACAGTAAACTATTATCGACTGAATATCACGGATTTTCTCAAAAATTGCTATTTAAATGCGCATGTGGGAATAACTTCGAAAAAACGTTCACAAAATTCAACACTAAAAACCAACGTAAATGTGACGTATGCCAACCACCAAAACCGCCACGTGGGGAATAATGAACACAAAAACACTGATTTCTTATTAGAAATCAGTGTTTTTTATTTACCGTGAAAAAGAAAGTTGGATAATATTTTGGAAGATCATTTAAATGTGTATACCAAGTAAAAGAATAAATGGTAAAGTTTGATTAATGGCATGATTGATTTGTAAGTTGAAAATAGGAGATGGACTATGAAGCTAAAAATAGGGGGATTAGTAGTAGCTATAAGCATACTAATTATTGGAGTTGTTGCTACAATTTTGTTGAGTGACAAAGATGAACATTTTGTGATGGAAAAGTACGTTGAAACAACAAATGCAGTTTATGACTTATCAATCAAAATGGACACAGAAAATGACTTTCAGGTACTTGCTGCGATCGATGTTAAAAACGATTCATCAGACACATGGTCAGATATCGGCTTTTATTTAGTTCCCAATGCAATGAATGCTGAAGAAACACAATCTTATGAAGATGATGAAGCGAAAATCGAGATTTCTTCCGTGTTAGTTGATGGAAAAGAAGCTGCTCATACCTTGGAAAATAATCGTTTATTAGTGGGATTAGAAACTCAGCTAGACACTGGGGCTGTGGCAACTGTAACAGTCGATTATTCAATGACTTTGCCACAAGACGGTATGCGTTTATCTAAAGTAGATGATAATTTTTACTTGGCTCACTGGTACCCTATGCTCGGACAATATCGTGATGGCTGGGACATTAAAGACTATGATGCTCGAGGGGAATCCTATAATACAGATTATGGGGACTTTACCGTAAGTTATGATTTACCTAAAGACTATTTAGTTGCAAGTTCTGGGGTAGATGGTCCAATAGAAGGCACATCAAGTGGCACAGTAAAAGGAGAAAACATCAAAGATTTCTACATGGCTTTCATGAATCCTGATGAGTGGGAATCCGAAATAGTCATAGCTAATGATGCGTCTTTGCGTGTATTTATGCCCGCTTCACAAAATATGTTAGAAGAAACTTCTTCACTTGCAGTTGACGCTTATGTCTATTTTGAGGAAAAAATAGGCGATAATCCTTTTGATGAACTCGATATTATTGGAAATGATGGCTATATGGAATACCCAAACATTATTGAAGTGGCAGCAGACGAGCAATCTCAGGAATCAGTCTTGGTGCATGAAATTGCCCATCAATGGTTTTATTATCTAGTAACCAACGACCCATATTATGAATCTTGGTTAGACGAAGGGTTGACAGAATTTAGCAGTTCGTTGTTTTTAAGTGATCGCTACGACGATGAGGAATACGGGTTCTGGGGTGCTTCCTCAGCAGAACAATATTACCGTCCTGAAAAGTATGTGAATTTGCCGCTTTCGAAGTTTAGTGATGAAACGTATTACTCAACAATTTACGGCAAAGTTTCAATGGTACTAAAACAATATTTTGACGAAAATGGCGGTAGAGAAGAAGCTCTTATGTTTTTGTCGGCTTACTACGAAGAGTTTCAATTTAAACAAGTAAATACAGAAGAATTTAAAATTTTTTTTGAAGAGTATTTTGAAGGGGATCAACGTAAATTTTTGGATAGTTGGTTGAAGTAATATAATGATTAGAAAATAGAGGCTGTGTTTGCAGCTTCTTTTTTACGCATTTTTTTGCGATAAAGTTTAAAGGATTTTTTTGGAAAATGAAGAATAGTACTAAATGACTTTAACTTTTAACTCGATAGGAGCGATCTAGCTTGAATAAAGTGTTGATGGCATTATATGGATTGTCAATTTTTTTAACAATCGCTGTTTTTTACGTGATGAATTACTTAACTGCTCCGCTCCTTAATAATGATTACCGAGGTGGAAATGGCAATCCAGCATTGTTTTTCCCTGTAGTTCTTATGCCATTTATATTTTATTTTTTATATGGAACAGTAGAGTTATCAATGCGATTAGCAGAGGAATGGCTTAGTCGAAAAAAGACAATTATCGGAATCGTATTGAGCTTGGTTTATATAATAGGGGGAAGTATATGGGCAGTTCGTGCAGCAGATAACTATCGAACTTATATTGTGGATACGAAAGATGCATACAGCAATCCAGCAGAATTTGCGTTGCTAAACGTATTTTCCAATCATCTATTTTTCAATCCAATGACGTTCTTTTTAGTTGTGGGAGTTTGTTTTGTAATGGGAGCGGGATGGAGTTTGTGGCGAAGGACGAGATTGTAGAGTTTGGGAAATAGACGATTTTTGTTTAGGAGTTTCGGGTTTTGCAAACAAACTCGAGATTTCTGCAAACAACGTGAGGTTTAGCGCAAACAACGAAAGCGAATCTGCAAAAAAATTCCCGCAATGCGCAAACAAAGTCTTTTATTACGCAAACAAACTTGGTAACTAGATATTCTAAAGGAGTTTTTAGATGCCTAAGGCTAGAGAATACTGGGCTGGCGCGGTCGGGGTTGTTGTATCGAACAATAAAATTTTGATGGTCAAAGAAAAAGTATCAAAAAGGTGGAGTGTACCGTTTGGGAAAATTGAAGAGGGAGAATCTGCACAACAAGCGTGTATAAGAGAGGTACGAGAAGAAACAGGAATTATTGTTTCAGTCGAAAAAGCCCCACATACTAAGAAAGCAGTTATTGGAGATTACGATGTTGAGATTTATTATTTTCGCTGCGAGATGTGCGCTGGAGAAATAGCATATGCTGATCCAGATAGAGAAATTGAATAAAATGCTTGGCAAAACTATGATGAGCTTTTAAAAAATGAACACGACTATCCAGAGGATTTGGAATTGCTTTTGTCTTTCATTACAGCCCCAAATTCTATAAGAGAGGTGAACAAACATGTCTTATGAAGAAAATTGTCCATTTTGTAATCTAACCAAAGATCACAATCAGAAAATTATCGTTGAAAATAAAACCTGTTATTTTCTGCAACACGATAAGCAACAAGATGTACTTGAAGGCAGTGGCGTGATTGTACCGAAAGTGCATCGCACAACAACTTTTGATCTAACAAAAGAAGAGTGGATGGATACATATGAATTACTGCACCAAGCTAAAGATTACTTAGAACAAAGTTATTCACCAGACGGCTATACGCTTGGCTGGAACGTAGGAGAAGCTTCCAACCAATCAATTTTGCATAGCCATTTCCATGTGATTCCTCGTTATAATGATGAACCGTTAGCAGGAAAAGGACTCCGTCATTGGTTGAAGAAACCAGAAAATAAAAGAGTAAAAAAAGAAGAATGATAATGGCTTTTGCAAACAAACCAAATATTTTTAAACCCATCTTTCAAATGAAAGATGGGTTTTTATTATGAAATTTTAAAGCTTTTTCAAAACTGCATCAATATTACTCCATTCGTAAATCAATTCATTCACTACCGTATCGCCAAATTGGAGTTGCACCTTCTCAATCAATTGTGCTCCGTAGTACTCGTAGAAAAACCGTGTTTGATTGTCTTCAAGTACTTCGACAAAGACTTTTTGATAATCTAATTTCTTAAAATGAAAAAATAATTTTTTCATCAGCAGTTTGCCAATGCCTTGTCCGTGATATTCATCGAGCAAGTAAATAGAAGTTAAATCTCCAGAGTTGGCCACCGTATTGGTCGCTCTTTTTGAAGCAGTACCGAAACCGGTGATGTAGCCATCGTCCGTTTCTGAAACAACGATGTAATTGGTTTTATCGGCAATATTATTTTCCCAGAGCGTCGTCCGTTTTTCATAAGATATACAGGCAAGAAATTCACTAGGCAAAATTTCTTTATACGCAGCTCGCCAACTATCAACGTGAACTCTCGCAATCCCTGGTGCATCCTGTTCAGTCGCATTTCTGATCTTCATAACTTCACTCCTGTCCAAAGAAAAGAATAGCACAAATAATGGAAAATAGGCGGAATTGCAAAAAAACTAAGTTTTACTGCAAACAAATGATCGCTTACCGCAAACAAATAAAGTCAATCCGCAAACAAACGCGCTTATTCCGCAAACAAACTACAAGATCTCGCAAACAACCGAAAATCTATAATCCCAAAAGCCCCTAAACACAAAAAAACCCAAGAAAGAAACCAAAAACGCGTTTCCTACTAGGGTTTATTAAGGCAAATCAAATCAATTTGGGTTCTGAAAACGCAGGACGTTTCCACAAATACGTTAACGCTATTCCGGCTGCTAATACGGCAGTCGCGAAGTAGAAAGGATAGTTCAAATCAATATCGAACAAAATTCCGCCGACAATCGGACCGAAGATATTTCCGAGACTTGTGAACATCGAGTTCATACCGCCAGCAAAGCCTTGTTCGTTTCCAGCAATTCGTGATAAATACGTTGTAACGGCTGGGCGCATTAAATCGAATCCGACAAACACCAGCATCGTCACAAGCAGAATTGACCAATAACTCGAAACAAACGTCATAATAAAAACAAGACTAGTAGATACGAGCAAACTATAGCGGATCAAGCGAATTTCGCCGAACCAACGAGTCAGCTTATCAAACAAGCCTACTTGAAAAATTACGCCAACAATGGCGCCAAGTGAAATAATAACGGCAATGTCTTTTGCAGTAAAGCCGAATTTATGGTCGACAAATAGCGCAAATAATGACTCGAAAGCAGCTAGTCCGAACGAAGAAATAAAAATTACCATAAAAGCGATAGAATACATAGGAGAGAAAACTCGCTTAAATCCAGCTTTTGGAATAGGCTGAAATTTTTCTTCTACTTCATAACTGCGGTCGGGCTCTGTCAATGTAATAAGCGATAAAATAGTTGCGGACAATCCAAATCCAGCCGCAAAGAAAAACGGGAGACGTGTACTGATGTCTGCTAAAAATCCACCGATCCCGGGGCCGATGATAAAGCCGGTCGAAATCGCTGCGGACATATACCCTAATGCTTTTGGACGTGTACTGCTCGTGGTAATGTCAGCGATGTAAGCAGTTACTGCTGGCATGATAAAGGCAGCACTAATCCCCCCAAGAATTCGCGAAGCAAACAGCACTTCAACGGATTGACCAATACCAAATAAAAATTCGGAAATACTGAAAATGAGCAAACCAATAATAATCATTGGTTTGCGTCCAATATTGTCAACCCAACGCCCAGCAATAGGGGACACAATAAGTTGAGCTAATGCGAAAGCTGACACCATATAACCGACAACAGTTCCTGAAATGTTTAATTCATTCATAATGGTTGGGGTAACTGGAATGACAAGTCCGATTCCTAGAAATGCGATAAATAAATTGAGCAATAATGTGGAAAGTACGAGTTTATTTGATTTCATGTAGCGATCTCCTTATATTCATCGTGCCTTGTAAATCGTTTTAATAATTATTTATCACTTAGTCAAGCCGCGCCAAAAAATTGGCCAAACAGCCTGTAGACGTTCTTTATATCTTTCAACACTGGTATAAACAAGTTCAGTCATTGTTCCTTCGGTCATTGTCAAATAGGCTAAAGCCATATTAGAGAAATCTTCTGAGTACAAAACTTTTTCATGGCGATGGCGTTCTCGCAACAAACGTGTTAAATGCAAATGCATGCTATCGAAAAAGGGATTAAACAGCTGTCCAACTTCTTTTTCAAGTTTAAGTGGCGGAAAATAAGCAACCCGTAAAATAAACTTCATGCGTTCGTTATCTTGGCTTTCTTTAGCGAACCAATCAAAATAGCCAAAAAGAAGAGATTCTAATGAATCATTTCTCATGGAGTTAAAGTAGCTGGCTATTTGAGCTTTTTGAGTATCGAGAGAATAGTAGAGTGCTGAAAGAAATAAATCATCTTTTCCTTTGTAGTGAGCGTATATCGATGGCTTTTTAATTCCGACTTCTTCAGCAATTTTGCTGAGTGAGGCACCTTCGTAACCTTCTTTTGCAAAATGACTTACAGCAGTTTTTAAAATAAGATCAGCTTTCATATAATTCACCTTCCTAACGGTCGTTAGGCAATAATCTCATGGACAATGAAGAATGTCAACAAAACAGAAAAAGACGTCTCATCATAAACTTGTAAGGAAATGATGAGACGTCTTCAATTACTTTGTTAAGTTAAATGACTATCTACCACCGAGTAGATCGAATAATCCACCCGCCGCACTACCTTCGCCTTTTGAACGTCCAGCAGGGTTTTGCGGAGCTGCCGCAAATACTCGACTTGCTAAACGACTAAATGGCATCGATTGAATCCACACGCTACCAGGACCTCGTAAAGTCGCAAAGAATAAGCCCTCACCCCCAAATAAAGCGGTTTTAATACCAGGTACAGCTTCAATGTTATAATTCACATCACCCGTCATGGCGACTAAACAACCTGTATCTACACGTAAAACTTCTCCTTTTTGTAGATTTTTGCGGTAAATTGTGCCGCCTGCGTGAACAAAGGCTAAACCATCGCCTTCTAATTTTTGCATGATAAATCCTTCGCCTCCAAAAAAGCCAGCGCCGATTTTTCGTTGAAATTCAATGCCGATTGAAACACCTTTAGCTGCAGCTAAAAAAGCATCTTTTTGACAAATGATTTTTCCATTTAAAGTACTTAAATCCATTGGAATAATTTTGCCAGGATAAGGAGCAGCAAAAGAAACATGTCGTTTACCTGTTCCATTGTTTGTGAATGTGGTCATAAATAAACTTTCGCCGGTAATAATTCGCTTGCCCGCACCCATTAATTTACCCATCAATCCACTACCACCAGAACTTTGAGAGCCGTCACCAAAAATCGTTTCCATGTCGATGCCATCTTCCATCATCATCAATGCGCCAGCTTCTGCAATGACCGTTTCCGAAGGATCTAGTTCTACTTCGACAAACTGCATATCGTCACCGTGCAATTTGTAGTCTATTTCATGGTTATTCATTTTTACTCCTCCTTTTTTTTAGAATAGAATTATGTTATATAATGAATACGTCTAGATTGATGGAAAGTTTCATAATTTTTTGAATGAAAACAAATAGAGAATAGGAGCTGGCATCGATGAATGCAGAAGAGTGGATTACACGTTTAGATATGACTGCGCATCCCGAAGGAGGCTACTACAAGCAATCCTTTGCATCACCTGAAAAAATTACCACATCAGACCATCCCGAAGAACGGAATTTATACACCAGCATTTATTTCCTATTGCAGTCCCATGACATTTCACATTTTCATCGGTTAAAATCAGATGAACTCTGGTATTTTCATGCCGGGGAAGCTGTTACTGTGCATATCCTCGATGCAAACGGCAATTACCGTGCGGAAAAGCTAGGCTTGGACATCGCTTCTGGTGAACGTCCGCAAGTTCTAGTAGAAAAAGGCAGCATATTTGGATCGACAGTAGAAGTAAAAAATGCATTCTCATTAATGGGTTGTATGGTTTCACCAGGCTTTGATTTTGCTGACTTTGAATTGTTGGTGCAGTCTGATTTATTGGAACGGTTCCCGGAACACGAGAAAATTATAAAAAAAATGGCTTACAAAAAAATCCCGGGTACTCTATCGGACAAATAAGATAAATGCTAAACTTACAAGAGACAAAGCAAAAGGGTGAGGGAGAAAAATGGGAAGTATTTTATTGATATTAATCATTGCTGTAGCAATTTTCGTAGGTATTGCTTCTAAAAAGTTTTACAATAGACCATATATTGTGAATTTTGCCATTGCAGTAATGATGGCGTTACTCGTTATTCAAACATTTATGATGACGCCAATCGGTATGCTTGGCTATGCAGCAATCATTATTTGTTCGATTGCATTTATATTTCAACTGATTATGGGATTCAGAAATTTAAAAACGATTGCAGAATAATTATTAAAAGGCTTCTGATCTCAAATCAGAAGCCTTTTTGTATGACTAAAATTATAATTGGTCGAGTGCTGTTGCAATTTCTTTATCACCAGCAACAACTGCAAAAGTTTTATTGAAAACATGTTCGTTCTCAAGTGAGTTTAATAAGACGCGAGCTACATCTTCACGTGAAATCTCACCAGAATCTAAATCTTCTACTGCCAAAATTTTACCAGTACCAGAATCGTTCGTTAGGATACCTGGCCGGATAATGGTATACACCAATCCACTCGCACGTAAAATATTATCAGCATGATGCTTAGCAACATAGTAATGAGCCATATCTTCTTTCCACATTTCTCGTTTGTCTGCATTAATGGCACTGATCATGAGAAAGCGTTCAGTTCCTGTACGCTCAGCAGCTTCTATAGTTTTTGCCGCTCCATCTAAATCAATAAGCAAAGTTTTGTCTGCACCAGTTTTGCCACCACTGCCCGCTGCGAAAACGACCGCATCGCAACCTTCCATCGCTTCTGTAATTTCCTCGACACTGCCTTCGAGGCTAGTTAATACTGTTTCTACACCCAAACTATTAAAAAAACTAACTTGTTCTTCTTTGCGGATCATCGCTTTTGGTGTGTGTTTATCACTATGCGCTAGCATTTTTACAAAATGTCTACCGATTTGTCCATTAGCCCCAACTACTAAAACTTTCATCCACAAATCCCCCTTTTTTTATCGTTTCATCTCTATCATATACGCTCTAAAGACTATTTCAAGTAGGTCGATTGAATGTTAGTATTGAAAAATTACAATTAGTCTAAAAGGGGACTATATTCTCAAGTTAACTTTAGTATAATGGTAAATATATTAAAAATTCTATTGCTAATGATTCAAGGAGGAAGACAATGAACCCGATGTCTGAAACAAAAACTACGTACATGAAAAAAACAAAGCACAGAAGAGAGACGCCACCAGATTTTTCGCAGTTTAAAGGAGAAAGACTTGATAAAGAACCAAGTCAGTTTTTCGAAATGGTGAAACATGTATTATGGTTCTGTGCAGGTGCAGGTATTTTGCTAGCGATGATTTTTTCGTTATTTTATTTTGTTTAAAACAAAAGGGGGACTATTGAATGATTCGATATCCTGAAACCATAATAAAGACCATTGGCGTAACCGCTCCGTCATCAGGAGTTGGTAAGGAACAACATGAGCTATTAAAACAGGCGATTAGAAGGCAAGAGCAAAATGGATTCACGTTTGTAACAGGTGATACTGCTTGGACTCAAAGTATGGCAAAATCTGCGCCTGCTAAAAAGCGTGCGGATGAATTGATGGATATGATGACGGATTCTGCTATCGACATGATCCTTCCGCCGTGGGGTGGGGAGTTGCTAATTGAAATACTGGAGTATCTAGATTTCTCAAAGATGCAGCCAAAATGGATTCTAGGCTATTCAGATCTTAGTGTCTTGTTGCTAGCGTTTACGTTAAAAACGGGGATTGCGACAGCACACGGTACCAACTTGATCGACTTACGCGGTGAAAAATGTGATGACACTACAGGTCGGTGGCTATCTATTTTGAAAACCGGAGCAGAAGGTACTGTTGTACAAAGTTCATCTGCGTTGTATCAAAGAGAATGGAATCATTCGGTTCCTTCTCCAGTAGTCTTTCATTTGAATGAACCGACAATCTGGAAAACTGTTTCAAAAGCTGAAGAGAATTTTTCTGGCCGCTTATTAGGCGGTTGTATAGATGTCATTCGCCATTTAATCGGAACTCCTTACGGTGATGTTCAAAATTTTAGAAAGGAATACATTACTGGTGAACCGGTTGTTTGGTTTTTAGAGAATTGTGAGTTGCCTGTTGCGGATTTAAAACGATCGCTAACGCAAATGAAATATGCGGGTTGGTTCGATCATTGTAACGGTATAATTTTTGGGCGAAGTCCTGCAAACGAACCAGTTCAAGACTACACAGTAGAAAAAATGTACGAGGATTTAGCAGAAGAGCTCGATTTGCCGATTGCTTACGATATTGACTTGGGACATGTACCGCCACAAATTACGTTTGTTAACGGAGCTTATGCAGAAGTTCGAATAGCAAATGGAAAAGGGACAGTCACCCAGCAATTTATATAAAAAAGGATGTTGCTTATGAAATTTCGCCAGTTGTCGGTAGAGGATGCGCAAATGTATTACACTTTGCGCATTGAGGCATTAGAAAACAATCCGGATGCATTTGCGACAATACTAGAAGATGCGCTTAAAAACCCAATTGAAAAAACTGCCCAAAACCTGGCAATGAAAAATGCCTTCACGTTTGGTGCTTTTTCAGAAGATAAATTAATTGGAAATGTAACGTTAGTTCGCAATTTCGCACCAAAGTTACACCACCGAGGATCAGTCTATGCGGTATATGTAACACCTAGTGAAAGAGGTAAAGGGTTGTCTAGACGCTTGATGCAACAACTTCTGGAATTTGCTAAAACCTTGCAAGGGCTAGAACGTTTAGATTTAGCAGTAGCATGTGAAAACACGGCTGCTATCGCATTATATGAACAGCTTGGTTTTAAAAAGTATGGAACAGATTCAAAAGCGATGAAAACGCCAGAAAAATACATCGATGAACACCTGATGGTGAAATTCTTATAGCAAATAAAAAAGGTGTATTGGAAAAATCCAATACACCTTTGCTTATTCATTCAATTTATAAAGTTTATCATCGTCATCTGCTGGCGTACCGCGTCCATCAGTATTATTGGTGATAAAATAAAGAGCTTTTCCGTCTGATAAAACGTCTCGGACACGACCGAAGCCTTCGATCGAGTTTATAACTTTTGCATTTTCTGGGTCGACTACTTTTATGGCAGTCCCACGAAGTGCCGCAACGTACAGGAGACCTTGATGCATCGCAATGCCACTTGGTGCCCAAGTATCGTCAGAACCGGTGGTGAAAAATGGAGCTTCTAATCCACCTTTTGTGGTCTCGCCTTCGATGGTTGGCCATCCGTAATTATTGCCCTCTTCAATAATGTTGATTTCGTCATTTGCCGATTGACCGTGTTCAGATGCGTACATGATGTCTTCGTCCCAAGTAATACCTTGCGGATTTCGGTGTCCTGATGAATATATTTCAAATTCATTAAAAGAATTGAGCTTTAAGATTTTACCGTTTACTGAACCTAAATCTTGTGCAAGTTCTAGAGTAGAAGCATCACCAATCGCCGCAAAAAGGGTACCGTTTTCATCTATCACTAAACGTCCTCCGTGATGAACATTGCCAGTTGGAATTCCTTCGAGTAAAACTTGAATTTCTTGCCATTTTCCATTTTCTAATACAAGTGTAATAATTTTATTGAAATCTTTTCCGTTACGTTCGTAAACGTAATAGCCATAAGCTTCTTGGCTGTTCTCAAAATCTTGTTTTAACACGAATCCTAAAAACCCAGCTTCTGAAGCACTAGAAAGTTTATCTGAAAAATTGACTTCTTGGCGGGTCATCTTGCCATCTTTATCAATATAAGCAATGTTACCAGTTCGTTCTGAAATATAAAATTCATCACCTATTTTATTGATTGCCCAGGGCGTCTCTAGTCCTGTGGCGATTTCTTCGAAAGGTGCCGTCGCTTTGTCTGGATCAGCAGCTGAATTAGTGCAACCGGCTAAAAGTACTATTGAAAATAGAGCCATTAAAATCTTTTTCACGAAAAAACCTCCTTTACATTATTTTAATAGAACCGTGCGCCGATAGTAAATAATACAATAAGTTGGATAAAAAATTCTACACATAAAAAGACCTTAACCGACTCGAGTGGGCTAAGGTCTTTAATAAATTAAACTGGCTTTTTTTTCGTTTGCATAATTTCAACGATGACAAATCCAAGCGTAACGCCTAGTAACACATTGATTACTAATGGATTTAAGTACTGATCGCGGAAAATAGTAGCGACTGTCAATATGTAAAAAGCAGCTTGTGTGAGTTTTGCAATAAATGGAATCGCATCTTTTGGATAGCGAGTACGTGCTAGCTGGAAAATAAGAAAAGCTATCAATAAAACCAAATAATGTGGCCACGAAAAGGCTGGAATTACATTATTGATTACTGCAAAAACCACGAGTGGAATAAAATAAAACAACAGCGATTTCACGTTTAAAGCCTCTTTTCCATTTATTTTTTCATGTGGTCTTGTTGTTTACGACCAAATAATAAGTACAAATTGTAAACCGAAAAAATAACCGCAATCGTGACAATCACAACCGAAATCATAGGATAAACGGAAACTCCATTTTGCATCATTTCATTGATTCGTGTATAAACGATCCACGGTCCAATAACCAAAATGAAAATATCAAGTGCGGTACCAAGTTTTGTTCTCATGAGCTGCCTCCAATAATAGATGATAGCTTAATCTTATCAGACTTTAGCTCTAACGTATGCATAGAAAGGACAACAGCCGTCCATAAAAATTAAGGACGGCTGTAAATTGATGAAGTTATTTATGTGCTCGAAGTTCAGTTCTAGCAAGGGCATCTGCCGCGCGATTTTGAGAATCAGGGATCCATTTTATAAAGCAATACTCAAATTGATCTCCAATCTCTAGCGCACGTTCAAGTAAAGGTTTGAATTTCGGGTTTTTAATAAATCGTCTTTCGAACGCATCAACCGTCACTTGTGAATCAGATTTAATCGAAATCATTTGAGGAGACAGATCTTTTACAAGCTCCAATCCTTTAACAAGTGCTGTGAATTCTGCCGTATGATTGTCCATTTCACCCACATATTCGCTCCAGTGAATGACATGACCTTCACCACGGATAAAAACGCCGACTGCACTAACTTGTGGTGTACCTGCACTTGCTGCATCTACAAACACTTCTAGCATCTAATCACCTACTTTTCGTCAATGGGTTTAATCATTTTAGCTAAGTAGCCAAATGGCGTATCTAGGATTGAGACAATAAATTTCAATAAATACGTCGAGAAGAATATTTGAATCCACACGTCAAATGGAAATACACCCCAAAACGCAATCGAAGTAAAAATTAACGTGTCCAGTAATTGACTAAGTAATGTGGAACCGTTATTACGTATCCAAAATTGGCTATCCTTCGGAAAAATTTTGCGAAGTGCACCGAAAATGAGAACATCTAAATGTTGACTGGCAAGATATGCAATCATACTACCGATGGCAATTTGCGGAATAAGACCGAAAATCGTTTCTAATGAGCTTTGTGCAAAATCACTGTCAGCGGGTATAAATTTAATACCGAATTGCATGACTAGCACCATGATAAGGAGTGACGAGAATCCAAGCCAAACCGCTTTTTTCGCTTCTTTTTTGCCGTATTTTTCATTTAAAATATCGGTTGCTAAAAATGTTGAGGCATACAGACTGTTGCCGAGAGTAGCAGTAAGACCAATAATTTCAATGGTTTTTGTAACTTGAATGTTGGCAAGAACAGTAGAAATCGCGACCCATGCAAACAAGCCTGTTTTCCCAAAAAACTTATACATAATTAATAATAGAACAAAATTGAACAAGGCAAAGCCAAGTCCCCAAAATTCATTAAACAAAAAATTTCCTCCTTAGTTTTGGTAAAGCGGGAATTTGCGAACCGCTTGGTACCTTAAAAATGTCCTCAGTTAGTATAACTATTGTTGGTATAAAAAACAAATGCGTAGTAGAATGAAAAAATGAAGTTTCGTTAAGAGGTGACAGAGTGAAGAAAATTTCTATTATAAAAGAAATTGATGAAATGCTAACGACTTATTGTGACGGTTGTTTTGTGAAAAACCAGCTTCGTAAAGATGATGGAAAAACAGCTGCTCACCGGTTTTGCATAAGTAACTGTACAGTTGGTGCGCAATTGCAGTTTTTAGGTAATGAACTTAACAAAGTTGGAACCGGTACACAACAATAAATGTTTTCTATGGATATACAAAAAGCAGGAACGGAATTTCCGTCCCTGCTTTTATTTGATTTATTATTCTGGATCGACTTCGATTACATTGGCAGCTTGTGGACCACGATTGCCATCAATAATATCGAATGATACAATTTTGCCTTCAGTTAATGTACGAAACCCGTCACCTTGGATGCCTGTAAAATGGACAAATACATCGTCGCCATCATTATACTCAATAAATCCGTAACCTTTTTCTGAGTTAAACCATTTTACTGTACCTTGGTTCATACAAGTTCCCCCTAATATTGAGTATGTCATGGACCTATAAATGCCATGTTATGGATGGCTATACTATACATGAAGCTTATAGAAACGTCAATAATCGCTGGGAATACAGGCATTTTACCATCAATTCAGGTTATAATAGAAGAAACAAGTGATTGGAGCGGAAGAATGGATCAGGAAAAAATCAATCAATGTGAAAATGAAGTAAGCAAAATTTATGAGCAGTTTGATGCAAGCCACGATTGGCAGCATATTGAACGCGTCATGAAAAATGCCAAAATAATTTTGGCGCAAGAAAACGCGGATGCCTTTATCGTAGAGTTAGCGGTATTGCTTCACGACGTTTCAGACCCGAAATACAAAAAGCCAGACGAGGATTTAGAGAGTGATATATTAAATCGATTAAATCTGACAGACGAGCAGCAACAAAAAATACAAGAGGTCATAGCGTCTGTATCCTTTAAAGGTGGCAATGGGAAGTCTGCAACAAGTATTGAAGCCAAAATTGTTCAAGACGCAGATCGCTTAGATGCAATTGGTGCTATTGGCATTGCCCGCGCTTTTGCATATGGTGGAGCCAAAGGTCGCAAGTTATATGATTGGAACGAAAAAGCACGCACAGAAATGACCGAGCAGGAATATCGGGAAGCACAAACGAGTAGCGTTACGCATTTTTACGAAAAGCTTTTATTACTCAAAGATCAAATGACAACGGAAACTGGTAAGCAGATGGCTGAAGAACGCCATGAATTTATGCTATCCTTTTTAAAGCAACTTCAAACAGAAACGGATGGGAATAAATGAGCCACTTAAATATTACGAAATTAACAAAAACAGTTGGAGCCAAAACGTTATTCAAGGATGTTGAGTTTTCACTGTATCCGGGAGAACGTGCTGGATTAATCGGTGTAAACGGAACAGGAAAATCGACGTTAATGTCGATTTTAGCAGGGTCAATGGATGCAGACAGTGTTGTAATGGATCATCCGAAAAAATATCAAATTACGTATTTGATGCAAGAGCCTGAATTTGACGAGTCATTAACCGTGCTTGAAACGGTATTCTCCGGAAAATCACCGATTCTTGCGTTAAACCGCGCATATGAAAATGCATTGAAAAATATGATGGTCGATTCGAGTTCGACACAATTGCAAGATGAATTGATGGATATTCAAGAAAAAATGGAACAAGAAAACGCATGGGATATTAACGCACTTGCCAAAACAGCTCTATCCAAACTAGGAATTGATATGTACGATCAAGTGGTTGGCGAATTGTCAGGCGGTCAGCGTAAACGTGTTGCTCTTGCAAAAGCATTGATCGAACCAGCTGATTTAATCCTTTTGGATGAGCCAACGAACCATCTTGATGCTGTTTCAACAGAATGGTTACAAGAAACACTATTACGTATGGGATCGGCCATGCTTTTCGTAACGCATGATCGTTACTTCTTAGATGCAGTGTCTACTCATATTTTCGAAATTGCTGATCAAACCATGTATACACATAAAGGAAACTACGGCGATTACCTTGAAAACAAAGCGATTCGCGATGAAATGAATGCGTCGTCTCAGCAGAAACTTGAAAACCGTTTCCGCTCAGAGTTAAAATGGATTCGTCGTGGTGCCAAAGCACGTTCGACAAAACAAAAAGCACGGATTCAACGTTTTGATGAAATTAAAGAAAACGTTCAAAAAGAAAATGACAATACATCACTTGAGTTGTCAATGCAAAGCCAACGTCTTGGTAAGAAAATTATCGAAGGTAAGAATATGGGCGTAGCATACGGCGACAAACAAATCTTCAGCGGATTCGACTTCCTATTACAAGGCGGAGATCGGATTGGAATTGTCGGACCTAATGGTGCGGGGAAATCTACGTTAATGAAGATGTTGGCGGGCGAACTTGAACCGACGACTGGAAAAATGGAATACGGCAGCACAGTGAAAATTGCTCACTTTACGCAACATTTGCCAGAAATGGACGAGTCTCAACGAATGATCGAATACATTCAAGAAACGTCAAGTGATTTTGAAGCCGAAAAAGGCGTCCGTCTTTCGGCCACTCAAATGCTGGAGCGCTTTTTGTTCCCGTCAAACGGTCACGGCACACAAATCGGTAAATTATCTGGTGGCGAGCGTAAACGTCTGTACTTGCTAAAATTATTAATGGAACAGCCAAATATTTTGTTTTTAGATGAGCCAACAAATGATTTAGATATTCAAACACTTTCCGTTTTGGAAGATTTCTTAGAAAACTTCCCTGGCGTTGTCATTACGATTTCGCATGATCGCTTTTTCCTTGATCGCATTGCACAGAAATTATGGACCACAGGGACTGGTAAAATCGAAGAATATCAAGGTTTATACTCAGAGTTTATTAAAGAAAAAAACAACCCTGTTGCATTAGCAGAACAACAATTGGTTGAAACAGAAGTAGTGCAACCTCAACCTGTTAAGGCAAAAAAGAAAATGTCGTATAAAGAACAAGTAGAGTATGACAATATTTTAGAAAAAATCGCGGAAGCAGAAGCAAAAATTGAAGCGCGAGAAGAAGAAATGGCTTTAGCTGGTTCTGATTACGATAAATTACAAAAGCTAACAGAAGAAGTAAATACGTTGACAGAAGAATACGATGCGTTAATCGAGCGATGGACTCATCTTCAAGAAATCGCAGAAGCGTGATTGACTAATTGCAGGAGGGATTTTCGTGAAAATTTTAACGATAGAACCGACACCAAGCCCGAATACGATGAAAGTAATTATTGACCAAGAGTTGCCGTTTGGTAAAAGCCATAATTATAATAAAGCCAATATAGAAAATGCTCCGAAAGAAGTTCAAGAGTTACTAACAATAGACGGCGTCAAGGGCGTCTATCACGTGGCAGACTTTTTGGCAGTCGAGCGCATTTCAAAGTTTGATTGGGAAGCGATTTTAGCGCAAGTAAGAGCAGTATTTGGCGAAGATCGTGAGCATACAGGAGACGAAATCGAAATAGATGAACATTTTGGCGAAGTTTATGTTCATGTGCAAGAATTCAAAGGCATTCCCCTTCAAGTAAAAGTGTTCGATAGTGCTTCTGAAGAACGTATTGGAATGTCTGAGCGCTTTGTTCTGGCAATGAAAAAAGTGATGGATCCGACAGAAGAAAATTACTTGTTTCAGCGTAAATGGGCGGATTACGGCGTACGTTATGGCGATAAAGCCGAAATCGGTAACAGCATGGTTGAAGAAATCGAAGCAGCTTATCCACAAGAGCGCTTAGATGCACTGTCAACAAAAAAAGATTTAGAACAACACGAAGCTGCACCTCGTGGACGTAAAATTTCTCCCGAAGAATTTAATGCTCCTGACTGGCAAACACGTTTCCAATTGTTAGATCAAATGATTGAAGCAGATCTTGAAGATTTGCCTTTATTATCTCTTGCCTTAGATGACGAAAAAATGTCAATTCGCAGACAAGCTGCGATTTTCTTAGGTGATATCGATGATAAAGCTGTAGTTCCTTATGTAGAACGTGCCATGAAAGACAAAAGTTGGGCTGTAAGAAGAACTGCAGGAGATACGATTAGTGATCTAGGATTTGAAGAGTTTGAGCCGATCATGATCGAAACCTTACAAGATAAAAATAAATTGGTTCGATGGAGAGCGGCGATGTTTCTTTACGAAACGGGAACAGAAACCGCTTTACCAGCACTTAAGCTAGCAGAAAATGAACAGGAATTTGAAGTGAAATTACAAATTAAAATGGCCATTGCACGCATCACAGAAGGTGAAGATGCGAAAGGTTCAGTATGGAAACAAATGACCGAAGCTCGACAAGCGATGAAAGGTAAATGAAAAATTCCGGTGACTCCAAAAGTCACCGGAATTTTTTATTTAAAAGCAAAACAGTAAAATGTTTTCAAATAGACCTAAAGAGGTAAAGAGCATTTAAGTTGGTTAGGTCAAACATTCATCTTTTTTAGGAGGAATCACGAATGAATAATAACGTTTATTCGATAGAAATTTTATCTAGTGGAAAATACGAATCGTGGGAATTTGAAAGTCGTGAAAAACGTGATTCTTTCTATCATAAATTAATTCATGAATTTAATAATCAAAAAATCAATAAACAAGAAAGTGAAGTAGATGATACAAAGGTTGTCCAGTTGTCTTCAAATAACTTAGAACTTCAAAAAGAGGGTGAATATGTTCAAAGTATGACCGTGGAATGGTTTGACTACGATGTTTTTAGCAGAATGTTAGATTTTATAAATAGTAAATTTTAATAAATAAAGTCTTTAGACCTAATTTTTGAAAACGCGTCAATATATTATTCTAATGCTAATAATATAAAGTGAAGACAGTGGAGTAGAAATTGTAAATAACACTGCTAGAAATGCGTAAATGCTTATGTGTCATGATTTTTGATAGAACAAATCTACGATCAAAATAAAAAACTACCCGGGCCGGGTAGTTTTTTATTTTGGTAGAAATAGGATTGTTTGAGGTGTTTGGTATTATAAATATCGTATATTGTAGGCACATAAAATCATTTAATGATACAAAAGACAATAATGTATCTATTTTTACTAAAAATAATTAAAAATATTAGGTCCATGTATACGTTTTTTGTTAATAAGTTTATGATATCTTTTAAGTATACATAGGAGGGTTTCAGGTGAATCTTACGGTCAATGGAGTAGTATTAGGTCAAAAAAGCAGTTCGTTAATTATTAAAGAGCTTATTCGAGAAGCAGTGGCTGAGCATGCAAATGACGTAGAAGAATATTTAAAAGATTATACGGTAGAAGAAATGGGAAGTACCATTACTCTTCGCCCACCATCAGCTGAAGGTATTCAAATTTCACTATTCAAGTCATCCTAAATGGATGGCTTTTTAATTTGTATTGTGACCAATAATTAAGTTAGATGAAAATCGAAGAAAGTTAGATACTGCTAAATAACCGAATCAACAGTCTAGGGATGAATAATACTATGTTCCATATAGCGGAGAATAGCATATGAGCCACAACTTCAAAACTTAGATCTTTAACGCAATCTGTAAAGCAGCTGTCTTTTTTCTTTTTCTTTTTCATGACAGTCTCCGATCATTCAAGTTTCTCGTTAAGAATCAATACTAATTTAATCCCGAAGTTCTTTTATGCTTTCCCATCCATAAAAGCATGGCCAGATTGCAAGGTATAGATTGTGGAAAATCCGTAGCGGCCATATACTTTTTCAACTTGCTCATTAATAGGGTGAACCCACAAATAATCTAACTGCATCGTCTGAGCTTGTTTTTGTATACATTGCAAAACAAATCCAATCAATCCTTGCCCTCTGTATTCTTCGACAGTCGCAACACTTTCTACCCGCCCTTGATTTCCATGAACAAATAAACACGCAGTCGAACTCGGTTTGCCATTAACTTTTAACAAAAAGTGAGTATACCGATTGTCATTAAACTCTATTTCAAAAGCTTTTTCGCGAACAGCTTTTCCACCAAATTCTTTAATCTGGCACTCAACCCACGATGCGTCCTGATAATTCGAGTTGTCTACTTTTTTAACAGTGACATGTTCAGGGATTAAGAGCGCTGTTATTTCTTTATTCCATAATTGAATTGGTTGAGGTAATTCTTCATACTGAAAGCCTTTTTCTTTTAACTGAGCGATAAACTTTGTTAGGGAATCGACATGGTCTAAATAAAACCGTGGCGTAATTGAATACGATCTGTAGTATGAAACTACTTCGTCGATTACTTTCTCAGGGTGTTCGGGTTGTGTACTTATATAAGCGTGATTTGCGTCATAATAATCGGGTTGCTGTCTGTTCAAAAAAAAAGTTCCCCAAGGTCGATCATGTTTCGTGGAAAAGGACTGTAAAAGTGCAAAGTTTAGTTCATTAATTTGTTTTAGTAAATTCATTTTCCCCATCCTTTTTTTAGTTACCTAAATCTAATCATACAGAATAGAATCATTAAATTCATAAAAAATTCACATAAAAATCACATACTATGAAATTATGGAGAATCTAGGTTACACTAAAGTAGATAAAACCTAGAGTTTTGAGAAAAGTATAAACGAAAAGGGGCGACAAGCATGAACGCATATGATGAATACATGAAAGGCATTGTTGTGCCGATGCGTCAAGAATTGGTAAGCGCAGGATTTAAAGAGTTAACGTCTGCAGAGGATGTCAATGAACATATGAGCAGCACTAAAGGAACAAGTCTCGTAGTGATTAACTCTATTTGTGGCTGTGCAGCAGGACTAGCACGTCCAGCAGTTATAGAAGCACTCCAAACAGTTGAAGCAAAACCGGAACATTTGGTGACTGTTTTTGCTGGTCAAGATAAAGAAGCGACAGCTCAAATGCGTCATTATTTTGAAGAAGTTGCTCCATCATCTCCATCGATTGCGGTGTTAAAAGATGGCGAACTGGCTCACTTTATTCCACGTGAACAAATTGAGGGCTATCCTATGGAGCAAATTCGCGATCATTTGGCACAAGCGCTTGAACAAGTGGCAACTCAGTGAAAACAGTCGTCACAACAGCGTACCGTCCCACATCATCCATAATGGAGTGGGCAGAGCGCATTTCAACAGAACTGTCGCTTCAGCAAGTTGCTCGTAATAAACGTTCTATCGAGAAAATGCATGCAGAGGAATCGGCTGATTTGTTGATTTGTCTAAAAGAACGGCTTGAGTTTTATCCAATGGGTAAAACAGAGCCGTTCTTTTTTCATCCGAATTCAGCAGCTTTCAGGACAAAAAGACCAATCGAACAAGACCCATTGATCGCTGTTTCAAGATTAGAACCAGGTGACATATTTTTAGACTGTACTTTAGGTCTTGCGTCAGATTCACTTGTGGCTTCTCAGCGTGTTGGAGAAAGTGGACGAGTTATTGGATGTGAAAGTCATCCGATTCTTGCATATGTCGTTCAACAAGGGCTAAACCACTATCATGGAATGCCGCACTTGTTAGCAGCGATGAAACGAATAGAAGTGGTGTCTACTGATGCTATTTCTTATCTGAAAAAACGCGAGTCAAAATCTATTGATGTAATTTATATGGATCCAATGTTTACAGAAGAAATTATAGAGTCATCTAATTTTTCAGCGTTGAGAGGTCCAGCAGATCGTAGTCAATTAACGGAGCAGTGGGTAAGGGAAGCCAAACGCGTCGCTAGGAAAACTGTGGTGTTAAAAGCGCATTTTCGCTCGCAAGACTTTGAACAGTTTGGTTTTGTTCGACGCGTGCGACCGAATACGAAATTTCATTACGGTGTGATATCAATGACGCAGGAAAACGATTACTAAAATACAGTCATAACATAGCATCTATTTTCGCCAATTTATTAAAATTAATTTTTGGAAATAGATGCTATGTTACTTTTTCTATTTAAGTAAGAATAGAAAATATAAAACGAACTTAGCGGCAAGCAAATTTCTTGAAAGAAATATACCCCCTATGGTATATTTTAAATAGTTTCAACAACATTATTTTTAAGGAGAGAGCGATTATGTCTAACCAAGTTACCGTATTTTCAACGGATACGTGCCCTTACTGCACAATGATGAAAAGTTTTTTAGAACAGAATGATGTTTCCTATACAGAAGTAAATGTTCAGCATGACCAAGCGGCAGCTAATCGCCTCGTGCAAGCTACTGGACAGATGGGAGTACCACAAACTAATATAAATGGTGAGTGGGTTCTCGGGTTTGATCCTTCTCGTGTCACAGAGCTATTAAAAGCATAAAAGTTTTATATAATGATTACGATATCAGTGAGGAACCAAATTATTAGGAGGAATTATAGATGAAATCGATTTCTACACAAGAACTAGAGACATTATTAAAACAAGGAAAGAAAGTAAATCTGATTGATGTGCGTGAGGCATCAGAAGTGTCTTCTGGAAAAATTCCCGGTGCAGTAAATGTCCCTTTAAGTTTATTGGAATTCAAGATGAATGAATTAGATAAAAAGGAAGAATACTATGTAAACTGCCAAGCTGGTGGACGTAGTAGCTCTGCATGTAAATTTTTAGACAATCAAGGTTACAATGTAACGAATGTTGAAGGCGGTATAATGGCTTGGGAAGGCGACGTCGAGTAATGTCAAAGCGACTGGTATTTATGCTGGCAATTGCTAGCGCAATATTGTTAGTGGCGTGTGGTCAAGAGGCGGAGTACGAAACCATCCAAATCGAAGAAGTGGCTGAAAAGCAAGATGCTGGCTATATCGTATTGGATGTACGCGAGCCGTCTGAGTTTGATCAGGGGCATATACCAGGAGCGCAAAACAAACCGCTCACATCAATACAAACAGGCGATTTTGACGGTCTTCAAAAAGATATAAAATATGTAGTGATTTGTCAGTCAGGCAACCGTTCCCAACAGGCGAGCGACTTAATGCTTAAAGAAGGATACGAGTTTGTAAATGTGGCTCAAGGGATGTCTTCATGGGAAGCAGCTATAGAAAAATAAACTAGTAATTAATAAGTTCTTTGTAATCGGAAAAGAACGGCCTATTCGCAAATGAATAGGCCGTTCTTTTTTATGTATTTAAAGTCGCAATATTCAGTGTAGAGAGTTAGAATTAGAATAAAGAATACTTATTGTAATTTGTTATATAAAATAACGATGTACACTAGGGAGGATAAATAATACGAACTTGAAATTATATGTTATAGCGTTTTTAACAATCATTATCTGGCTACCGAATGATTTTAAAAAAATAATAGAAGTGAGAAAGCAACAATCTAACTCTCTGATTTAAAATTTAAAAAGGCAGATTTTTAGCTAATCAGTTGAAATATGCTGTATACACTTTAATTGTGGACATAAAAAAACTCCCCAAAGGATAGGAAGTTTTTTTGTTAGTTATTAGTCTGTAAATGAAAGTGAAGTTAAGTATCCGAGCATAAACAGGAGACCTAATCCGATCAATAATGATGCATCCATGAAAATTCCTCCTTTTCAAAAAAAAAAAACAAGGCGTTGTTAATGACTTTATTGTACAATGAATCTCAAGAAGATGAAACCTTTAGCTGTGAAAATCGTATAAATAAGCAGATAAGTTACTAAAATGTTCATAAAGAAAAGGTGATGTTCATGAAAAATTGGTGGCAAAAGTCGCTAGTGATTGCAGTTGCCGTTTTGACATTGGGCGCAATCTCTCCGAATCATTTAATCTGGGAGTCGCTTTTGGACGAAAAAGGTCAACCGAAATCACATGCAGCGGAAAGTGACAACAAACAATATATCTATGATTGGGTCGATCCAAGTGAGTTCTACGATACGGGAGACTCCTTTATTCATTCTGTTTACCAGTCGGCGGAAGAGCAGGCTTACTTGAAATTCGGATCACGAATTGGTCCTGTTATTGAAGATGAATTCCGAACAATGATATTACCGAATATCCAACGAGCCATTGATGTTCATTTAGCAAATCTGGATACTGGTAAACTAAGAAAACTATCGATTTCTGAAAAACCATCTGGCGATCATGCAGAAAAAATCTTCCATGTATACAATACGGAAACCAACAAAGACGAAATCCGTTTTCACGTCAGAACAGAAAATAAACCGCAGATAGGCTATTCTTTTAATTTTCACTACCACCTAGCTGATGATGATTTCCAAAAGCATATTACGCTAGGAGATATATATTGGTCCAAAAACACACCGCCAAAATGGCTTTCTTAAACCGTTCACTTTGTGACGGTTTTTTGTTTTCTGCCAAATTTAAGTTAACAACATAATTGAATGTATCTTACTATTTCAGAAAAATTATTTCGTTAATACCTCACTAAAGAGCTACACTAATTGACGAGCTGTTTAATTCTTCTTAGAGTAATAAGCACTCGCTCGTTCTTTCGAGCTCAGAGGAAATTAAAGTTTATTTACAGAATGAGAATAGTTAGAATCAGCACAATACTAAATAAATAATTTAAAGACTCATAAATCTTTATAATCCGCACTAGTATTGTTATGATTAAACATAATAATGGAGGCGAATTACATGAGACAATATTTAGAGTTATGCGAACATATTTTACATAATGGTGCAACAAAAGAAGACCGAACAGGTACTGGGACCTTAAGTGTTTTTGGCCATCAAATGCGATTTGATTTAACACAGGGCTTTCCTTTAATGACAACTAAAAAAACAGCATTTCGCTTGATTGTATCGGAACTTCTTTGGTTTATTAAGGGCGATACAAACGTGCGAACTTTACTACAAGATAATAATCATATCTGGGACGAGTGGGCATTTGCACAGTGGATAGAAAGCGATGAGTACACGGGTCCGGATATGAGCGATTTTGGCCGTCGTGCTCAGAAAGACCTTGAGTTTGCAGAAGTATACAAGAACCAAATGCTGATTTTCCAAAAGCAAGTTCTTGAAAACCAAAATTTCGCAGAAAAATTTGGTGACTTGGGACCTGTTTACGGAAAACAATGGCGCTCGTGGGCGACAACCGAAGGCGGAACGATCGATCAATTAAAGAATGTCATCGAATCTATTAAACTTAACCCAGATTCAAGACGACACCTTGTGACGGCGTGGAACCCAGAATTTATCGATGACATGGCATTGCCGCCGTGCCACATCATATTTCAGTTTTATGTGGCAGATGGAAAACTTTCGTGTCAATTGTATCAACGAAGTGCGGATGTCTTTTTAGGCATGCCGTTTAATATTGCGTCTTATGCATTGTTAACACATCTCGTTGCACGAGAATGTGGATTAGAGGTAGGGGACTTTGTTTATACAACTGGTGATACGCATTTATATGTTAATCATTTAGATCAGATAAATGAGCAAATGACACGAGAACCTAAACCATTACCGACACTACACATTAATGAAGAAGTTGAATCCATTTTCGACTTAACGCTTGCAGATATTACAATCGAGGGCTATGATCCGTATCCGCGTATAAAAGCACCAGTTGCAGTGTAACTAGAATGGTTTATATTTAAAAAAGTTTAATACCCGCAAAAAGCGGGGTAGGAGGAAGATGTATGATTTCATTGATGGTAGCGCATGATCCTAATCGGGTCATCGGTAAAAATAACGAATTGCCTTGGCATATCCCTGCCGATTTGGCTTATTTTAAACAACATACAATTGGAAAAGGCATTGTGATGGGACGTAATACGTATGAATCTATAGGACGGCCACTGCCAAAACGTCGCAATATCGTTGTAACCCGCAACGATCTTTACGAGGCAGATGGGGTAGATGTGGTTCATAATTTAACTGATGCAATTCGGTTAGCAAAAGAAGCGCATGAAGAAGTTATGGTTATTGGCGGAGAACAAATTTTTGAATCCGTTTTACCTGATGCTGATCGCTTGTATATCACATTAATACACCAAGAGTTTGATGGAGATACTTATTTCCCTGAATATGGTCGTGAATGGAAGCTAGTTTCAGAGTCAGAACAGCACGTGTCAAATGAAATAGCATTTTCCTATTTAGTATACGAAAAGCGTAAAAAGAAAAATGCCCATGTTTAATTCAATACGTACATTTTCATTTCTATTTGGCTATTTGCCATTTAGTGCGGTGAGTTTAAAAAAGTTTATGAAACAAAAAGAACAGTTAACTTTAGAGGAATATGATCAATTAATTCATACAGAACCTCAAAAGTGGGCAGCTGGTATCATGAAGCGTACAAAAAGTGATGTATCAATCGAGGGTATAGAAAAACTACCTGCAGGTCCGGTGTTGTTTGTTAGCAATCACGAGGGAAATTTTGATATTCCGACTTTGCTTTCAACAATTCCAAAACCGTTTGGCTTTATTTCAAAAAAAGAAGTAAAGAAATTTCCTATCATTCCGATGTATATGGAAGAAATGAACTGTGTGTTTTTAGACCGGACCGATCGCCGCAGTGCATTAAAATCGATTACTGATACAGTAGAAAAATTACAAGAAGGTCATTCAATTTTAATATTCCCTGAAGGAACAAGAAGTAAAGGGGAAGGTTTGGGTGAATTCAAAGCAGGATTTTTACGTATTGCAAAAGATGCGAATGTTCCAATCATCCCTGTCGCGATTTATGGAACTGCAGATATAATGGAAAAAAACAACAACAAAGTAATGCCTGCGACAGTAAAAGTTCAGCTTTTGGATGCAATTCCAATTGAAACTATCAACGAGTTAAAGCCAAAAGAAGCAATTACAATGATTCATTCAAAAATTGCTGAAACAATTGTTGCGTTATCTAAACAAAAAATAGAGTGATTAGGCGTAATTTAATTACTAAAACTTAGATGAAGAAAAGAGTGATTTCATGTCAAAGATTCATATCGTTACGGATTCGACCGCTGATTTAAAGCCGGATATCATCGAAAAATATGATTTGCACGTGGTTCCATTAAGTGTACAAGTCGGTGGAAAAACGTATTTGGATCGAGTAGACCTTGAACCCGAGTCTTTTTTAGAGTTAATGAAAAATACAAAAGAAATGCCAAAAAGTTCACAACCAGCTCCAGGTGTTTTTAAAGAATTGTACGATAAATTAGGCGAAAATGGCGATCAAATTTTGTCTATTCACATGACTGGTGGAATGAGTGGAACTGTGGAATCTGCAAGAACCGCAGCTCAACTTTCAGATTCAGATGTTACGGTTATTGATTCTCGTTATATTTCACACGCATTAACTTTCCAAGTATTTGAGGCAGCTAAAATGGCTAAAGAAGGCAAGTCGATGGATGAAATTGTCACACGAGTAGAACAGATTCGCTTGAATACAAGATTATTTGTTGTAGTGGATACGCTAGATAATCTTGTGAAGGGCGGGCGAATCGGAAAAGGTCGCGCATTATTAGGATCATTGATGAAAATTAAACCAATTGCTTCTTTAGATAATGGAGAGTATACACCCGTTGCTAAAGTTAGAAGTCATAAGCAAGTGGTTGATTATTTAATGAAAGATTTTCTCGATCGGACGGCCGGTAAGCAAGTAAAAGGTGTGGGTATTGCCCATGCCAATGGACTTGCAATGGCAGGTCCATTGCGTGAAAAAATTAAAGAAACCGGTTTTACCGACATTCAATTTGACTTTACTACGCCAATCATATCCACTCACACAGGAATTGGTGCAATAGGATTCATGTATTATACCGATTAATAGTTTTGAAAAGGAGAGACGAATTTGAAACGCATCCTGTTAATTGTCATTTTGTCCATGGGTATAGTAGCGGGGTGCAGTCCAACGTTTATCTTTGGCAATAAAAGTGCAGAACCGAGAAGTGAACCATTAATTGGATCTTATACGGTTCCACCAAACTTTAAACCGCAGGCCGTAATTATCACAGCTTTAGGTGATTCATTATCCCAAGGCGTTGGAGATGAGGCTGAATTAGGCGGCTACACAGGTAGGTTAGCAGCTGAACTTCAGACTTGGCAAGGCATCGAAGGTGTCGCTGTTGAAAACACTGCTAAGAGAGGCCGCCGAAGCGATCAGTTACTTGCAATGTTTCAGCAAGGAAAACTGACAGGTCCTATTACAGAAGCAGATTACTTAACAATGACAATTGGTGGAAATGATATTATGCGAATTGTAAAACGCGATTTGTTTTCACTAAACATAGAAGCTTTTAACGATGAGTTGATTTTTTATGAAAGTCGCTTTGATACAATTTTAACCTCGATACGTGACATCAATCCGACAGTACCTATTATTATGATGGGGATTTATAATCCTTTTTCACTCGTCACAGATGAAGTAGAGGAATTTGATCAAATTATTGAGTCGTATAATCAAGTTATGGAAAAAAGAATAGAAGAAGATCCTCAAGCCTGTTTTGTGCCTGTGAGTGATTTGTTTGTAGGCAACAAAAATTTGGTTTACCATTCCGATTTTTTTCATCCCAATAGCAAAGGCTATGACTTGATGACTGAGCGCATAGTTAAAAGGATGGAAGAATGTGGATTGAGTTATGAAGAATAGGGTGATGATATGATGAGAAAATGGCGTTTAGCCTTTTTTGCCTTGCTGGCTATAAATGCATTAGCATTGGTAGGAATCGTGCTTTATGTGACGACCCCTCCAAAAGACTACACATCGTATCAAGCATCAGAAAATAGTTTTCTTACTGGAAATACAGTAGTTGTTAATACGACAAAAGCAGATTTTGAAGGAATTGCCAACACGTATATTCAAAAAGCCATGAAAGATCAGCCGATCCCTTTAGCTTTATCAGTAACAGACGATGTCAGTATTTCAACAGAATTGACTGTATTTTCGGTAACGTTGCCTATTTTGATGAAATTTGAACCCGTTGTTCAAGAAGATGGCAATTTATTGTTGGAACAAAAGTCAGTTGAAGTTGGCATGCTGGATATTCCACCTGAATCTGCGTTAAAATTACTTAGAGATTCAGTTGATCTTCCAGATTTTATGGAAGTGATGCCTGAAGACGAAGAAGTCATATTAAAGCTAACGGAAATACCTTTAGATGATGGAATCTCTGTTCGAGCGGCTTCGTTTAATTTAGAAGATGATGATATCCGGTTACTGGTGACAATCGAACCATAGAGAACGGAGTGAGACGATGAAGACAGAAAAAGCAACGTTTGCAGGTGGCTGTTTTTGGTGCATGGTCAAACCTTTTGATTCATTGGAGGGCATTGAAGAAGTCGTGAGTGGTTATACAGGTGGCGAGCTGAAAAATCCAAGCTACGAACAAGTTTGTTCGAATGCTACAGGACATGTAGAGGCAGTGCAAATTACATTTCAGCCAGATATATTTCCATATGAAAAACTACTTGAAGTTTTTTGGACACAAATCGATCCGACAGATGCGGGTGGTCAATTTTTTGACCGTGGTGAATCCTATCAAACAGCTATTTTTTATCATTCTGAAGAACAGCGACTCATTGCAGAAAAGTCTAAGCAACAATTAGACAATTCGGGTAGATTTGAAAAAGCCGTGACAACACCTATACTAGCAGCAAAACCTTTTTATTTGGCAGAAACCTATCATCAAGATTACTATAAGAAAAATCCTGCGCATTACAACCGTTACTCGGTTGGGTCTGGTCGTACGGCGTTTATTGAAAAGAATTGGGGTGGGCAATGATGAAAGACGAATTGAAAGCAAAACTAACGCCGATGCAATATCATGTAACACAAGAAAGTGGTACGGAGCCTCCATTCCAAGGAGAGTATGACCAACATTTCGAAGAAGGTATCTATGTAGATATCGTATCGGGTAAACCTTTGTTTAGCTCTAAAGACAAATTCGATGCTCACTGTGGTTGGCCAAGTTTTGCAAAGCCAATTGAAACGACAGAAGTAAAAGAAAACTTCGATACAAGTCATGGCATGAGAAGAACAGAAGTTCGATCAGCTACGGCAGACTCTCATTTGGGTCATTTGTTCCCAGATGGACCTTCTTCTTTAGGCGGGCTTCGATACTGCATTAATTCTGCGGCTCTTCGTTTTGTACCCAAAGAGCAATTAGATGCAGAAGGACTAACTGAGTACAAAAAATTATTCGAATAACAAGTTACCCGGACTAATTGTCCGGTTTTTTTTGCCCGAAATGCGAAAGGAGTTTAACCGTGGATCGATCATTTTATCAATTTGCATTGAAATACCGTGGGAAACTCACGGCCGATGACTTTTCGCGCTTTGCGGATGCGATGTTCTTAGATCATTCTTTCCCGAAATCAGAAACTAATTTTGAGAGACTTTCAAAATACATTGAAGAAAAAGCGCACCCGGTCATGAGAGCAAGTATATTTGATGAAATATGGAGAGATTATACAGACGAATAAGGGTAGTCGTTGCACTAGCTACAAAAAAACAGTATGATTAAATCTACTATATAAAAGTGAGGTTTTATAAATGAGTGTTCACATTAATGCAAAAAAAGGCGATATCGCTGAAACGATTTTACTACCAGGAGATCCGCTTCGCGCTAAATACATAGCGGAAACTTTTTTAGAAGATGTAACGTTATATAATGAAGTCCGTAATATGTTCGGTTACACAGGAACTTACAAAGGTAAACGTATTTCTGTTCAAGGAACTGGAATGGGTGTACCGTCAATTTCTATTTATGTAACGGAATTAATGCAAGAATACGATGTAAAAAAATTAATCCGTGTTGGAACTTGTGGATCGATCCATAAAGACGTTAAAGTGCGTGACGTAATTTTGGCACAAACGGCATCAACAGATTCAAAAATGAATGAAATTATTTTTAAAGGCATCAATTACGCGCCAACAGCTAATTTTGATTTATTATTAAAAGCGTATAATGCAGGTGTTGAAAAAGGATTAAACTTGCGTGTCGGAAACGTCTTCACTGAAGATGTATTCTATAACGAATTCGCAGAGCATGAAAAATGGGCACAATACGGAGTATTGGCTCTAGAGATGGAATCTTCAGCGCTTTACACATTAGCTGCAAAATTTGGGTGCCAAGCACTTTCTATTTTAACTGTAAGTGATCATTTACTAACAGGTGAAGTAACTACGGCCGAAGAACGTCAAACTACGTTCAACGACATGATTGTTGTTGCTTTGGATGCAGCAATCCAAGACTAAGTATCTGCTCTAAGGTGTGATTTAAGTATCGATTTGAAAAAAAGACTGTCTCGACAGTCTTTTTCTTTTCATATTGTCAAGTTTTGAGCGCGATTATGAAAGTGGTGAAATAGATGGATGAGAAACGTCCGGAAGAACAGCAAGAGCCTATTACGCCGGTAGAAGAATCACCGTCGCACACTATTAAGATGAAAACATTTTCTTTTATTATGCTAGTGTTTCTTTTAATAATAGCAACGGCCGGTTTAACAGTTTTTGCTTTAACATTTGGTGATGAAAAAGCTGTAGAAGTAAATTCGCCTGAACGTCGGGAATTTGAAAAACTGTATACAGCGTACGATAAAATACAAGACCAATATTTTAAAGACGTTGATAGAAATGTATTAGTTAACGGCGCTATTAATGGCATGGTTGACTCATTAGATGATCCTTATTCAGACTACTTGAATGAAGAAGAAGCTTCGCAATTCTTAGAGGGCATCTCTTCTAGCTTCCAAGGAATTGGTGCAGAAGTGCAAGAGCGCGGCGGCTTTATAACCGTGGTTTCGCCAATTAAAAATTCGCCAGCAGAAAAAGCAGGCATTTTACCCAATGACCAAATTATTGCGGTAGATGATGAGAGCATTCAGGGATTTACAACAACCGAAGCTGTCATGCTGATACGTGGTGAAAAAGGTACAGAAGTTACATTAACGATTAAACGTGGGGAAAATGCAGACCCAATAGATATCAAAATTGTTCGTGATGAAATTCCAATTGAAACCGTTTATGCTGAAATGGTTGGAGACAATGTAGCGCATATTCAAGTAACAAGTTTTTCCGAAAATACGTATCAAGAATTACTAGATGCGATTAAAGAAATGGAAGACGAAGGCATGGAAGCGCTAGTTATGGACGTTCGTGGAAATCCTGGTGGCTTGTTAGATGTTGCACTCGATATTTCTGACTTGTTCATTGAAGAAGGAAAACCATTATTTGAAGTTCAAGCAAAAGGTGCAGAACCAGAAGTTTATATGTCTACCGCTGGGACTAAAGTTAAAGTGCCAGTTACATTATTGATTGACGGTGGCAGTGCTTCAGCTTCTGAGATCCTAGCAGGCGCGATGAGTGAATCTGCTGATATTCAATTGGTCGGAGAAAAGACTTTTGGTAAGGGAACTGTGCAAACAGCCAATGATCTCCAAGATGGCTCAAATTTGAAGTTTACTACAGCTAAATGGCTTACGCCGGATGGTAATTGGATTCATGAAAAAGGAATCGAGCCAGATGTTGAAATTGGTTATCCGGATTATGCCTCTCTTCCAGTTTTAGATACTACAGTTGAATTAAAAGACGGCACAATTTCAGAACAAGTGAAAACGGCTGAGCAAATGCTTGAAGCACTTGATTACGAAGTTGGTGAAGTCGATGGCGTTTTTGAAGAGCAAATGCTCGATGCCGTAAAATCGTTCCAGGAAGATGAAGAACTGGAAGTAACCGGCATATTAACTGGAGACAGTACTTTTGCGGTAATGGATGCATTGCGTGAGAAAATCAAAAATGATGATCCACAATTAAAAGAAGCTAAAAAGCTTTCTATGGAAAAAGCAGGCATTGCAGTTTCTGAACCAGAAGAAGTTGAAGAAACTGAAGAGTGATTCCAAAGGTCCGCTTATGCGGGCCTTTTCTTAATCAGTGATTGAAAGGGTGAGATGATGAAAGATGTATATTTGTTTAGTGGATTTTTAGGGAGCGGAAAAACAACGCTACTCAAAAATATGATCAGTCAAATGAAAGATAAAGGGTTAAAGCCAGCTGTTTTTATGAATGAACTTGGTAAAATGAACATGGATTCTGATTCAGTAGAAGACGGAGTACCGTTAAAGGAAATTCTAGACGGCTGTATTTGTTGTTCAGGTTCTGAGAAATCAGAAGCTCAAATTCAAACACTTTTGGCAGAAGAAGAATTTGATGTACTATTGATCGAAACAACCGGAGCGGCACATCCTGTAGAAGCTTTGGATGCTATTTTTTCTCCTTTGTTTGCAGAGCAATTACACTTTAAAGGAATTGTCACAGTAGCCGATAGCAAACGATGGATGGATCGTAACGGGCTCTCTCCACAAATTCGTTCGTTATTTTTAGAACAAATTCGCCATGCGGACTTGATATTGGCTAACAAAATGGATTTATTGAGTGACAGTGAGCAAGGGTCAGTCGTATATGAAATCCAGTCGTTAAATCCGACGGCTCAAATTATTCAAACCGTACATGCTAAAATTCCGTTTTCAGCATTGGATAAATTAGCGACATCTTCAACAAAAGATGTTGTAAAAGCTCCTATAGCGAAATTAAATTTAAATACCAAAGTATTGCAGTTTGAAGCACCTGTTCAACGCGAGAAGTTCGAAGAGTGGCTGCGTACATTGCCAGATACTGTTTACCGAGTTAAAGGGTACGTGCCACTTGAAGGTGATAAATATCCTCATGCTTTTCAATTTGCATATGGTATGGCACAATGGCTTCCTGAATACATGAAAATGCAAAACCAAATTGTGGTTATTGGGGAAGGGTTAGAAGAGGTCGAATTACCGTGATAGAATCCTACCGAAAACTTTGGCCAAAAAGAGCAGCAACAGCTCAAATTCTCACTCAAAAAGAGTTAGAAAGTCAGATTCTGATTGAGTTGAACGACGAACTGACCCATCCGCGTGTTCGAAAGTCTAAACAACAAAAACTTGATCTAGCATTATTACGCATTTCAGAATCGGATTTATCAGATACTGAGAAAATGGGTTTAATGTCGTTATATAAAAAGTTAGCCTCGAGTTAAAAACATAAAATTAAAAGCAGGAAGCGAAAATTAACAATTTTCGCTTCCTGCTTTTTTTACTACCTAGTTGTTTGTCTAGCAATTTTCTTTTGAATACTTATTAATCGGATAGACAACGTGATAGCACCCGCTGTTAAACCAACAATCAAACCAATCCAATAACCAAATGCACCAAAATCTGTATAGTTGGCTAACCAATAACCACAAGGCAATCCAATGATCCAGTAGGAAATGACTGCCATAACAAATGTAATGTTGACATCTTTATATCCTCTAAGCGCACCTTGAACAGGGGCTTGAACGGCATCAGATAATTGGAACAAGGCAGCAAAAAGTAAAAATTGAACAGCAAGTTCAATAACTACAGGATCAGATGTATACAAAGCTGCAATTTCGGCGCGCATAAAATACAAAATACAGGCAGAAACGAAACTAAATATAACAGCAGTACTAACACTTAACCAACTATATTGTCTTGCATCACGAAAGCGCTTGGCTCCAACTTCATAGCCAACAAGAATTGTAGCACCCATCGAAATACTAAGTGGCAGCATATACAGTAGGGATGTGAAATTTAATGCAATTTGATGAGCTGCGATGGTAAACGTACCGTAAGCCGCTAACATAAATGTTACTGCTGAGAAAATGCTTGTTTCTACAAAAATTGAAATACCGATTGGAACACCAATTCGACTAATTTCAATCCAGCGACTAATAGATAGCTTTGGCCATTTGCGGAAGATTCCATATGCTGAGAAAGGATTTCTTGTGTGAATAATCCACACAGAAATTGCTAAAATCAACCAATAAGTGATAGCCGAAGCGAGTCCGGCACCAACGCCTCCAAGTTCTGGAAAACCGAATTTCCCAAAAATCAATAAATAGTTGAAAAAGATATTGATCGGAGTTGATAACAAGGAAATGACCATCGTAACGCGAGTTGCACCCAATGCATCAATATAAGAACGCAATGTAGTGTAGGCAAACAACGGGATCAACCCAATGCTCATTGCCCTTATGTAACGACCTGCTACCTCAGCAACAGCCGGTTCAAGGTTCATTAATGATAGCAAAGAATCAATGCCAAAATAGAAAAAGGCAAATACAATAGTGGAAAGTAAAAGCGATAAATAAATTCCTTGTTGAACAGCTTGTGTAACTTGTTCTCTTTTCTTAGCTCCCATCAATTGTGCTACAATTGGGGTAATGGACATGAGGATACCAGCTAGTCCAATGTAGACAGGAACCCAAAAAGAGGAACCTATTGATACACCAGCAAGATCTTCTGTTCCGTAGCGGGAAGTCATATAAATATCGAAAAATGTCACCATATACATGGCCACTTGTGTAACAAGAATTGGAAATACAATTTTCACTAATAATAATATTTTTTCTTTTTTGGTGCGTGTTTCGTGCATATGTTCTTTCCTCCCACAATTTCCGTATGTTAAATTTTTAATCGCACCATTATTTAGAAAATCATTTAAAAAAATGGCGATATTGGTTATTTCTTTTATGTAAGAAAACGTTTCAAATAATATTTAACACATAAATTTTAGTATAGCATAGTTAGTCTTTCTCTTAAGAAAAACTAACATTACCAATTTAAAGATGAGAGTAGGACGATTGATGAACAAAACAATTATATTAACCGGGGGCGGAACGGCAGGGCATGTCTCGCTAAATCAGGCGCTAATTCCAGAATTAAAGAATTTAGGATTTCATGTAGAATATATCGGATCTAAAGAAGGCATTGAAAACGAACTTATCCGAGATTCGTTTCCATCAGTACCATATCATGCAATATCAAGTGGTAAATTAAGACGATATTTCTCTACTAAAAACTTCTCGGATCCATTTAGAGTTGGTGCTGGATTGATGCAAGCAATGAACATTATTCGCAAAACCAAGCCAGTAGCCATTTTTTCTAAAGGTGGATTTGTCTCTGTCCCAGTTGTAATGGCAGGCAGAATGCTGTCAATTCCCGTGATTATCCATGAGTCGGATGTTACACCAGGACTAGCTAATAAAATTGCATTACCTTTTGCTGATCACATATTCACTGTATTTAAAGAAACGTTAGCGCATGTGCCAAGTGACAAGTCAACATGCACGGGATCAGTAATTCGAAACGAATTGATGCAAGGTTCGGTTGAAAAAGGAAGAGAAATATGTTCGTTTTCTAAAGAACTGCCTGTGTTGTTAGTAATGGGGGGCAGTCAAGGATCTGCGATGATTAACTCCGCAATCCATAATAATTTAGAGCAATTACTTGAACAATTTAATATTATTCATTTATGTGGCAAAGGGAATCATGTTCGGGAATTGGACGTACATGAAAATTATCGCCAATTCGAATATGTCACACATGAATTACCTCATTTATTGCATATGACAGATTTTGTCGTGTCGCGTGCAGGGTCGAATTCTATATTTGAATTTTTAGCATTAAAAAAGCCGATGTTGCTTGTCCCGCTATCGATGCAAAAAAGTCGTGGAGATCAAATACTTAATGCCAACTTATTTGAAAAACAAGGATTCGCTCATGTTGTCGAAGAAGAAGAATTGTCTGCAGAGCGTTTTATAAAAGAACTTGCCCTATTACAATCAGACAAAGATCAGTTAATTGAAACAATGACTCAAGCCGAAGCACCAATTACAGCAGCTGAAATGGCTAAGTTGGTTGCTACATATACAAAATAATTGCTATTAATTTATAAGAGGTGACCGGAATGGAAATGACATTGATAAAAGTCCATGGCTCTATGAATACGTTCTATATGTTTGAAGGAGAAGAACGCGAAGATTATGCACAATTAGCTATACAACTATCAGCCTTAGATGATGTTGACGGTATACTAGTTATTTTACCTTCAGCTGTTGCACATGCGAAAATGCGCGTTTTCAATAATGATGGTTCTGAAGCATCCATGTGCGGCAATGGATTACGTTGCGTTGCTCGCTATGTTTGCGAGCGTGATAACGTTCAAGAAGCCATAATCGAAACGATGAAAGCATCATTACGCGTTAAAAAAGTAGAGACTTTAAACGAAGGCATCGAAACATACGCTGTGGAAATTTCCCCGGTTTCATTTTTGCTTGATAGTTTGCCGATGAACTATCTAAACCATACCGAATGGATTCAAAAACCGTTAGCATTTATTTCTGAAGAGATTCCGTTTTCTGCGGTCACAGTTCCAAACCCACATTTGATTGGCATTGTACCTGACGAACTTCAAAAAGATACAAATCATCAACAAAAATGGGCTCAGTATTTCAATGGGGACAATGAGTATTTTCCTGACGGAGTCAATGTTAGTTATGTAACACCGGTAGAACAGGGCATATTCGTTCGAACTTATGAACGCGGTGTTGGATTTACCAATGCCTGTGGTACTGCTATGACTGCTTCAGCGTTAATCAGCTGTATGGCTGGCCTAGTACCTTTTGGTGAAGTATCTGTTTATAACCCAGGTGGGCTCGTGAAATGTACAGTTATTAAAGATGGTGACAACATCGAGCTCCAACTTACAGGTAATGCTACATATCTTTCAATGGTGAAATTTAAATGGGCAAGTAATTTAGAAGGCAGCAATTTTTTGTCTACTAAAACTTTAGATGAACAAAAGAATTATGAAAAATTTATAGAGAAAGTTACTACTTTTTCTAGTCATTTTGTCAATTAGAAAGCGGTGGATTAGATGTTAATGCCTTTTACTGTGGAACAGCTCGACCTTCTTTATAAAAACGCTAAAGATCCAGTTTATTTCATGAGGAAAAATGGTGATACATTTGATTATGTTTACGTAAATCCAGTATGCTTTACGCTTTTTAATAAGGAATTGGTTGGAACTAATCTGGACGAAAGTATGCCGTCGTCCCTGGCAAGAGAAATTAAAAAACAATATTTGATTGCGATAAAAGTTGGTAAGCGCCATACTTACCGTGACTATAGTCTGTTTAGTGAGTTGGATACAGCAATGGAGACTGAATTGACGCCAATAAAATTTGGTGATCAGCAGTTTGTTCTCGCTATCACAAAAAACGTGACGATTCAAAAGAAGATCGAAGAGGATTATCTATTTTATGAATCATTAGTTCAAAACTCAGTAGATCCTATGCTAATGATTTCAGCAGAATTTATGATCTTAGATCTAAACCCGGCTTACGAAAGCACATTCGGTGTTTTCAAAGAAGAATGGATTGGACGCTTTTACGACGACTTGCCAGAAAAATATAAAGAATTTTTTGGTACAGGAAAAAACCTATTGCAACATTTTTCGGCACAATCGAAAAGTACATCAATGATTATGAAGCGTGCTAAGCAGGATGGTTCAGAAGTGAAATTTTCGGTTAGCTTTTCTCCTATAAAGGAAAACGGAATGATTCGTGCGTTTCATATTGTTTTTAGGGAATTGACAAGCGAGTTACTACTAAAAAATGAGCTTAAAAAGACCGAAAATATTCTGGAAAGCTACAAAGATGCGCTTAATTTCGCAGCGCTTGTCGCGATTTGGAATAGCTCTGGTACGATAGAATTTGTGAATGATAATTTGAATGAACTAACAGGTTATAAACATGAAGAGTTGATAGGATTACATATTTCGAAAATAGGAGATCCTATCGTGTCTACAGAACTACACGATGAAATATGTAAAGTGATTTCACAAGGTGAAATTTGGCGTGGACATATCAAAAGTGTCAAACGTAACAATGACTTTTTCTGGGTAGATGTCACGATTATACCCTTGTTCGATATGGCAGGTGAAATCTATCAATTTTTATCGATTCTTTTTGATGTAACAGAACGAAAACAGATGGAAGAACAACTACATCATATGGCATATCACGATAGTTTGACCAATTTACCTAATCGACGTTATATGATTCAGCAATTTCAACAACTAAAAGAACAAGCTGATTCTAATAAAGAGTATATTGTTTTATTGTATTTGGACGGAGATGACTTTAAGTTAGTCAATGATGAATTCGGACATAACGTTGGAGATGAGTTTATTTTTCATTTTGGCAAAGCAATTAAATCAAGCTTACGTAAAAATGATTTGGTAGCAAGAGTCGGGGGAGATGAATTTTTAGTCGCGTTGCGCGGAGTTGTTCCAGAAAACAGTCAACAACATTTTGAAAATGTTATTTCTCGCATCAATGAATCGCTAGCAGAAGGGTGGGCGATTAACGGACACCATTTTACGCCAACTTCTTCTGCAGGAATTGCCATATACCCTGAACATGGAAAAGATTTTGATGAATTAGTGGAAAAAGCCGATGCCGCATTATATTTGGCGAAAAGTAAAGGTAAAGGAACTGCATATCTTTATTCCGTACAGTAAAAAAAACTCAATATCGACTAAATCCGACCGAACATTGGCTGAAATGAGCTTTATTTGATGTTATGTGAATCTTTTCACGAAAATGCTTTGATTTTCGTCTGGGAAGTAGTAAGATTGATAGGGAATTTTAAACTTTAATTGCCTAAACGCCTTCTGCTTTATGTCTAATCGGAAGCGTGATAAAATGGGCAAGACATATACAAATAAAGTGACTGCCGTCAAACAAATAGTTGGAGGTTTTTTTAATGTCTAGCAATTATCCAGATGCAAAATCCCCATGGAGCTCTATTACTGGTCCGAACTTGGGATACGTAATGGAAATGTATGAATTGTATCAAGAATCACCTGAATTACTTGACCCAGAATATGTTGAGCTTTTTAAACAATACGGTCCGCCGACTGAAATGCCTAAAGAGCAAAAAACTTCAGCTGCACCAGCTGTAGAACCCAATAATTTCGAAAAAGTGTTAGCTGCCGTTCATTTAGCTGAAGCGATTCGTGCGCATGGTCATTTAGCATCAGATATCTATCCGCTTAAAGATCAACCTAAAGATTCCTCACGCATGGAACCTTCAACTTATGGATTAAGCGAACAAGACTTGAAAGAAGTACCTGTATCTTTAATTTTGAAAGATGCACCAAGCAATGTCAGCAACGGTCTTGAAGCTATTAATTATTTGAAATCACTTTATACAGATAAAGTTGCCTTTGAATTTTCTCATGTGATCCAACCGCAAGAACGCAGTTGGCTACAAGAAAAAATCGAAGCAGGTATCGCAAAACCAAAACTTGATGCAGATAAGAAAAAACAAGTTCTTGATTTGTTGACACGTGTAGAAGGTTTTGAAAAATTTGTACATCGTACGTTTGTTGGACAAAAACGCTTTTCAATTGAAGGTGTAGATTCATTAGTTGTATTAATGGATGAACTTGTGCGCATGTCCGAGTCAGCAGGAACGGAAGACATTATGATCGGGATGGCGCATCGCGGTCGTTTAAATGTGCTTACACATATTTTAAATAAACCATATGAAATGATGTTCGCTGGATTTGCACACATTGGTGATGAAGCATTTCTTCCAAAAGACGGATCGCTTCAAATCACTAAAGGGTGGTTTGGAGACGTGAAATACCATATGGGCGCAGCATATAAATCTGAAACGGGGACAAACGTTAAGTTAGCTTATAACCCTTCGCATTTAGAAGTTGTTAGTCCAATCGTAGCGGGGCAGTCTCGTGCCGCTCAAGAGCTTACAAATAAACCAGGTATTGCTGAGATTGATGCGAAAAAATCATATGCCATTCTTGTACACGGCGATGCTGCCTTCCCAGGACAAGGAATCGTTACTGAAACCTTGAACTTTAGTCGTGTTAAGGGCTATCAAACTGGTGGGTCAATCCACATTATTGCAAATAACTTGATCGGATTTACAACCGAACAATATGATTCAAGATCTACACATTATTCTTCAGATCCAGCAAAAGGATTTGAAGTGCCGGTTATACACGTGAATGCAGATGAGCCTGAAGCAGTAGTTGCTGTTGCTCGTTTAGCATTTGAATACCGCGAGAAATTTAGTAAAGACATTTTAATCGATTTGATTGGTTACCGCCGTTATGGTCATAACGAAATGGATGAACCTTTAGTTACAAATCCAACGATGTACCATGGCATTCATCAGCATGATACAGTTCGTAAGCTGTACGGTAAACAACTAGCAGCTGAAAATGTTCTTTCTGAAGACGATGTTCAAAAGCTTGACAAAGATGTTCAAAAAGAAATGCAAGAAGCTTATGACCGCGTGAAAGAAAACAAATCAGAAGATTTCCCTAAACTTGAAATCCCTGAAGCTGTATTAAATGGTTTCCCTGAAGTTCCAACGGGAATTGATCAAGATGTTTTAACTAAAATGAACGAAGAATTATTATCATGGCCGAGCGATTTTACTGCATTCGGCAAACTGGCTAAAATTTTAAAACGTCGTGAAGAGCCTTTCAAAGGTAAAGGGAAAATTGATTGGGCTCATGCTGAAACGCTTGCGTTTGGTACAATTTTACAAGATGGAAATCCAATTCGTTTAACTGGACAAGACGCACAGCGTGGTACATTTGCTCACCGTCATCTTGTTTTACATGATGAAAAGAACGGCAACGAACTTGTGCCATTGCATCACATTTCAGATGCTAAAGCATCGTTCGTAGTTTATAACAGCCCACTTAGTGAAGCATCAGTACTAGGCTTCGAATATGGTTATAATGTTGAAAATGATAAAGCATTAGTAATTTGGGAAGCACAGTATGGCGATTTCGCTAATATGGCTCAAATGATGTTTGACCAATTTATCTCTGCTGGACGTTCAAAATGGGGACAAAAATCAGGTTTAGTTATGCTTTTGCCTCACGGCTATGAAGGTCAGGGACCAGAGCATTCGAGTGCACGTTTAGAAAGACATCTCCAAATGGCTGCTGAAAACAACTGGACAGTTGCGAATCTATCGAGTGCCGCAAACTATTTCCATATTTTACGTCGTCAGGCAAAAATGCTTGGAGAAGAGTCTATTCGTCCATTGATTATTGTGTCACCAAAATCATTGCTGCGTCACCCATTAGTAGGTGCATCAGTAGGTGATTTGTCAGAAGGACATTTCCAAACGATTATTGAACAGCCGAATATGGGCGAAAATGTGAAAAAAGTAAAACGTATTTTATTTGCAAGTGGTAAAATGGCAATTGACTTAGCGGAACGAGTCAAAGATGGTACAGGTTATGAGTGGGCACATATTGTCCGCGTAGAGCAATTGTATCCATTCCCAGCTGAGAAAATTAAAGCAATTGTTGATCGTTATCCTAACGCTAAAGAATTGGCTTGGGTACAAGAAGAGCCAATGAATATGGGTTCATGGACATTTGCAGATCCATATTTGCGTGAACTCGGAGACGGTAAAGAAGTGAAATACTTTGGTCGTATCCAACGTCAAAGCCCTGCAGAAGGCGACGGAGAAGCGCATAAAGTAGAACAAGCACGCATTATTGACGAAGCATTAGCTAAATTGTAAGGATAATCTAAGGAGGAATTTTTTGTGGCAGAGATCAAAGTACCAGAATTAGCAGAATCGATTACAGAAGGAACAATCGCTCAGTGGCTTAAACAGCCGGGCGAAACAGTTGAAAAGGGAGAATTCATCGTTGAACTGGAAACAGATAAAGTAAACGTTGAAGTTATTTCAGAAGAAGCTGGAGTTGTTCAAGAACATTTAGCACAAGAAGGCGATACAGTTGAAGTAGGACAAGTAATCGCGATCGTTGGCGAAGGTTCTGGCGAAGCTGCTGCTCCTAAAGCTGAAGAAGCTCCACAAAAAGCAGAAGAACCTGCTAAAACAGACACTCCTGCTACTCAAGCACCAGTGGCAGAAGATAAAACGGCTGAAGAGCAGTCTTCTTCTGATCGCACAATTGCAAGTCCTGCAGCGCGCAAATTAGCTCGTGAAAAAGGAATCGATCTTGCAGCAATTACGCCAGTAGATCCTATGGGACGTGTTCGTGTTCAAGACGTTGAAGCTCATGGCTCAAAACCTGCGGCAAGTGCACCTGCTGCTAAAGCTGAAGCACCAAAAGCTGCTGCTCCTTCTTCTGATGAAGAAAATGGTCGCGTTGTTCGTGAAAAAATGACTAGACGTCGTCAAACAATTGCTAAGCGTCTTCTTGAAGTTAAGCAATCAACTGCAATGTTAACTACATTTAACGAAATTGATATGACAAACGTTATGGCATTACGTAGCCGTAAAAAAGATCAATTCCTTAAAAACAACGATGTGAAACTTGGCTTTATGTCATTCTTCACAAAAGCAGTAACTGCAGCGTTGAAAAAATACCCATACGTTAATGCTGAATTAGATGGTACAGATGTATTGCTAAAACAGTTTTATGACGTAGGAATTGCTGTTTCTACTGAAGAAGGACTTGTTGTACCGATCGTTCGCGATACGGACAAAAAGAACTTTGCTGAAATCGAAGCGACAATCGGTGAACTTGCTACTAAAGCTCGTGACAAAAAACTTTCAATGGCAGATATGACAGGTGGTTCGTTTACAATCACGAACGGTGGCGTATTTGGTTCATTGATGTCTACACCAATTTTGAATGGTACACAGGTTGGTATTCTTGGAATGCATACGATCCAAAAACGTCCTGTAGCTATTGGCGATGAAGTTCAAATTCGTCCGATGATGTATGTTGCGCTTTCTTACGATCACCGTGTAATTGATGGAAGCGATTCTGTTGGTTTCTTGAAGATGGTCAAAGACATGATTGAAAACCCAGAAGATTTATTGCTAGAATCTTAATATTTCTTAAAAAAGGTAGTCCTGCGTTGCAGGACTACCTTTTTTTTGGCATGATTAGAGTAAGAAGAGCCTAAGGCGGTAGAAGTCCATGGATATTTCATTTTTTCTTGAACTGGTGCAAAAATACGGATATTTTAGCATGTTTGTGTTTAATTGGTTGCTGTTATTTGGTTTACCCATCCCCAATGAAGTGGCAGCTGCAGTTTCAGGTGTTTTAACAGAAATTAGTCATTTTAATCCGTATTATGCTTTTTTATCAGCTTATGCTGGATTGGTTACTAGCAATACGTTCGCTTATTTTATCGGTCGAAGTTTAGGGCATCGTATGCTAAATCGCTTGAATAATACAGGATTACATCAAGCAATTAGTCGCTTTAGTAACTTTTTAGAAAGACGCGGAGAGTGGGCAATTGCCTTTAGTTTTTTCTTACCAGGAATTCGTTGGGCGATGCCGTACGTTTTAGGGGCCAATCGATTCCCTATTATGCGTTATATGCTGTTTGCATATACAGCGGGATTTGTATGGATGTTTATTTATTTTAATATCGGCAGAACTTTTCCGTATGCATATGAAACTATTCTCGATCATATACAAGGATTTATGATTTTGTTATCAATTCTGATCGTAAGTATTTTAGTGTTACGGTATATTTATACAACGAAATTTCCGAAAAGTGACGATTAACTATAGGTGAGTCATAACTATGGAAATACACTATTTGAATTTAACAGGATACTTCCTTATACTAAAAGATAGACAGATAGAAAAGGGTGATGAATATGCTTCACAATGAATGGTTAGATAAAGAAACAATCAGAACAGTGACATGCAAACATACAGATGCAACTAAATTTTTAGTTTCAAACGTGTTAACCGAAGGTGAAAAATACGAAGTAAAAAATGAAACCGAAGAATTTATTTTTGTAGTAGATAATACAGGAAAAATTGGCGGCTTCTATAAAACATATTTCGAATAAAACAACGTTAACAATGAGAAAAAGTCGATGGAAACATCGGCTTTTTCTATGGAAAAGAGGGACATTTATGTCATTGGTAAAAGAAGATATAACAAATCGACAAAAACGATCGCATGATGAATATGAAAAACTCATTGGTAAAACAGGTTATATTGCTCCTGATGAACATTTATGGCAAGATATTTTATCAGCGATCGTTTTACGAAAGCCGGTATTGTTAAAAGGACCAACAGGTGCTGGTAAAACTAAGCTTGCCGAAAGCATTTCAGCTCTTTTTAAGCAGCCCATGCAAAGTATTAACTGTTCGGTTGACTTGGATGCGGAAGCATTACTAGGCTTTAAAACATTGGTTCAACGCGACGGACAAAGTGTTATCGAATTTGTGGAAGGTCCAGTAGTTACCGCAATGAAAAAAGGGCATTTTCTATATATTGATGAAATCAACATGGCGAAAGCAGAAACTTTACCGATTCTGCATAGTGCATTAGATCATCGTCGAATGATGACCAATCCGTTTACGGGTGAAGTGATAGAGGCTCATCCAGACTTTGGTGTAATTTCGGCAATTAATGAAGGCTATATCGGAACAGCACCTATGAACGAAGCGTTAAAAAACCGTTTTATCGCTTACCCGATTCCTTACTTGACCGGGCTACAACTCGCTGAATTATGGAATCGTGAGTTTCCAGAAGCAGCTGATGAATTAAAGACGTTCATGCTGAATTTGGCAGAGGATTTAATGAAGCAAGTAGAAAACGGTTTATTATCGGAAGAAGCCGCTTCTATTCGAAGCTTGCTTGACGCGACGGCATTAGCTCAACATATGGATCCGCTGCGAGCTGTTCAATATGCAATTGCTGAAAAACTAGATGATGAAAGTGAACGTGATTTGTTCATGGATTTGGCGAATACTTGGAAAAAGTAGGTGAAAATGATGGCATCAGTTAACCGCTTTATTCAATTTAATAATGAGACTATTGATACCAAGTTGCTCCACCAAATGGAATTACTTGCTGCTGCTTTAGCGGACGCGCCGTATTTAAAAGTAACAACACGTAAATTAATCGAGCTACGACCATCCGAATTGGCGATATCGATGAGTGTGTTTTGGCGACACCGGACGAAACGAATAGAGCGTAACGGTTATTTATCCGATATCTATTTATTGGCTGCGGGGTTTTGGCGTGATTTTAATTTAACCGAATGGCGCAATTTCAAAAAAAGCAACACGAAATTGTCGAGTCTTCGTGAACAATTGTTACTTTGCGCAGAGGAATTTCGGTTATCCGAACAAATTAAATCTTTACGACCAGGAACGGTAGCCGCTTTTGATACTCGAGAAACAGTTTATACAGAATATCACGAAGATCAATCCAAGCAAAATCTTAAAAAAGGTTTTAAAAGTGATCTTTTTATCAATGCCGCGTATTTACGTTTACGCGGGATCGAAGTTGATGTAGGGGAACTAACAAATGCATTATCCCTAATTTGGACAGAGTTGTTTGATGCGAAGTCTACAAGGGACTCTGTAAGGGTTGTAAATCGGATAATGGACCGAGCTGAGTATATGCTCGAATCAGATTCACTTCATACTTACTATACTTTCGGGGAAGCACTTGAGAAAATCCCACCATTTCATTACCACGAAGGTATTGAAGCAGATGAAGCCGAAGAAGCCGAAGAAATAGAAACGATTGAAGAATGGTTTGGTGCTTGGCACAGAGAAACTGAAATTAGCGAAGCCCCTGCGATGGAATTTGAGTTAGAACAAGGGGATTCTCAACTTGCAGACGGTGGTAGAGAAGAAGCTGGTGCTGGTGAAGTGGAACAAACAGCAAAAGGTGATTCGAGCGGTGATCATATAGAAGATAGCGATAAAGACGATCGCCAAATGAAAAGTAAGCCGAAAAAAGCAGAAGGCAAGTTCGGTTCGGCAAATGACCAAGTAGTGTATCAGGAATCGCGGTTAAAAGTTGTAGGTGACCACCGTTTGGAGATTGAAAACTGGCGAAGAAAACAAGCGCCATATGTTCGCGCATTATTAAAAGAATTGAAAAAAAGAATGACTCAAAGGCAGGAGGGCATTCGCAGCAATTTGAATGCTGGAAGATTGTCTAAAAAACTAGTGCCACTTGCGATTGAAGAGCGCCCAAAGCCATTTTACCGAAAAACAGCGCCATCTAAAGAACTCGATGCTGTTTTTTGTTTATTAATTGATGGATCAGCGTCAATGCTTGATAAGTTAGATGAAACTAAACAAGCGGTTCTTTTATTTCACGATGTGTTGCGAGGTTTGAATGTGCCACATGAAATTGTGTTATTTTATGAAGATGCCTACGAAGCAAGTGACGCCGAACAACCGAATTATTTCGAGTGGATGCATAAATTTGAAGATCGCAATAAAGACCATGCGCAGACGATCGCGTCTCTCGATGCACATGAAGACAATCGAGACGGCTTTGCAATTCGCTGGATGAGTAATCGTTTAAAACATCGAGTTGAAAAACACCGCTTTTTACTAGTCTTTTCTGATGGAGAGCCATCTGCTTACAATTATGCAGAGAATGGCGTAGTAGACACTGCAAACGCGGTTTCCGAGGCGAAAAAGAAGGGCATTGAAGTGCTGCATTTATTTTTAAGTAGCGAATCGATTTCAGAAGACCAAGCAGCGTTTTATCGTATGATGTATGGCAATAAATCCGTTAGTGCCGATTCTCTTGAACAATTTGTAGAGCAAACTTTGCGACTGTTGAAAAGAAGTTTGCATTTGGTAATACAAGCAGTGTAATTAAGGGTGCTCTCAGTAGAGAGTGCCTTTTTTATTGTTTATTAGTAGGATGGATTTCCAATTATTTGGATATACTGTCCGGATTCGAGTAAATACTGTCCGATTGAGCTTGAATACTGTCGAATCCAGTCTAATACTGTCCAAATCAACTAGAATACTGTCCAATGGACAAAATCCCCGGAAGCTCAAAGCTCCCAGGGATTTCACATTAATTATTATTCTTTTCGTGGCCGTCGTGGATTGCCAGTAAACGCTGTTTTAAATCTTCTTCCATTCGACCGATTTCAAGTTCAGCCGCTTTACGGTTTTTGCGACCTTCTGCCTGGATTTGTAAGGTTTCTTCAATTGTTTCTAATAAGTTTTCCTGTGTTTTCTTCAATGTATCAATTTCAACGATGCCGCGTTCGTTTTCACGCGCTGTTTCAATCGAATTCATTTTCAACATTTCTGAGTTTTTTAGAAGTAAATCATTAGTCGTTGCTGTAACTTGTTTTTGAGCTTCTACAGCTTTAAGTTGTTTATTTAACGTCAATGCAATAGCAATTTGATTTTTCCACAAAGGAATCGACGTCATGATCGACGATTGAATTTTTTCTGCTAAAGTTTGATTGGTTTGTTGAATCATGCGAATTTGTGGTGCGCTTTGAATCGTAATTTGACGCGATAATTGTAAGTCATAAAGTCGTTTTTCTAAACGATCAACATATTGCACCATGTCATTTACTTCTTGATAAACCATTTGATCATGAGATGATTCAGCTTTTTTACGAAGAGCGGGAATTGTGTCATTCATAATTTCATCGCGCTTTAGTTCAGCAGCTGCGATATAAACATTTAACGCTTGAAAATACGTTTTATTTTGATCGTAAAGTTGCTCGAGCATTTGTATATCGTCAAGCAATCCACGTTTAGAGTGATCAAGTTGAATGCTAATACGATCAACTTGACTACTTAGTTTTTGGTATTTCGTCATCATTTCTTGAACCGAATACTTGGCTTTTGAAAAGAGTTTGCGTATCCCACCGCGTTTCGCTTGTGTCAACTCTTCAGGATTTAGTTCTTCTAGCTTTTTCATTAAATCATGAAGTACATCACCAACCGGACCAATATCTTTTCGCTGAACATGATCCAACATTTTATGAGAAAACTGACTTAACTGGTTTTGAGCGTTGGCACCATAAGTAAGAATCGCTTCGTTATTGCCTACTGGAATTTGTTTAGCAAGCTCACGTGCTTTTGCTTGTTCTTCCTCGGACAAGCGGTCCATTAATGAAACAGGTCGTCCTTCTTTTTGTTCGGCTAGTGATTGCTCTTGTTTTTCCATCTGCATGCCAAATGGAGATTCTAATAAATCATCTAATTCACTCTGATTTGATGGTTTTTCTGTCATCTTCCATGTCTCCCTCGTGTTCAGAGTCTGGCTGAACAAGTAATTTCTGATCGTTGTGTTGATCTACTGCTAATTGTGCATAATCTAGTTCCATGCGTAACCGTTCAATGTCGCTAGATAATACACGTTTCAAGTCTTGTTCCATTACTTTGTTTAGAGATAATAACATTTCTCGTGTATCTTGCAAGGTAATACGCATATCTGTGTCTTTGACTGGTTGTCCAACCAAGAGCGTATACTTCTCAGTTAATTCGATTGCTGAATCCAAATGGGAATAAAAGAAGGGTTCAGCTAAATAAAATTTCCTCGGGTTTTGTTGGACCACGGTAATGATCTTATTTGCGATTTTTGTCATATCCATTAATTGCTTAAAAGAAGAAATGGAGCGGACTTTATAATAATTCCCTTGAAGTTGTTTGATTTTTTCTTTGCCTTCTTTTATTTGCATACGTACGTTTTTGTATTCATTGCGTGTCATGCCAAAATTTTTAGAGTCCGAAGAAAGTTGAACTTGTTTCAAGGTGCTATTACTAGCAATGTACGTGCCAGCGGCTACAGCTCCTGAAGCGATTAGACCAATTTCAGCACCTAAATAAAGAACAGGAAACATTACCGCCATAATCGGTAAGCTGACGGTTTGCCTTTTGATAAAATTTTCAATAGGCTTTAGGGGTTTCATGCAAAGGACCTCCTTCACTACTACTTAATGTATACGTCCTGAGCTTTGAAAAGTTTCATTTCACTGCATTTGCTCTTCTATATTTTACGTGAAACAACAAGTCAATACAAACTTTGGAATCCTTTTAAAATATAATGCATAACACTTTACAAGTAGAAAGGGATTTGGCACAATGCTAATTAGGAAGAAATGAGGCAGGCAGCTATGCACGAAATTATTTATTTGAGAACCAATTATGAACCTTGGTGGATGTTTGAAGGTTGGGAAGAAAAAGTTGTAAATCGACATCAATTTAATTCAACTGAAAACGCTCAACAGAAATTGGAAAGTCTCAAAAATGATTTTGATCGCCGTTTTTCTAATCAACAACAAAAAGATTTTGCTTTTACGTGCTATTGGAACGCGGAAGAAGTAGAATATTGTGAAGATTGCGAAGAGGATTTGCAAATATTTCATGGGCTGATTTGGCTAGTTAATGGGAAACCACATACAAATTTTTAGATTTATTTGACTTTTGTAGTTAATTTGATATAATAAGGGTAACAATATGAAATCTTTACCAATGACAGCTATTCACATATTCCCAAAAGTGATCAGCACACGATGGTACTTTGGGGAATATGTGAATTTTTTTATTGTGAAAGATTCCATATTGAAAATTTTTCTTACCACAGGAGGTAATTTATATGCAACAAGGAACAGTGAAATGGTTTAACTCAGAAAAAGGTTTCGGTTTTATCGAAGTTGAAGGCGGAGACGATGTATTCGTACACTTCTCAGCAATCCAAGGCGAAGGCTTTAAAACACTTGACGAAGGTCAACGCGTAGAATTCGAAGTAGAAGAAGGTAACCGCGGACCTCAAGCTACAAACGTAACTAAAGCTTAATAACCCAGAACCGCTTCTCAGAAGCGGTTCTTTTTTTTATATAATAAAGTCTCGTGAACATAGAAGGTTTTTGTTCATCTTCAAATGGGTATAATTAGTAGAACAGAACAGAGATTATAGGAGGTTTTTAAAATGGAAGGTAAAGTAAAATCATTTGATGACGGTAAAGGGGTAGGAATGATCACAGGGGACAATGGCGAGGATTTTTTCTTTGAGGAAATTGATATCAATGTTGATGGCTTTAGAAAATTAAATCCTGGACAGCCCGTGAAATTCACCATATATGAAGGTGTCGCTGATAAAGAACGTGTTGCGACAAATGTAACTTTAGTATTTTAATTAATAAAGTAAGTACTTTGAAGATAGAGTGAAGGAGACAAAAATATGACAAATGAATATTTAAAAAAACCTATGCCTAGTGAAGAAAAACAACAAGATTTCTATCAAAAACTACGTCAAAAAGTGCAAACATGGGTAGATAATAAACCAGGGATATTAGGAACAGTTAGTGGCTATGTTTTATTTGCTCCTGATTTGTTTCATTTATTGACAAGGTTAATGTTAGATAGCCGAATCGATGCGAAAAGCAAAGCAGCTGTGGGAGCGGGGATTATGTATTTCATCGCACCTATCGATTTTTTACCAGAGATTTTAGTAGGACCAGGCGGATTCCTAGATGATGTGGTTGTTGCGGTCTTTGTTATTAATACCATTTTAAATAAGTTTCCGACAGAAGTTATCACCGAGCACTGGACAGGTGATGAGAATTTGTTATCCGTTGTTAAGAAAGTATCTAACTCAGGAAACAAATACGTTTCTAAATTGCCAGCAGGTCGTTTAGTCAAACGTTTTACAAAGTAAATCATTATAGGAGCTGTAGGTCTATGTAGACCTGCAGCTTTTATTTGTTTCAATAGAAAAAAGCAGATCCTCTCAAGTGAAAGGATCTGCTATAATTACGTTGTTTTAGTTTGTGATACCTTGAGTTTCTTTCCACTCCAAGAATTCATCATAAGTTAATTGCTTATCTAGGATTGACCCATCTTCACGGATTTCAATCACGCGATTCGCAACCGTTTGAATAAACTGATGGTCATGAGAAGTGAAGACCATGGCACCTTTAAAGGCAATCATACCATTATTCAATGCTTGGATAGATTCAAGGTCCAAGTGGTTTGTCGGTTCGTCCAATAATAGGACATTAGCGTGTGACAACATCATTTTCGAAAGCATGCAACGCACTTTTTCGCCACCCGATAAAACAGAAGGTTTCTTTTTAACTTCTTCGCCTGAGAACAACATTCTGCCAAGGAAGCCGCGTAAGAAAGTTTCACTTTCATCGTCTGGTGAATATTGACGTAACCAGTCTACTAGTGAAGTTTCGCTGCCTTCGAAGTAGCTTGAGTTATCGATAGGTAAGTATGCACGAGAAGTGGTTACACCCCATCGAGATTCACCTGATTCAGGTTGATCTTCTTCAGCTAAAATACGAAGAAGTGCCGATTTTGCAAGTGGATCACCGATTAAAACGATTTTGTCTTCTTTGCTCATATTAAAGCTGATATTGTTTAATAGTTTGTTCCCATCAACAGTTTGGCTAAGATCTCTAACAGTTAAGACATCGTTACCGATTTCACGGCCAACTGTAAAGTTGACAAACGGATATTTACGAGAAGACGGACGGATATCATCCAACTCGATTTTATCCAGCATTTTCTTACGTGACGTTGCTTGTTTCGATTTTGAAGCGTTAGCAGAGAAACGAGCAATAAAGGCTTGAAGCTCTTTAATCTTTTCTTCTTTTTTAGAGTTTTGATCTGATGCCAAACGTGTTGCTAATTGACTTGATTCATACCAGAAGTCGTAGTTACCGACGTATAGTTGAATTTTTCCGAAATCAAGATCAGCAATGTGTGTACATACTTTGTTAAGAAAGTGACGGTCATGGGAAACCACAACAACAGTATTCGCGAAGTTCATCAAAAATTCTTCAAGCCATTGGATAGCTTTCAAGTCTAAATGGTTAGTAGGCTCATCCAGCAAAAGAACATCAGGTTTACCAAACAAAGCTTGTGCTAAAAGAACTTTTACTTTGTCAGAACCAGATAATTCAACCATTTTCTTGTCATGAAGATCTTCAGTTATTCCAAGTCCTTGAAGTAAGATTGCAGCTTCAGACTCAGCTTCCCAACCGTTCAATTCAGCGAATTCGCCTTCAAGTTCAGCAGCGCGCATGCCATCTTCATCAGAGAAATCTTCTTTCATGTATATCGCATTTTTTTCAGACATTACTTCGTATAATTTCTTGTGTCCCATAATGACGGTTTCAAGAACAACATGATCCTCGTACTCAAAGTGGTTTTGTTTAAGAACAGCTAGTCGTTCACCAGATCCCATATAGACATTTCCAGATTGGGGTTCAAGTTCACCAGAAAGGATTTTAACAAAAGTTGATTTTCCGGCACCATTGGCACCAATTAATCCGTAACAGTTACCAGGGTTAAATTGAATATTGACATCTTCGAAAAGCTTACGGTCACCAAAGCGAAGACTTACATCAGTTGCAGCTATCATGTATACGTACCTCCTAAATTTCACAATAAGATTAGTATACCACGAATTCTACGGAAATCGATAGCATTCACCCAAGGTCTCAGATAAACTGAGAATAACAGGTTATATTATCTTGATTTTCGCTCTAAATAGGCATTTAGCGAACCAAGTTCTTTATTAAGCAAATACTCCATTTGTACATATTCACGCCGCCCGGGAACATGTTCCCGAGTGAGACCTTTCATCGAATAGATAAAGTAATAGCCACCAATTTGACGGAACAATACGACGACATGTGGAAAATCATCGAAAATCGCTTTTATATTATAGCGTTTCGCATAACTCCAATTTACGAGTTTCATTGACAAACCGCCTTTCACATCTCTATTTTAAATGATTTTCAATAGAGAACACAAGTTTGGGGTATTTGTCATATCTTCTCTAAATAAATGAATAAAACATAAAGATCTTGCTATAAACAATTAATTACAATTCAGGTTCATAAATGGAGGGAACAAATTGACTGAAACGAAAAGAAAGTCAGCTTTAGGGCTTATGGTAATTGCGATTTTGTTTGTCGCACTAAACTTGCGACCTGCGATTTCCTCTATTGGACCAATGCTTGAACCAATTCGTAATGACTTAAATTTAAGCAATAGTGAAGTTAGCCTACTAACAGCAATACCTGTTTTTTGTATGGGGCTTTTTGCACCTTTAGCAATTGTGTTTGGTCGAAAGTTTGGCATGAAACGTTCGATCGCTTTTTTATTGAGTATAATTGGCGTGTTTACCTTATTAAGAGGTTTTTTACCAAATTATCCTACACTGTTAATTAGTGCGTTTTTTATTGGGGTGGCCATAGCCGTTATTAGCCCACTATTATCAGCGATTATAAAGCATAATTTTTCAACACGAACCCCAGCATTAATCGGCGTATATTCATTCGGAATGGGCCTAGGGGCAAGTTTAGCCGCAGGGTTGACGGGTGTTCTTTATACGGTTTTTAATTGGCCATTAGCTATTGCAAGTTGGAGTTTGTTATCAATAGTAGCGATTATTATATGGCTTCGTGTAGAACAGCCCACTGAAGAAAAAGTTGAAAAAAAGGAACGTAAAAATCTGCATGAATCGCCATTGAAAAATAAACGTGCATGGTATATGTTGTTGTTTTTTGGTTTTCAATCCTCTTTATTTTTCTCAATGCTTACATGGCTCGCTCCAATTGCGATTGATAAAGGCATGACCGTACTGGCTGCTGGGGGAGTGTTAACTTTAATGACCGCAGTTCAAATTGTTGGGAATATTAGTATTCCGCTTTTTTTTGATAGATTTCCAAATCGGTTCGTATGGATTCTACTTGTATTAATTTCGGGTTCCATAGGCGTTTTACTGTTGATATTTGGAACTTTAAATATAGTCTGGTTAGCTGCAGCCTTTATCGGTGTTGCGTTAGGCGGTCTTTTTCCAATTGCTTTATTAATGCCTCTCGATGAAACTACAACGGCAGATAGAGCAAATAGTTGGACCGCTATGACACAATCAGGTGGCTATATGATATCCGCTTTTATGCCGTTTATTATTGGGATAATTTACGATCGAACAGGGAATCATGATATTACATTAGTATTATTCTTAAGTTTTATAGCATTGATGTTGATATTTGCAATCCTACTTTATAAGAAAAATTAATCAAATTTACTTGGCTCTATTAAAAAAACATCTTTGATACTTTGAAGTTGCATAAGTATAAACCAAGAGAGATAAAGAGAAATTAATGGAAAGATAATGCACCATGACGAAATCATTGTAAAAGAAAGCTTAGAGTTCGGAAAAAAAGATGTGAAATACCAATAGTTATAAGTTAACGTCAAGACCATTGTTATTATGGGGCCTACATAAACTTTTTTAGAAACGAGTGCCAACCAAATACCAATTCCAATAACAAAAATCGGAACAATTACCAATTGCATGATAATGGGATCAATAGCTTCAATAAGTTTCAATCGTGTACCTCCCTAAACTATAGACTAAAATAGCTAATTGGTAGAATAATCAGAAAAATAAAACGGGCAAAAAAAGTCGACGTTTAAACGTCAACTTTATCCCAGGTAGCCGAAAGAAATTCATCTCGACCCGATGCTTCACGGTCTTCCTTATAATGTTCTGGATTTTTCTTATGAAAATCTTGATGATAGTCTTCTGCTGCATAAAAAGGTGTCGCATCTCGAATTTCTGTTACAATTGGTTTGTTAAAACGACCGCTTTCTTGAAGATCATGCTTTGATTTTTCTGCAATAGCACGTTGCCGTTCGTTTTGAACAAATATTGCAGCTCGGTACGATGGACCACGATCTTGGAACTGACCTTCGTCATCTGTAGGGTCTATCTGTTGCCAAAAAATCTCTAATAATTGTTCGTATGTGAAGATTTCAGGGTGGAACGTGATTTCTACTACTTCTAAGTGTCCAGATGTACCGGATTTTACTTGTTCATATGTAGGATTGTCTATATGTCCACCACTATAGCCTGAAACAATTTTTTCGATTCCGTCAAATTGATCAAATGGCTTGACCATACACCAAAAACATCCGCCTGCAAATATCGCTTTTTCAGTCATATTTCAGTCTCCTCTTAGATTGCTAAGAAGAATAGTACCACTTTCGTGGTTTTTCGACAATAAAAAAGTCTCCTCCATATATAAAGTCACTTTAAAGATAGAAGTATACAATAAAAAAATGATGATTTCTCTATTTTCGTGTGAGTTGTGTATAGTAAACATCTTCTTTAGTCTATACAACAAGGTTTATTTTGATCCCAAACCGAAACTTAACAAAAGATTATGCGTCTTATTGACGTGAAAGTTTAGAAAGGAGTGCATTTACTATGGAAGAAGTACAAGCTAAAAGAAGTAGAAAGCGTAAAAAAAGAAGATTTCGGCTGCGCGGCATCGTCTTCCTGCTCCTGATCGCATTAATCGCTATCGGCATATATGCATTTATACAATTTAAAGCAGGTAAGGATCTGGCGGATGCACCTATGCAAGAGCCAGTCACATTCGATGAGGACGCCACAAATAAAGATTACGAAAACATTTTGGTATTGGGAATAGATACACGTGGGGAAGAAAATTCGCGTACAGATACGATGATGCTAGCTACCCATGATAAAATAAATGGCGAGATAAAGTTGACTTCCTTTATGAGAGATATTTACGCAGACATTCCAGGATACCAATCGTATAAATTAAATACTGCTTATTATTTAGGTGGAGTAGATTTACTGGCAGAAACTTTGAGAGAAATGTTTGGAGTAGAAATTCATCATTACGCATTGATTGACTTTAATAGCTTTGAAAGTCTTGTTGATGTAGCAGCACCTAACGGGATAGAAATTGATGTAGAAAAAGAAATGTCTGAAAATATTGGTGTATCTTTAACTCCAGGAGTACAACAATTAAATGGCAAGGAATTATTAGGGTATGCACGTTTCCGAGCAGATGAAGAGGGAGATTTTGGTCGCGTCAGAAGACAACAACAAGTTATAGCGGCTATGAAAAACGAGCTAGCAACTGTTTCAACTATCCCTAAATTACCGAAATTAGCAGGGACGTTACAAGCCTATGTACAAACAGATATGCCATTAACAGATCAAATAAAATTAGCGACACAATTAGCAATTAACGGAGGCGGGGAAGTTGAACGATTAACGTTGCCGGTTGAGAATGGCTATAGTTATGGCAATTACCCACAAGCAGGATCAGTACTCGATATTGACCTTGAAATGAATAAACAAGCTTTAAGTGAATTTTTGTCGCAACCCTTAAACTAAATGAACAATGGTTATGATAAAATGACAATATCACGTTTAATCAGAAAAGAGGAAGCTTATGGAGCCTGAGGACAAGCGATCATTTTTTGCCACCAATTATATTCGTTTTTTAGGTGGAAGGAATACATTATTTACATTGTTCTCCTTATTAATGCTTGGATTTGTAATATACGTTTTCAAGGAAGTTTCATTTATCTTTCATCCAGTGACAGTTTTCATGAAAACGGTAGTGTTGCCAATTGTTTTGGCGTTAGTATTCTTCTACTTGCTCAGACCCGTTTTGCGCGGCTTAGAGAAATTTAAAATTCCTCGTATTTGGGGTATTATAATTATCTTCCTAGGCGTAGTAGGATTAATTACGTTGCTAAGCGTATTGGTATTTCCATTTTTACGTTCTCAATTTCAAAATTTGATCGCAGATGTTCCAGAATATTTTATGCAATTAGTAACATCTGTAGATGGATTTTTGAGAACCTCTTTTGTTGGCGATTACTATAGTGAATCTAATTTCACGTTGGATACATTACTTGCAACCTTACCTGACAATATTGCAGACACGCTACAAAACACTGTGACAGGTATTATATCCGGGGTTACAGGCTTAATATCGACCATTACTGGCGTTATTTTATCCATTGTAATTGTACCGTTCATTTTATTCTACTTATTAAAAGATGGCGAAAAATTGCCTGAGTATTTTTTGAAATTATTGCCACCAAGATTTCGAGACGATACCCGGGAAGTATTTTCAGAAGCTGATAAGCAATTAGGAGCTTATATACAAGGTCAATTGATTGTTGCTTTTTGTATCGGGGTCATGGTTTATATCGGTTTCTTAATCATTGGTATGGAGTATGCCTTATTGCTTGGCGTTCTAGCCATGGTTACAAGTGTAGTTCCTTATATTGGTCCTGCCATAGCTATTGCTCCTGCTGCGATTATCGCTTTAGTAACATCACCATTTATGCTTGTTAAGTTGGCGATCGTTTGGACAGTTGTGCAATTGGTTGAAGGAAACTTGATCTCCCCACAAGTTATGGGCAAGACCATGTTTATTCATCCAGTGACAATAATATTTGTTTTATTAACAGCAGGCTCTCTATTTGGAGTTGTTGGGGTAATTTTAGGGATACCAATGTATGCTTTACTGCGTGTACTTGTATCACATCTATATAAATTATTTAAGCGTCGGTATAATAGGCACGAAACGAATTTATCAAATCAATACGACTATACAGAATTATAAAATTAGGTTAAAAAAGTTAGTTATTTTATTAACGATCTTATTATGGGGGTTTCTAGTTTATGAAGTTTAAAGATTTTTTATCATCTATAGGCATTGGTTCATTAAAAGTAAATACAGTTGTAGAAAGACCGCATCTTGAAGAAGGCGAAACATTAAATGGTACCATTTATCTTGATGGTGGCGATGGGGAGCAAACAATTGATTTTATCGAATTAAATGTAATAAGACTTGTAGAAGATACACGAGATGATAGCGATTTTGATTATTACGAAACAATTATAGCAAAACAGTCGATGGAATTTGCGGGATCCGTAAAATCTAAAGATACAGTTATGCAGCAGTTTGAAATTGTTCCTGACGAGCGGTGGGAACTGGAGAATCCAAGTGCCAAACTAATTTTGCGCACGATTGTCCATGTGAAAAATGGAGTTAATGCAAGAGACGAAGATGAAATCACATATGGAACACTAGAGAGCTGAGATATCAGCTCTTTTTTTTTTTCGGAATACTACCGAATGAAATATTTGATAATTATATTATGTAAACTTTGAGTGAAGATCTATTTATAAGTTAACGTGGTTTAATAATTTGAGAGATAACTATGTTTTTATTTACTATGTAAATAACTACTTAAGGATATAATTCAAAATTCAAAACCATGTAAGTAAGAGCAAAAATAACATGAGAAAAAGGAAATCCATAAATTTCAGATTCCCTTTTATAACCTATTCATTAACTCAACCATATGCCTCCAAGACAACTAGCGAGTACTATTGTTAGAAAAACACTAGACATGAAAACATCCGTGCGACTTAGAAGAATGGGGTGGTAATAGCCTTTTCTAGGCTCTCCTGTAAACCCCCGGGCTTCCATCGCAAATGCAGAGCGTTCAGCTTTTCGAACTGCGCCTGCTAGCATTGGGATGAGCACACGGCGCATCGACACTATTCGTTGCCAGCTCCGCTTTTCTACTTCGGCACCACGTAGTCGTTGCGCTTGTAGAATTTGGGTAAATTCATCTTTCATGACGGGCAAAAACTGATAGCCGACCATGACGCCATACGCAAGTTTTGGAGAAAGCTTTAATTGTTGCATTAAGCTTAAAATAAATTTCACAGGATCTGTCGTAAAAGCGAACATGAGAGAAAGACTAGAAAATGCCATGACGCGAAAAGATAGTGACAAAGCGTGTGCCCATTGTTCGTCGGTTACATCGATTCCTGCAAAAGACCAAATAATCGTGCCTCCTGTATCTGCGCCAAAAACTACTGTCGTCCATAGATACCCGAAAGCACCAATAGAGAAAGGTAGCATGAATAATGCCCACAACTTCCATTTAATATGACTCATCGTTAATTGCAATAATAGAATACTGATCCAAAATAGTAGAGGTGTCCACGGATTGAAAAAGAAGGCGATTGAGAGCATTGATATTGTGACTGCGATAAACTTCACCGAAGGATTCATGTTATGCAAAAGATTCCGCAAAACGAGCAACTCCTTTCGGTGCTAATAAGTGGTGAGATGCCAGCAATTTTTCATTATGCCACACATCTCTAGCGTCAAATTTCCCAGTCAGTTTCCCGTTTTTTATAAGTAATACCGAATCGGCGACACTCGCTGCAAATTCCATATCGTGTGTCACGATTAAAAAAGTAGTTCCTTCTTTAGAGCGCTGATCAATTAACTCAAAAAGTTCTAATAGTGCAGCTCTGTCTTGACCTGAAGTCGGTTCATCCATTAATAGAACAGGTCGTTTATCAGCAAGCATAGCAGCAATCGCAACGCGTCTTTTTTGTCCATGGCTAATTGCGAAGGGATGGTCTTCGCGAATTTGTTCAAGGCGTAAACGAATCATTAGTGAAGAAATTTCCGACATACTTGAACTAGAAGAATAAGAGACTTCTTCTTGGACTGATTGCGTTAAAAATAAATATTCTGGTGATTGCGGCACATAGCCGGTACCTTCCGATTGAATTGTTCCAGTTGTCGGTTTGTAAATGTCGCATAGTGATTTAACTAATGTCGATTTGCCACTACCATTGGGACCCGCCACTACAACGATCTCACCACGCTGCACAGAAAACGATAGTGGTGCCAGCAATTGCTTATTCTTGATTGTGACAGATAATTGCTCAACAGTTAAAGCTGTTTGTGGTTGAATTGCAGTTAAACGATCTGGAAATAAAATCGGTTGTTTTATTGTGAATAGATGATCTTCTTTGATAGATCCGTTTTCATTTAATTGGATTTCTCGGTCGAAAAAGTGACCCCAACTATCTAACCGATGTTCAACTGTAACGATAGTTAACTGAGTTTTAATCTGCAATTCTGTAAGCCAATCTACAAATTGTTTAGCTGTATATGGATCTAAATGCGACAAAGGTTCATCGAGTAACAACACTTCGGGGTCCATAATAAGCGCACAAGCTGTTGCAACCCGCTGTTTAATTCCTCCTGATAAAGATTGGATAATTGTGTGCCGTAAATGAGTAAGTCCAGTCAATTCCAGCACTGATTCGATTCGCGCATCCATATCGCCAAAAGGAACTTGCAAGTTTTCTAAAGTAAAAGCAAGTTCATCTTCAACGGTTGGCATGCAAAACTGAGAATCGGGATCCTGAAAAACCGTTGCAACGCGGTGATTGATCTCGCCAGGTGCATAATTTGTTGCTGATTTACCGAAGAGAAGGATGTCTCCATCTACTATGCCGTCACAATTATTGGGATACAAACGATTTAATAAATATATGAGGGTGCTTTTACCGCAACCACTTGCACCAGAAATGACGAGTTTTTCACCTTTAAATACGGTGAAAGAGATGTCTTTTAATGTTGCCATTTGATCTTCTGGAAATCGAAACGACAAATTGTTTAAAGAGAAAATCTCTTTACGCATTCACATCACCTTTATTCGAACGTGCAATGGCATATCCTCGCAAAGAACCTGTCGCAAGTAGAGCATCTCCGATATACTTACCACCGATTCCTGCGATGATGGCACCACTTAGCACGCGTATAGTAAACATTAATGCAACAAATGATGGATCAAGTGCAGCATAGCCTGAAACAAAGTAACCATATATAAAACTAAAAACCGCTGAACCGATACCTGCAAGCATCAATACCAAAATATTAAAATGTTTGTAGCCAGTTAATGCAAATGCTGCTTCTGCGCCAAGTCCTTGAACGACACCGGTTAAAATTAAGCGAGGTCCTACAGCGTTGCCAATTAACACTTCGATGGCAGCTGCCATGGTTTCTGATAGAAAAGCTGCGCCGGGTTTGCGGATGATGTACATGCAAATAATTGAAACGATAAACCAAATGCCAAACATCCATTCATATGCAAGTGGTCCAATAATCGCTGCCCAAATATTGGCAGCGTGAACAAATAATAAATAAACAATGCCAAAAACAACGGCAAATAACGACATTAAAACAACTTCTTTTAATTTCCACGTTTTAAGCATATTAAGCACCTCCATGAGATGGGCTATTAATGCTCATCGATACGGTCATGACTAAATGGCGGTGATCCTCTGATCGTGCATTTGTAAATGCATCTTCATAAAAAGCAAAGACGTCGTGAATATCACCATGAATGCCACTCGCATAATGCATCGAGTCGTTAAAAACGCCTAACTGTTTAGCACGGTCCACTTCGCGGTAAATCACGGCCATATAATCAGGGTTGTTCATTGGGTACAGCGCAAATTGCGAAGAAACGTATTGTTTTGTGTCGTCGGTGTTCAATAACATATCGTCTTTTTCTAAAAAGACATCACCTGACGAATCACCCGGACAGCCGATTGAAAAGGTACCAGATAAGGCGACGTGTTCGCCAGTTTTTGCTGCATGTAAGGCTAGAGCTTTAGCAACGTTAAAAACGTGAATTTGTTTGCCACGAATAACAGTTGAGACATCATCTGTATGCATCCATACGTTTGAAGTGTCTGTTTCGTTTAAAGCTCCTTTTATTACGCTAATAAAATCTCCTGTCATCGGATGTAACGAAAAACGAAATCCGACGATTGGGCTAGTGCCGCATTGCAATGGTTCCATGTAAAACTCCTCCTTAAAAATGTGCACAAAAAAGACCGCATCCGTGAAGATGCAGCCATAATCTACAAATAATCAAAAAAGGAATTATTTCAGAAATGCGCCGCACTTCCTCACGCAGGTATTATCCTGATCGAGTTTTGAGGGATCGAAGCTTGCGCTTGCATCTCAGCCAAAGTGGGCACCCCTAGTGCAGAAAACGGTATGCGGTTTTTGTGTTCGGGTTGTTCCCGATGAGTTTAGTGTAGAGGAAGTGGAGAGGGATGTAAAGAGTGAGTCAGAAAAATATCCAGAGTGTAGAAGATTGAATGGGGTCTGGAAACGCTTCGGCCGCTTTGGGCATGGCTCTCGCACTAAGCCTGGAAATGCATCTGTCTTAGTGGTTCGCCTAGCCCATGGACGCGCCAGCGCTAAGAGAGTTACTAGGAGAAACGTCGGTTCAGTCCAAATAATATTATATGATGAAAGTGAAGTAAATATAAAAAATGGGAAGTGAAAGTTTGGGTTTCACTTCTCATTTTTATTAGTTTTTGTGTAATTTAACCATTAGTTTTACTACTAGCTTGCAAAGTGCTTCGAACAATAGCAGGCCGCGTTAATGAAAATAGAGCGCAGCCAAGTGCAATAAGAACAATAATGGCGCCGACATAAGGCATGCTTGAAACTGAACCAGTTTGTGATAATGCGATACCACCGATTGCAGAACCTAGAGCAATTCCAACTTGGAGAGCTGAGTTATTAAAACTTTGCTGAACATCTGAAGTTGCTGGGTCTATTTCGATTAAATAGCTTTGCTGAGGCGGAGCTAAACTCCAGCTAAGTGCTGCCCATATAACCATAACTGGTAAGAATACGACTAATGAAAACGTGCTGAGTGGTAGTAAAAATAATGAAACGGCGAAGGCTGAAATAACGATGATAATACTTTTTTTCGAACCTATCCAATCTGATAACGCGCCACCGATCGCGCCACCGCTAACTGCTGCAATACCAAACAATAAATAACAAACACTAACCCAGAAGGAGTTTAAGTTAAGAATGGTTTCAAGAAATGGTGTGAAATAAGCATAGACTGTGTAATGTCCCGCAAGCATAAACATTGTTGCGAGGTGGGCAGTTCCGATTTTTGCACTAGCAACGGCTCTGAGTTGTTGCTTTAATGGTACTGCTGTACCTCCTGGAATTGGTTGTATATAGAGCGCAATCAATACCATCGAACCGATCGAAAGTAATGCGATGCCAAGGAAAATAACACGCCATCCGAACAAGTCTGAAATGACAATACCAATTGGCACGCCAAGAACGAGTGAAGAACTGATACCCATGAAGATGAAGCCAATTGCTTTGGCACGGTAAGGAGGCTCAACAATTTTTGCCACAATAGTAAGCGATAATACAACGATAAGTGCAGTGCTTGCAGCGGTTAAAACACGTGAAATCATCATCCAGGTAAAATCAGGACTAAAATAAGTCATGATGTTTCCGAGGAAAAAAATGAACATCGCAATCAAGTACACTTTTTTACGTTCAAATTTGCTAGTCGCAACAAGCAAGATAGGACCTGCAATGGCAATAATCATCGCAAAAACGGTAATTAACTGACCAGCTGAGCTTAGAGATACATCAAACTCTGCAGCGATTGTCGGCAAAATTCCTCCGATAATTAGTTCGACAAGTCCCACAGCAACTGTGGATAAAGCTAAAATATACACTTTTAAATTCATTGCTTTTAACGCTTCCTCTCTTCTTTGCATTTGTAATAGATTTAAGGTTTGTTAAAAACACAAAAAAATCCTGATTACAAAAAACGAACAAATCGTTTTCTGTAATCAGGATTTTGAGGTTCCTGGTAGAGACCCCTAAGCCATATTCTTAGGGTTATACAGATGCATATAGTTTATTTCTTAGGAAATCTTACTATAAACAAAGTTTTTCTGCAAGTGCGGTAGAGCATTAGTATCAATACTGTTGTAAAATATTAGTAATGTTAAAAACTTGGATTTAAAAAGTGGTATTAATCGGATAAGGAGGATAGCGATGCCAGAAGGTTGGAAGTTAAAAGAGGGAGCAGCTACTTATAGTTCTGTTTCAGACGATGAGGTATGGGCTGTATGCATGAAAGTATTGTCTACTCAGTCGGTTAAAACAACTTCTTATAAGTACGCATTGTTGAGAGCTATTCTCGAAAACCTTTATAAAACGAATGATAATCTAGAGTTAAACTTTAGCCAAATAGCAGAGTCTTTTGCCAGGTTGTACTGGAATTTAGTTGTTCGAAATGGCTATTCTCAAGGGCATCAAACGAGTATTGAGAAGGTGTTAATGGAATTCGAACTTGAGTTTTCTATTCCAGAAGGGGTTTCTTTTGACGGGTTACAAAAAAAGCAACAAGAAGAATTGATTCGTCGTATAGAAATTAGTATTTTACGTAAATATGTTGTAGGTGCGCTGTACGAGGATACGAATGGAGTATTATACGGTTTTTCTAAAAAAAGTCGTTTAATAGGTTTGACTCCAGCAAGCTATGAGTTTTTACTGAAATACCAAACAACTCTTTTTAAACTAATCAATTATGAATTGGCAAAGTTTTTAGAAAAGAAAAATCCGGATCTAACTCAAGGCATGTTACTGCATGAAATTGAAAACATTACGAAACGCGAGTCGTTAAAACAATTTCAGCAATTGATAGCCGAGCATTCTGGTGACCAGTGTTTTTATACAGAACAACCATTATTGAGAGCTCCACGGTCGATAGCGGTAGATCATTTTGTCCCTTGGAGTTTTGTTCATAGTGATGAATTGTGGAATTTTGTATTAACTTCTTCGAAAATTAATTCTCGTAAGGGCAGTAAACTTCCTGCGGAGCGGTACTTGGGTAAATTGCATGAGCGAAATCTCTTGTTCAAACAAAGTGGCAATGTTTATGTTAAGCAATATATGGACAACTACAGTTTCCATCAATTCGAAAAACTTTATCATTATGCAGAGTTAAATGGTTTTGAAAAAGGTTGGGTACCATAAAATTAGAATTAGCAGAATAAGGTTCAACCCAAGTTAAATATCATGGGTTGAACCTTATTCTTATAAATCACTATTAATATCTTGAGTTGATTTTTTTCGCTTAATATAAAGGTTAATCATTTCGATATCATCTTTGGTCAATGTATCAACTTCTTCAATGGTTTTAAGAATATCAAGCAGTTGCTTTTCATGATCTTTTATGACTTCTTTATTAAAAAAGCTAGTGATGGAAGATGTCAATGTACCAATAATACCAATGCCCAGCATCATGAGAACCACTGCGAGTATGCGACCAATTGGAGTTTCTGGAGACAAGTCTCCGTATCCTACCGTAGTGGTCGTAACAACAGCCCACCATAGTGCATCAGGAAAGCTTTCGATTGATGGTTCTAGAATAACAATCGGTATTGGAATCAGAAATAAGAGGATTAATGAAACAATCAAAACCTTTTCCAATCCATTTGTTTTGAGTAATTTGTATACTGGGATCATATAGCGTGAACCAATGCCAACTAGGCGAACGATGCGCATTAGTCTAGCAATACGTGCAGCTCTAAAGAGTGCATCAAAAGGAATTATGGCAATCAATTCAAATGGGTGCTTTTTGATATATGTCCATTTGTTTTTCGCTTTCAATAACCGAACGGTATAATCAATAACAAAAATAATCCATATCAACCGATCAAGTAGTAGGAAGTTTTGATCTTCTGAAAAAGCAAAAAAGATTGATATTAGAATTAGGATAAACATAAAGCTCTCGTAAACTATTACGCCCTTTTTCATTATATTACTCCTCCGTTATATATGTATAATTGATAAGTGAGTTTAGTCATTTAGTTTAAGTACATAGTTTAACTTTAACGTAATTGCATACGAGTTTGTGAATTTTTTCATTCGATCGTTGTATCTATTAAAAGTATGTAACCAAGGATGGAGAGAAAGAAATGACATTAAAAATAGTGCGAAACGATATTACAAAAATGACTACCGATGCCATCGTCAATGCTGCGAACGCTAACTTGAAAATGGGAGGTGGGGTATGTGGAGCTATATTCACTGCAGCCGGGTCTCAAGTTTTACAAGAAGAGTGCGATCAAATTGGTCATTGTCTTACGGGAAGCGCAGTGCATACAAAGGCTTTTTCGCTAAAAGCCAAATACATTATCCATACAGTCGGACCTGTCTGGCAAGGTGGGCAAAAAAATGAAGCGGAATTACTACGAGATTGTTACTTGAGTTCGCTTGAATTGGCTCAAAAACTGGGTTGCGAATCGATTTCTTTTCCGCTTATTTCTACAGGAATTTTCGGCTATCCAAAAGAGCCCGCCTTGAGAATTGCAGTTTCAGCTATAGAGTCATTCTTAAAGACTCATGAGATGGATGTTTGCCTTGTAGTATTTGATAAGCAATCTTATAAGATCAGTGGACAACGCTACCAATCGATTGCAACCTTTATTAACGAAAATGAAGTACGAACTTTAGAGAAAAAGCACACGCAGTATCGTCAAACGAATAAATTAGAAGTCGAATCTTATATTCAAGAAAGTGCAAAAATTAGTTTAGATGATTTCTTAGATAATATCGATGAATCTTTTTCAGAACGGTTGCTTCGATTTATAGATGAAAAAGGCATGACGGACAGCGAAACATATAAAAAAGCGAATATCGACCGAAAGCTTTTTTCTAAAATACGCAGTTCACCTGGATACACGCCGTTGAAAAAAACCATTATCGCGTTTGCGGTGGCTCTCGAACTAAATCTTACTGATACGGAAGACTTGCTCGAAAAAGCGGGGTATAGATTATCACGCAGTCATAAATTTGATTTAATTATTCTTTATTTTATCGAAGAAAAAAATTACAATGTTCATGAAATAAACGAAGCATTGTTTGCTTTTGACCAAGTACTGCTTGGTGCCTAATATGTCGCTTTCATAGCGACCTATTTATTTATGGATAGTCGTATCCTTAAGTTGTGAAAAAAACTTAAGGAGGAACTTGTAATGAAAAATGAAACAACAGAATTGATTTTCATTCTTGATAAAAGCGGGTCGATGGCAGGGTTAGAACAAGATACAATTGGCGGTTTTAATGCATTGCTTGAAAAGCAACGGAAGCTCCCCGGAGAAGTTCGTGTCACGACGGTATTGTTCAATCAGGGCTATGAGTTGCTACATGATCGAATTCCAGTATCAGGCGTCGCTCCAATGACTAGTGTGGATTATCAAGTTGGTGGAATGACGGCATTGCTGGATGCAATCGGTTCAACAATACAAAAAATAAGTAATGTCGAAAAAAATACCATCCAAGAACAGCAGGTAGATAAGGTAATGGTCATCATTACTACAGACGGTATGGAAAATTCAAGCTGTGAATACTCATATAAAAAAATTCATGAAATGATTGCTATGAAGAAAAATACAGCAGATTGGGAGTTTATCTTTCTTGGAGCAAATATCGATGCAATCGCCATAGCTCGTCAATTTGGAGTAGGGGAAGATTTCGCAGTCAATTTTCATGCTGACGCTAAAGGCACACAGCTTAATTACGATGTGATGAGTGAGGCAGTCGCTTCTTACCGTAGAGATGGCAAGATAAATCGCAGCTGGAAAGAGGATATTGAACAGGACTTTAAATCTCGAGCGAAGAAAAAGATCTAACAGGTTTATGACCTACTGGTAACGATTGTGATAGTGTCATAATCGCAAAGATGGAAAGAAGTACAAGGCGAGTTTGCCTTGTGCTTGCTTTTTTATTTGATTTGGTGAAGATCTGCGCGTTTTTTATTCGATTTGTTAATTGAGGGACAAATTATGCGCGGTAGAGAAAGGGGAGCGCGCGATACCTAAAGCACGTATAAAAAAGCGCTCGCGAAGTAATGCTAATGAGCGCTTTTAAAAGTTATGTTATGTCGCGACTAAAATTATTGCTGTACTTGATAAACTTCCTCAAATGGTTGTACCACCACAAAGCCATTACCAGAGAATTTCATTTGTACAGATTCGCCGCTACCACGTCCAAATAAACTTTTCAATTGAATATCTGTTACAAAATCAGGCTCTAGACTGCCTGACCACGCCACCGTTGCATTTGGATCTGTGAAAATGGGCTTATCAGGCGTTACAAGTAAAGTGAGCGGCTCGTAATGAGAAGTAAAAGCGACAAGCCCTCTTCCTTCTAAACGAATGTTAAATAAACCACCAGCCATCATGCCTGCAACGCGGCGCATCAACTTAATATCCCACGTTAATCCATCTTGAAAAGCAAGAAGGTCATTGCCGTTAATATAAATACTTTCGCCTTCTAAATCTAATACGGTAATTTTTTTGCCATTATCCGCAACATATAATTTGCCTAAACCATTTGCTTTCATTAACTGTGCACCTTCGCCACTAAAAGCTTTTTTTACAAATTTGCCGAGTCCGTGTTCTAAAATACCTTCACGTTCAAATTTAATATTTCCTTCGTAAGAAATCATCGATCCGGCTTTTGCCCATACAAGGCCATCTAAATTAACTTCTAACAGGCGCTCTGTCTCAAGTTCGAAAAAATCATGTGCATGTTCATCTTGTTTTGTATTTTGTACAAATTGGTGAATAGAGTACTTTGACATAATGTATTCCTCCTTAGGTTGAGTAATAGTTTATACGGATAATTAAAAGAATAGTTTCAAAGGGGATGTTTAAGTCGAATCAATAGAAATAGAGATAACTAGTAAGACCAGCGAAAAGTTCCTTTTTTAGTGGATGGAATAATGGATTTTGTATACTATACTATGTTGTATAGCATTCGTAAAAGTGGGGGAGTCATTTGGAAAAGTCATTAGTCTGTGTAACTTCCTATTCAAATAAATTTTGGAAGATAAAAGCACAAGGAAATGTATTTATCGTATTATATGGGAAAATTGGTAGTCGAGGTTCTGTAAATACAAAAGAATTTCCATCTGAAGAGCTTTGTTTAAAAGAAGCATACAAGTTAATTGATTCGAAGTTGAAAAAGGGATATTGGGAGAGCAGTCCAAAAAGGGAGCGGGTGATTAGGTTTTGACAAAACTCTTATAAATTGGAGAATAACTAATTTATATATTTGAAAAAATATCGAAATTACCTTATTTTAGTAAAACATTCTTAAAATGGATATTAGGATGGCAATGTGAACATGTTTCTAATCAAACCCTAAAATATCTATATTTTAACAAATAGAAAGTGCCTAATATTAGGCACTTTCTATTTGTTTATAGCTAAGTAATGAATTTTAAATATACCATGAAATTGCTCCTAACCGCTAAGAACAGAGGGTAATCTATATGCTATAGAGTTTAGAAATTGTATTAGGTTTCTGCAGCGCAAAAGTTACTTTTAATATACTGTAATTACAAAAAGTAACACAAGTTATTAATTTTATATACGATATTCAGTATAAATATTATTTAAGAAAAACTTATTAATAGTCAGAATTAAAAGAATTTTATTTAACGCTTTACATATTTTGTGGTGTAATATAGTCTAAATGTAGTGTTAACAAAATAAATATTTTAAATTTAAATTTTTATTAGTTATAAAGTTGTTCTTTAGAGCTACTATAATGAGTTTTAATTACTATTATCATATTGAAGTTGAATTATCAGAAAAAAATCTGTGCAAGTTAGTTTTGCATGAAATTGAAAAATTTTGGTTACAAAAAGCATTGTGCCAGTGTTATTTTTAGTGCGTGTAAAGGAATGATTAAATGATAGAAACCATTTTACAAGTAGAAATATCTGAGAAAGTCAGAAATCTTTTGGGTGGTGAAGTGGAATTCGCTGATGGATATTGGCACTTTCAAAAACTTCGAAAGGTCAAAGCTCAAGAAAGTGTTGATTTGTTTGTAAACTGGTCATTAGATTTGTCAGTTACTTATAAACTATCCGTAGATAACCAAAAAGCTTTTAATCAAGCTGAAGTTTTTCTTCTTCCTGAGGAGTTATCAATGTTTGTCAATGAAATGATCAAACACCCAAACACCCAAACTTTTTTCCAAGCAGTTATTCTCAGCAGCTAACATTGGAACGAGGAATGTATTGTTTACGGATTACTTCCCTTGAGTCTCCGAAACTATTTGCCGAACGTCTATCGGATTCACTTTTCGCACTTGAATAAAAAATAAACACATGGTCTAGAGGAGAGTAGAAAACATGGAACAAGATTTGTGTCTGCCCGATCAAAGGGCAAATTACTACTTTTTAAAATCTAAGGATGTTCATGTTGAAGAAGGAAATATGTATATCACTTGCTTTGCTCGTTTAACAAGAGAAGTTTTAATTGAAAAAGACGGAAAAGAAAAAACGCGGATTCAAACCTTTTGGGTCGATATAAATGAACAACGATTTGATCAAGCTACTAAAAAAGTACAAGCTATGCCGAATCGTATGCATCGATATGAAATTGCTAAAGAAGTATTTTATAACATGTATCAATTATCCAAGAGTTGCCCTGAAGAAATTTTCCAAGTGATACCTTTACACAAAAAATCTACTTGCGAGAAATTTATCAACTAAATCACGTATCGTTTATTTACAAACTATTTTTTAGTAGTAGAAACAGATGATTGACCATACTAAGGGGGATAAATTAAATGACAAAAGTAATGAATACAGGTAAAAGAAAGAATCAACTGGCTAAAACATATTTGGGGATGTATAAAGAATATATAGAAGGTTATAAGCAATACAAAACAGAAAAATCTATGATGTATATCGATAATAAGAATACCAAAAGAGCTTAAGCAGTAGTTACTAATTTAATAAATCAATAAAAGCGCTACCTGTAACTCATATAGGGAAGCGCTTTTTCTATGTTAAGTAGAAAATATTAGACATAATTTGAAAGTTAGAGGATATTTACAGTAGATTATTTAACTGTTAAATTGAAGGAAGAGGTGTTCGCGAATATGTCAGAGTTACATTTAGAAATAGAAAAATTGAGTGGCAGTGAAGCTAAAAGTTTACTATTGAATATATTATATAGAATAGAATTTCTGAAAAAAGAAGAGGATTCACAAAGTAATATAGTGCAAGAGTTATTATCATTAGCTGAGGAAGTGCAACAAGAATTACATAATGAGAGGGAATTTGATAGCGAAAAAACGGCGGTGCACCTTATTTGCGGTGAATCACCAGCAGGTTCATTGCGAATTGGTTTAAGTAATGAAAACCAAATCATAGGTTTTCCAGATTTTTTTGCGATAGGACCCTTTTGGAAAATACATACTGATGAAGGCAGGAAAAAGCGTTTTGAGTGGTTATTAGACCATATTAATTATGAAGTAGATTATATCGAGGAGGAGTACAATAGCCGAATTATAAAAACGCTTGATCAAATTAACACAATACCATCTTCTATACCTATCATTTTGTGGACAGCGACAAATTGCGACGAACAGATTGCACTTCGTTACTTCCTGTATCTTTTGCGAGAAAAGAAAAATGATATATATATTCTCAATATCACAGAAGCTTTTGACCAGTCAAAATTTGATATAAGACATTCGGGTGAAGTTGCTTCGCATCAATTTAAAGAATTATATTCAACAAAATCGAAAATGTTGATAACAAAAGAAGAAAGGGTAGAGTTAGAAAACGAGTGGCTATTGCTATCAGAGAAACCCGAGAAGCTGTGGATTTTTGAAAACGGCACTATTCAAAGCGTTCAGGAAGATTATTTTGATTCGTCAATAATTGATCTTGTTCAAGAAATACACAATGAGACCGGAACGATTGATTTTATTTTAACAGCTAGAGTAATTGGAGAAATGCTTTCTCGCTATCCACATCCAATTGATCACGGTTTCTTGGAGTATCGTATAAGAAATTTAGTTATAGAAGGTGTATTTGAAATAAAAGGTATTCCAAAAAGCATGAGGCATTATAGTGTAAAGTTGAGTCTATCCAAATAAAAAACGCCCCGAAGGACGTTTTCTGATTATCTACTACGAATTTTCGATAACAACCGAAGAATTTCAAGATACAACCAAACCAATGTGACAAGCAAACCGAAAGCACCATACCACTCAAAGTATTTTGGAACTTGCTTTTCAGCAGCATTTTCAATAAAGTCAAAATCCAAAACCAAATTCAGCGCAGCTACAATAACGATAATTACGCTAATCCCAATGCCTATAGGTGAAGAATCGTGAAGGAACGGAATTTCAAAGCCAAAAAATCCGCCAATAAACGAAATCACATAAACCAAGAAAATAGCACCAGTAGCTGCCGCAACACCGAGTCTAAAGTTTTGCGTAACTTTGATCAGACCTGACTTATAAACAAGCAATAAACTTAGTAGTACGCCTATCGTAATGAGAACAGCTTGAAAGACAATTCCGCCGTACTGAACTTCGTATTGCGCAGAGACTGCCCCAAGGAACAAACCTTCTAACAACGCATAGATGGGCGCTGTAAATGGCGACACTTTAGGCACAAAAATCGTAATCAATCCTGCAATTAGTCCACCAATCGCACCTACGAGAAGTAAGGGCAGTACACCACTAGGACTAGTGACAAATTGATTCCAGGAATAGACAAACGTCACGAGCAGCAGTAAGAGAAGGATAAATGTTTTGTTGACAGTGCCTTGGATGGTCATACTTTGACCAGTCGCAGTACCTTTAAAATTTTCGAACGTTTCGGTCTTTAAACTTGGATTTCCACTTCTCAACTCAAATCACCTCATACATTATTTCAATCATATATAAGTATATCTTTTTATTGTTGAGAAATACATACTGAACAAACTCTCGCAGAAATGTACGGGAATCTGATTACTATCTTTTTGCTGGTAGTAAATACACTCTTTCGAATTGGAAAAACTTTAAACCATTTAAAAGCTGTAGCCTCTTTAAAACGAGCTACAGCTTTTATTTATTTCAGTGAGCAATATATTCGTAGTAAAGAACTTCCAAGCCGATTTCAGCAAGCTTTTGCTGTCCAGCATTTGTAGGATGAATATCTTGCGGAGTGACAAATTCAGACTGGTGATTATTAAAAGCACTATAGGCGTCAACTACGGTAACGTCATTAAAGTTAGCCGCTATCCCTGTGAAAGCAGCGTTGATTTGTGGTAAGTAAGGAGCTACTACATAATGCAGTGGATCAGTTACTTGGAATGGATTATAAATATTGTACAGAATAATTGGGGCATGTGAGAGAAAACGTATTTTTTGAATGCTAGCAGCAAGATTATCAAAAGCGGGACTAGTAGCCAGTTTTTGTTGAATTAATTGTTGAAACTGCTGAGGATTTCCTCCACTTTCAACGTTAGCTTCTTTTAAAATTTCTACTAAATCGTTTCCGCCGATTGTCAGCGTAATGTAATCAGCATGTTGAATAGCTTTCTGATACTTTTTGCTGGTGTTTAATGTAGCGAGTAGATCCTCCGTTTGCCAACCTGCAACTCCTAGGTTACGTACACGTAAATTGGCATCATCGCCGATTAGATAGGGAAATGCAGCTTTAGCAGGATGATTATTTTTTTGGTTCAAATTATAACCAAAAGTTATAGAATCACCCAATGCGACGAGAGATTCTTTACCTTGATTATTTTCAGCTAAAACGGATGGAGCCCCAAGAGAAAAAACGAGCAAAACAGCAACAATGAGCATTTTCAAAAGTTTCTTCACACAATCAACTCCTTGTATTTTTTTGTTCATTATAATATAAATAAACTATTTTGTCTGTATATTTAGTTAATTAAAAGAATTTTTAAATAGGACGTAATATTTTTATAACTTGAAAAAAAATACGATAACTCGCTTTATTAGTACCTAATGCTAATAGTTGGTGGTAGAATAGTGAGAGTATAATAAGAGGAGGCGCTTTAACTGAACACTTCAAGAGCTCGAATTACAGCTATCGGTTCATATGTACCTGAAAAGAAGCTGACAAATCACGATTTAGAAAAATTAGTGGAAACAAATGATGAATGGATCGTCCAACGGACTGGTATAAAAGAACGTAGAATGGCTCTTGCTACTGAATTTACGAGTGATATTAGTGTGAAAGCTGTGGAAAATTTAGTAGAGCGCTTTGGTATGTCATTAGATGATGTAGATATGATTATCGCCTGTACAATGACACCTGATTTTAAAACGCCGAGTGTTTCTGCTCTTGTTCAAGCAAAACTTGGCATTAAAAATACGGGGGCGATTGATTTAAATGCAGCTTGCTCTGGATTTGCATACGGACTTCATATTGCAAATGGCCTAATTACTTCAGGATTAAACAAAAAGATTTTAGTCATAGGAGCAGAAACCTTTTCTAAAATTTTGGATTATAGTGATCGTTCAACATGCATCTTATTTGGGGACGGCGGGGGAGCTGTTCTTGTAGAATTTGATGAAGAAAATCCAAGTTTTATTGAGTCGCATATGGGTACTAATGGAGAACTGGCTCATAATCTTTACTGTACAGATCTTTCCCAACAAATGTTTGGAAATGAATTGGCGGTAAATGGTTTCGTCAATCAAAACGGACGTGAAGTTTATAAATGGGCTGTGAATACCGTTCCTAAAGGAGTGGTAGCATTATTAGAAAAGGCTCAATACGAGACAAAGGATGTAGACTGGTTTATACCACATAGTGCTAACCTTCGAATTATTGAATCGATTTGCAATAGAACTGGACTTTCACTTGGACAAACAATTTATAGTCTCGAGTATTATGGTAATACTTCAGCAGCCTCAATTCCGTTATCATTGGTTAAAGGTTTAGAAGAAGGTAAGCTTAAGCCGAATGATACATTGCTTCTCTACGGATTTGGCGGAGGCTTAACGCACGCTGGAATGTTAATCAAATGGTCGATATAATATAAAAATACAACATTTCACCATAGCTACAACCTCTCTAATCCTTAACTGGAAAGAGAGGTTGTTTTTGATTTTATACGAATTTAACATATCTCGAATATGAGGCATATAAATTGAGTTTCTAAGAGTAGAGACGTAACATTAACTTAAGTCAGAAGTTTAGTGAAGAATTTTACAAAGGGTAAGGCGATTTCTTCTTTTAATTAGTGGCTTATGACGTTTGCGAGTGTTTGATAAGGGAAACAGTAATAAGAATCGAACATTCGATAGTGTTCAGTATGTAACAACAAAAATAATGTAAAGTAGGTGTATAGATATGGGTACGAATAAAACGATTTTAAAAATAAGTGATTGGGTAAAAGGGAAGTCACGCCATGACGAATTGATCATTGGGTTCATCGATTCCTTAGATATTCTTAAAGAAGCTGTCAATGTAACGGTTGTAGAAAGTGACAATGAGGAAATGATTGGCATGACCATTCCAATGTCTATACATCAAGTTGATAGTATTCCAGAATCCGCAAATAAAGATGTAGCACAACTTAGTTTCTTGATTGATTTGGCACTAGCCACTGATGATAAAGAGTGGTTTCAGGAGCTTTCGTCTCAACTAAATGAAAAAAAGCAAGCTATTAACTAAAAATAATAACTCATTTACTAAAAAAAAATAATAAGATCACGCACTTTAACCCACTAGCTTTTTTAATCAGAAGTTGTGGATTAAAGTGCTTTTTGTATAGTTTCAGATTGTATATTTAAAATAAAACGACATTAAGTATTTTTGAAAACCAAATAGTATAAAAATTTATATTTGACCTTGCTAGCTAGGCAATTTATAGTTACTTTATAAGACAATAAGTATGTAAAGTTTCCAAAAGATGAATAGTTTTGTGGATTACAATAATATTTTTTAATAATAGCTTAACAATAGCTTCATATAGTAGCGTTATACTTTTAAAGAGTCCTTAAATAACAATCTCTTTAATGGCCGATACAAAACATAAGGAGGAAATGATATGAAGAAAATCTTTTTTGGTTCGGCATCATTAGGCCTAGCAACATTACTTGCTGCTTGTGGCGGTGGAGAAGGTGATTCCTATTCAAATACTTCGAAAGAAGGAGAAGGAGTATCAGGTACACTGGATTTCTACACATCACAGCCGGATGCAGATGCGCAAGGATTAGTTGATGCGTTTAAAAAACTAAATCCAGAAGTTGAGATTAGTATTTTCCGTTCAGGTACAGAAGAGGTAGTATCAAAAATCCAAGCTGAAAATCAAGGTGGTAATATTCAGGCTGATGTACTATTAGTTGCAGATTCTGTAACGTTTGAGAATTTTAAAGCAGAAGAATTATTGCTAAGTTATAAATCACCAGAAGCAGAATCAATGGATGATGCTTTTGTCGACCCCGATGGAACTTATGCGGGCACAAAAATTATGGCAACCGGAATGATCGTCAATACGAACGAAGTGTCCGATATGCCGGATAGTTGGAGCAGTTTAACTGATGCTGCGACGAAAGGACAGTCAGTGATGCCAAGCCCATTATATTCTGGTGCTGCTGCCTATAATTTAGGTGTTATTACGCGTCAAGATGAATTGGGTTGGGAATTTTACGAAGCACTTAGCGCTAACGATGTGATGATCACACAAGGCAACGGGGCAGTTTTAGAAAGTGTGGCAACTGGCGAAAAAAATTATGGCATGATCGTAGATTTTTTAGCAGCTCGTGCTAAAAATGAAGGATCTCCAGTTGAATTGATTTATCCGAAAGAAGGAGTTCCAGTTATTACTGAACCAGTTGGGATACTCGCTAATACTGAAAATGAAGACGCATCAAAAGCATTTGTCGACTTTATCCTCTCGGAAGAAGGCCAACAATTAGCTTCTGATCAAGGCTATACGCCGATTCGTGAAGGTGTCGAAGCTCCGGAAGGGCTAAAAACATTAGATGAAATGACAATTTTAAGTGCTGAAGCGACTGAATTGTTAGAAACTCGTAACGATGATAAAGCTAAGTTTGGGAAGATTTTTGGAGAGTAAAAAAAAGCTGGATTTCGATGTGAGGAGTTAGTTATATGACAGCAAAACCGCCAATGGCAGAAGAGAGAAAAAAGAGGGACACCTCTTTTTCTCTCTTTTTTCAAAGTAAGAATATGTATAAGGTAATTGGATTACTTGTAATTTTTTTGTTTTTTTTATTACCGGTACTGCGACTTGTTTGGTTGAGTTTCGTAGATGATGGGTCACTAACCATGCAGTATTACACAGAAGTACTAAGAGAACCAGCAACATGGAAAACAGTGAAAAACACCTTGATCGTCGTTGCAGGTTCTACATTACTTGCATTGGTACTTGGAATCTTGTTTTCTTGGATAGTCGCATATGTCGAATTAAGTGGAAAACGTGCAATGCAGCTATTTATTTTTCTGCCATTTGTAATCCCATCTTATATTACAACATTAGCTTGGACACAGTTTTTCAGTGCATCTGGTCCAGTGACAGCGATGCTTTCATGGTTACCAGGTGATCTGCAAGCACCGAATTTATACAGTATCGGTGGTATTATTCTGCTTCTTGGAATTTCGCATTATCCACTTGTGTATTTATTTACAGTAAACGTTTTCCGGAAAATTCCTCGTGAATTAGAAGAGGCAGCTGCCACTAGTGGCTTGTCGAAAAAACGAACGTTTTGGAAAGTGGTCCTTCCACTTGCGCTTCCCGGGATTGCAAGTGGAGGCTTGATTGCCTTTTTATCAAATCTTGATAATTTTGGAATTCCAGCTTTTTTAGGAACTCCTGCAAACATTCGTGTATTGAGTACGTATATTTATGAGCAAGTGGTCGGATTCGGTCCAACTGCATTTTCTCGTGCTGCTGTGTTGTCCGTTATACTTGGACTAATAGCGTTGATGGGAACCTTACTGCAATGGTTTTTGCTACGCCGCAGTCGCGTTAATGAAACAAATAGAAGTGATTCATCGCCACGTATTTATTTGTCAGCGGGTAAACAAAAGCTTCTTGAAGTCTCGTTATGGGTATTCTTATTAGTGACGAGTTTGATGCCGCTCATTACAATGGGCGCATTATCGCTAATCTCTGCTTATGGTGTTCCATTCAAATTAGAAAACTTATCACTCCGAAATTATGAATATGTATTTTTAACGGATTCAAAACCATTATCTGCTTTGTCGAATAGTTTACAACTCGCCATCTTTACAATGCTCGTCTGTTTAGTAATCGGAACCGCAGTCGCTTATTTACGCTTTAAATATCCAGACTGGAGTACGAAAACAGCAGAATTGTTTATGACTATTCCTTATGCACTGCCGGGAACTGTGTTTGCCCTTTGTATGATTTTTATGTGGCTCGAACCTATACCAGGATGGAATCCTGGTATCTACGGAACAGTGTGGATCTTATTTATCGCTTATGTCACACGTTTTCTCGTGTTGCAAGTTAGAGGGAGTTATACGGCGTTGTTGCAAATTGATCCTTCAATGGAAGAGGCAGCACGAACTTCTGGCGCAACCGGTTGGGTAAAATGGCGTCGTATTTTATTGCCTTTATTGTTTCCTGGAATTATCAGTGGCGCGTTACTTGTATTTTTAATGGCGCTTACAGAATTGACGGTATCGAGTTTATTATGGTCGTCTGGATCTGAAACAGTTGGAGTAGTTATTTTTGGTTATGAACAAGCTGGTTACTCAACTTATTCGACAGCTTTTTCAACTATACTCGTGCTGGGCATATTGTTCGGTGGCAGTTTGTTTATGCTACTAAGTAAAATTTGGGATAGAAAGGTGTTGAAAAGTAAATGATTAAAGTAAATAATGTATCGAAAAAATACGGTTCTTTTACTGCGCTTCATGCGATTGATTTGGAGATCGGTGAAGGTGAATTTATCGCAGTACTTGGACCTTCAGGATGCGGAAAAACGACTTTACTTAAATTATTAGCCGGATTTATGGGACCGACTGATGGAACAATTGAAATGGATAATCTGATGCTCGCTTCAAAAAAACGAGTATTGCCACCTGAAAAACGCAATATCGGCATGGTGTTTCAATCGTTTGCACTGTGGCCACATATGACGGTTGCAGAACACGTAAAATTTCCACTCAGCTATCATCCCAATAAAATTAAAGAAGGTAAAAAAGAGCTTCAACAACGTATTAATGAAGTGTTAAAGCTTGTTGGGTTAGACTCTATGGCTGAGAGATATCCCTCAGAGCTGTCTGGTGGTCAAAAGCAACGTGTAGCCTTAGCACGTGCTATCGCACCTTTACCCAATTTGCTGTTAATGGACGAGCCTTTAAGTGCGCTAGACGTTGAGTTGCGTATGGAGATGCGTAAAGAAATTCAAAAACTGCACCGAGAAACAAAAGCTTCGATCGTTTTTGTAACGCATGACCAAGGAGAAGCATTGGCTATTGCTGATAAAATTGTCGTAATGAATCAAGGTCGCATTGAACAAATTGCACCTCCTGAAGTACTTTATACACGCCCTGAAACTGAATTTGTAGCTACGTTTGTTGGTAAATGCAATTTGGTTAAAGGCGAGTGGCAAAACAAACAATTTATTCCAGCGATAGATTCAAAAAATGTATGGCCTGATCTTGGTGTGACAGCTAGTTTTAAGGAAAGTGGTATATATCCTGTGCGTCCTGAACAGTTTCAACTTCTTCCACCAGAACAAGCTGGGCTACAAGGTATTGTGACTTTTGTTCAATACCAAGGACATGAAATACATTACACAGTCGAGGTCGAGGAAGAAACTTGGACGATTCACGAATCAGTATTTACCACACGGTTTACGACAGGAGATCTCGTCAGTATCTCCTTGAAAAACGCACCCGTTCAAACAGAATCGCTTATCACAACTTAATAAAAACGTTGATAAAAGAGAAATGTGAATCATTATACATTTCTCTTTTTTATGAAATATTTCAGCTTCTACTCTTAAAAGACTGAAAAATCAGTTATAATAAATATGTAACGAATATTGCGTTATAAAATATCGGTAGCTATAAATACATTGTCTAGTATGCTTCTCATAGGAGGAATGCCCAGTGAAAATCGCTGTTTTATCTGATATTCATGAAGGATTAAACCGAAAAAAAACTGAGACTGATATACTATTGCTTTTAAGGGACAGTTTAATCCAACATGCTCCGGATATTTATATTATGTGCGGAGATATGGCGGCTGGTCCTGAGAAAAGCTTAAATTTATTGAATCAATTGCAAAACGAATTACCGAATATACAAATTTTATATGTTCACGGAAATCACGATATTTACCATGAAGATTCTACTGTAGCTTATGATCAATTGCTTAAGTTTAAAGGCAATTTAGGGAGAGGACCAATAGAGCTAAACAAAGAATGGGTCGTCGTTGGGGATGGAGGTTGGTACGATTATTCATTGGGTTCACCTGAATTTACTGAAGAGGAATTTGAGATCGGTCGGTGTAGTAATTTTACGTGGCCAGATAAACTTCATGCTCATTGGCCAGAGAAAGACAAAGAAGTCACTGAAAAATATATTACAAGGCTTGAACAGTGGTTACTAGAACATCAAGGGAAAAACATTATTTTAGTTAATCATTTTGTTCCATTTGAGCATTTTATCCAAATTAAAAATGAACCTACGTGGGATTTTTTTAATGCCATGATGGGAAGTTCGCGGCTTGGCAATTTAGCTGAAAAATATGGTGTCAAAAAAATGATTTTTGGCCATACGCATTCACGCTATCACGAGGAATATAAAGGCATTGAGTGTATTTGCAATCCGCTTGGTCATTATCCAAATGAATGGGTACTCGACTCGCCTAAAGAAGAAATTTATACTGCGATGAAAATTATTGAGATTTAATGCGTTAACGTAAGAAAACCTGCAAACCTAATAAGGCATGCAGGTTTTCTTACGTTATAGGACCATGATTAATAGCTGTCAAAGTGGAATTGACTGCAAAGATTTTGCCATTCACATTTGTAATTCCAAACTCGGCTAATCTTACTGAGTGCATATGCAAATATTTTTCTGCAGTTTCTGCAGTTTCAAATAAATAAATGCCACCAGCTTCTTTAGTGGTCGTGTTTTCTGTCCAAACCTTCCATATAAAGCCTTCTTCTTTGTTAATGCTTTAGGCTAGCTCGTTAAAAGCTGTTGCCATTTCATCTCCAAAAGGACCACCCATCGGAAAATCTACTTGCAATATATAAGACATTTAGCTGCTCCTTTCTAATGAGAAAAGTAACGTACTTGTTTAGAGTAAGTACGCTACTATATTATAGGCTCACCTAGAAGATCTTTATGACTTTTTGCTTGTTAAACGACCGAGTAAAAATGCACCTGCAACTACACCTAATGCTGTATTTGTTTTTTTCGTAAATATTTGTTTAACAACTAAGTTTAAGTTTTGTGGACGTTCTGCCAGTCTACGCATGAAATAACCATACCAATCTGTTCCAAAAGGAATATACGTACAGAAATTATAACCTTGTGCTGCAAGTTCAAGTTGCATTTCTTTACGGAATCCATAAAGCATTTGGAATTCAAATTTGTCATTTGGAATGTTATGATCAACGACAAATTGCTTTACATGATTAATCACGTTGTGATCGTGTGTTGCAATCGAAGTAAACTTACCATGCAACAAATGGTACTCAATTAATTCGATATAATTCGCATCGATTTCTTCTTTTGTTTGGTAAGCAACTTCTTCAGGCTCTTTGTATGCACCTTTTACGATTCGTAAACGGTAATTGCTATATTTTTTAATGTCTTCTTGAGCTCTTAAAAAGTATGATTGTATTACTGTACCAATGTTGTCATAGTCTTTAGATAATTCTTCCATCAAGTCAAATGAAGGTTGTAGACGGTCATAGTTTTCCATATCGATATTGATAAAAATATCATACTTAAATGCTTTATCAACAATTTCTTTAATATTTTCAAAACAGAAATCATAATCGATATCAAGACCTAATTGTGAAGGCTTTAACGAGATATGAGCATCAACCTTATGCTGATGAATTGCATCAACAACACCCAAAATCTGATTTTTTGCTTCTAATGCTTCAGCTTTATCGTGAACAAATTCACCAAGATTATCAATCGTGCAGCTAATACCATGAGCATTTAATTCTTTAATGCTGTCAATCGCTTCTTCAATATTAGTTCCCGCAACAACGCTGTGAGCTCCAAGCTTGAAACCGTAGTTTTGAGCAGCTTTATTTAAAAGTTGGTTTTCTGAAAGGTGGATAAAGAAGTTTTTTACGATCATTTTTTATTGCCCCAATCTTCTCTGTATTTTATAACGGAACAAACTGTTGAAGAATTAGTAAACTTCAACATATGTAGAATAAAGATGTAGAATAAAGATGTAGACGCAAAATTTTTTTGCATTAATAATTATCCCTATCTATAATAATGCAAAAAAATAATGCATATTGCAATCATTATTTTCGATATTTAATGATTAATCGTTTTATTTATTAACTAATGTCTTTAAAAGTGACAATTACGTGTACAGTTTTGAAAAATGCCGAAATTTGGTAATATAATAAGAGGGATATTGATCACACTAGTTAATCAAAAAAAGGGGGAGGGACATTGACACACTATCTTTTTGTATCAAAGAGACTAGGGTTTAGACGCTGGCAACAAATGGACAGGGAAAAATTTGCGGTTATGTCTAGTGACAAGGAAGTAATGCGTTACTTTCCTGAAACAATGACCGAAAACCAATCGGCTCAACTTATTGATCGCTTCGAAAAGCATATGGATGATAATGGGTATTCGATGTGGGCAGTAGAACGAAAAGAAGACGAGGCGTTTATTGGTTTTATTGGCTTCCTTGAAATTACGATAGATATTGAGGGGAAAGGTTCAGCTGAAATAGGCTGGCGTTTAGACAAGCGATTTTGGAAAAAAGGCTATGCAACAGAAGGGGCAAAGGCTTGTCTTGCATATGCGTTTGATACATTAAACATGAAACATGTGTATTCTTTTACAGCATCTATCAATAAGCCTTCTGAAGCAGTGATGAAAAGAATTGGCATGAACAAAGTTGGAGAGTTTGATCACGCTAAGCTAAAAAAGAACAGCCCACTTGAGCGACACGTATTGTATAAAATAGATCGGCCTATGATAGGGGAGAAAGTATGAAAAAACAAATAGTTGATGTGTTTAATGAACTGGCAGGCATCTATAAAAAAATGGAGGATACGAATAATTTATACAATACACAATACGAAAGACCGGCAATGATGGACCTAGTACCAAAAGAGTTAGCCGGTTTACATATTCTCGATGCAGGCTGTTCTGCAGGGTGGTATTCTGAGCAATTCGTGCAAAGAGGTGCGCAAGTAACAGCGGTTGATATTAGTCCAGAAATGGTCATTCAAACGCAGTATTTATTAGGAGATAAAGCTCATGTGATTTGTCTAGATTTAGAAGATAACTTGCCTTTTCAAGACGACAGTTTTGATCTTATCGTTAGTTCATTAACTCTACATTACATAAAAGAGTGGGAGGGGACATTAAAAGAACTCTCCCGAGTATTAAAATATGGAGGTAGTTTACATTTGTCAATTCATCATCCGCTAACAGACCTTCAGTTACTCGAAGACGTCGATTATTTTAACACGGAACTGATTGTGGACTCGTGGAATAAAGAAGGACAGACTTATCGTGTGCCTTTTTTCCGCAGATCTTTAAGCGAAGTTTTTGATTCACTACTAATTCATTTTTCAATCGAACAAGTAATTGAACCAAAACCAACAGAGCTGTTTAAAAATCTAGCACCTGAACAATACACAAAGTTAATGAAGAGTCCGAATTTCCTGATTTTAAAAGCGAAGAAAAACAAGTGAGGAAGGTGTTAATGAAGATAGCCAAAAAGTTTACACTTCTATTATTTTTGATATTGCTCATGTTAGGTGCTTGTACAACTCCTGAATTCGAGCCTTATAAAGGAAGAAGTTTAACAGTTGCAGTGCTAGGTACATCACCAGAAGTTAACGAAAAACAAATCGATTTTGAAGAAATTTCATTTGGCAAATTCACGACAGACGAATTAAAAAAATACGATGCAGTTTTTATAACAATAGAAAAGCTTTCACAAGCTGCCGAAAGTCAATATTCATCTACTTATTTAGAGTCGCATATCCCATTCTTTTTCATTGAATCGAATAAGGGTGAATACCCATTTATCGATTCAAATTTAGCATATGAAGAGGCAAGGGAAATTCCCTATCATAATTATTACGCAACAGGTTTTCTAGAAACGACGGAAAATGTTCGAAAAACTTGGACATTTGACTTGTATAATGATGAAGTGAATGAGGAAAATATTAAAGAATTATTCTCAAGAATTTTCAAGACGATAGAAGAAAATCCAGGCAATGCACTGTTAGATTAAAACCCATAAGAAAAAAACACAAGCCACTCAATTTTGAGTGGCTTGTGTTTTTGCTTTATTCGTCTTGATTGCACATGCAGCGTTCGCATTCGTAAATGATTGACTGCTGTTGCTCTTTTATTTCGCATCCGCACTCGCGGCATTCTTTCATTGAGCGTTTCTCAAACGTTTTTGTCGTTTTCATAAGGATCTCCTCCAGTAAGTTAGTTTTAGTTTTGAATGCCGTGGCGTGGAATAGAAGCTAGTCATATCAGTGTCGATTAGTTCGTTGTGGTAAATTGAGCGGTTTCTGTTGAACCTTTCATAGCAGTTGTTGAACTTGTCCCACCAGAAACAATTTGAGAGATTTCGTCAAAGTAACTCGTACCGACTTCACGCTGATGACGTGTCGCTGTATAGCCTTTTGATTCATTAGCGAACTCAGCTTGTTGCAGTTTCGAGTAAGCGGCCATGCCGTGATCTTTGTAGTCGTGAGCCAGTTCGAACATGCTGTGATTTAATGTATGGAAACCAGCCAGCGTAACGAATTGGAATTTATAGCCCATTTTTCCAAGTTCAACTTGGAATTTTGCAATCGTTTCTTCATCAAGCTTCGCTTTCCAGTTAAATGACGGTGAACAATTATAAGCGAGCAATTTGCCAGGAAATTCTGCATGAATTG